>NZ_JASZYB010000009.1 GCF_030317205.1 Variovorax sp. J2L1-78 | reverse complement strand
GGCGATCACGCAGATGGACCAGGTCACGCAGCAGAACGCGGCCCTGGTGGAAGAAGCTGCGGCCGCCGCTGCTTCGTTGCAGGACCAGGCCGGCAGCCTGTCGCAGGTGGTGAGCGTGTTCACCCTGCAAGGCGGCAACGAGGCCGCACCGCGCGTGCTTCGCCGCGTGGCCCCGACCGCCGCGGCTTCTGCGCCGGCGGCACGCCGCGTCAACGCCAGCAAGGCTCCGAAGTCGGCACTGCCGAGCAGGAACAAGGATGCGCAGCCCCAGCTGGCCATGGCCAGCACGCAGGGCGACTGGACCGAATTTTGATTCTGAGTGGAGAGCGAAAGCGGCGACCCGGTCGCCAACGGTGAGAGATCCCAACGGGCGAACGCAGGTTCGCCCACCGGCTTTGCGGGTGTCCTGGCCCGCATCTAAAAGGAAGAAAAATGCAATGGTTTCAACAGCTCCGGGTCACAACCCGGCTCGTTCTGAGTTTTCTGGTCGTCGCCGCCATCGGCGCGGCGGTCAGTGCGTTCGGGATCGTCCAGATGGGGCGCATCAACAGCGCCGCAGAGCGGCTCTACAACGATGAACTGCGTGCCCTGCAGGGCACGCAGCAGGCCAATATCCATCTGCTCTACGCCAGCCGTGCCCAGACCGGGCTGCTGTCGGCATCCACGCGCGGTGAACGCAGCGCAGGCGCCAAGGATCTGACCTCGTCGCTGAGCGGCCTCGATGCGCGCCTGGACGAGCTGAAGCCCTTCTTCCAGAAATCACCGGAGGGCCAGGCGCTGCTGAAGGACTACGAGACGCTGGCACCGGCACTCAAGAAGCGCCTGGTCGACTTCATCGCACTGATCAACAAGCAGCCGCTGGACATCTCGCAGTTCGACGGCCTGGTGGTCGACGAGAACACCAAGCTGCTGGCCGAGTCGCGCGGCCTCGAAGGCGTGCTCAACAAGATGGTCGCGTACTGCGACACCTTGGCCAAGAACAGCGCCGCACAGGCGGCGAGCACCTATGCGGGCTCGCGCCTCTGGATGGTCGGACTGGCCCTGGCCGGCATCCTGGTCAGCCTGGGGCTGGGCAGCCTGGTGGCCCGCCTGCTCGCGCGCCAGCTCGGCGGCGAGCCCGCCTATGCGGCCGACATGGTCGGCCGCATCGCCGACGGGGACCTCACGACGTCCATCGACACGCGCCGCTCGGCCGCCGGCAGCCTGCTGCTGTCGATCCAGCAGATGCAGGGGCAGCTCGTCGAGGTGGTGGGGCGGATCAAGGTGTCGACCGACACCATCGCCACCGCTTCCAGCGAAATCGCCTCGGGCAACCAGGACCTGTCCTCGCGCACCGAAGAGCAAGCCAGCTCGCTGGAGCAGACGGCCGCCTCGATGGAAGAACTCACCTCGACGGTCAAGCAGAACGCC
>NZ_JASZYB010000008.1 GCF_030317205.1 Variovorax sp. J2L1-78 | reverse complement strand
CTCGAACCCCTCCCCCCTCGGGTCCTTCCTCCCCGCGTTGTCCTCCACCCGCGTGATGAACCCCAGGCTCAGCGAGCTCGACTGGTGGTCGCTCTTGAGCTGCGCCTGGATCCGCTGCGCCGTGTCGTCCAGGATCAGGTGGTTGCTTCTGCCAGCGGCGCTGTTGCCCCCTTCCTTGGTCAGCTCTCGGCTCCTGAACCCGCTCAGCGCCGCCTGGCCCGGCAGTTCCCACGGCGGCAGGTTCAGCTGGTTGTGCACCCGCCCCGTGCAGATCGGCAGGTCCGGGTCCCCACCAATGAAGTCCACGATCACCTCCTGGCCGATGCGCGGCAGGTGCATGCCCCCCAGCTGGTTGCCCGCCCACGGGCTGGTCACGCGCAGCCAGCAGGTGCTGTGCTGGTTCTTCTGCCCGCGCCGGTCCCAGGGGAACTGCACCTTGATGCGGCCGAGGTCATCGGTCCAGAGGTTCTCGCCTTCGGGGCCCACCACCAGGGCCACCTGCGGGCCGTGGGTGTGGGGCTTGGGCTGGGTGGGTTCGGGCCGCAGCGGCTCGGCCACCGGGTGCGCCGTCAGGTCCACCTCGACCTTCCAGTGCTGGCGCCTGCCGGGGGCTGCGTCCTTGATCTGGCTGTCGGCGGCCACGTCCTCGATGAGGAGGTGCGTCTGAAGGATCAGGTACTCGGTGTTGGCCGCCTCCCGGGGGTGTCTGGCCAGCTGGAAGGTGCAGCCGGGGACCATGCCGCGCAGGTTGCCGCTGGCCTTGGCTCTGGCGCCTGCGGTGCGCAGGGCCTGCATGCGCAGCAGGGCCAGTTGGCTGCCTTCGGCCTGGGCGTCGTTGGCTTCGGTGCCTGCTCCGGCTCCGCCCGCCCGCGGTTGCGCGTAGTGGCTGCCCCCGGCATCCGCATGCCACTGGTAGACCTCCTGGTCCGCCTGGCCGGTCGGGCGTGGATCGCGTCGGCTCTGGCCCAGATCGGCCCGGGGGCGGGTGTAGTCGTAGTCCCGGGTGCTGTACCGGCCCGAGGTGAGCTGGTGCACCGGCACGACGCTATGGAGGTACTCCGCATCGGTCTTCCAGCCCGGGGCGTGGTACTCGACCACCCGGTAGGCCTCGCTGGGGTTGGGCTGGTAGGCGCCCATGGCGTCCACCAGCACCAGGCGGTGGGTGTCGCCCTCGTGCTCGAAGAAGTAGCTGATGCCCCATTCCTGGCACAGGCGACTGAAGAAGTCGAAGTCGCTCTCGTTGAACTGGGTCTGGTAGTCGCGTGGGGGGTAGGTCTCGATGAGGCGCTTGTCCACCGGGAAGGCGTAGTCGGCCAGCAGGTCGTCCAGGATCTGGACCACGCTCTGGTTCTGGAAGATGCGGCAGTCGGTGCTCAGCGTGGCCAGGTGCAGCCAGGAGCGCAGGGTGAGCTTGTACTGGACCTGGCGGCCCTCTTCACCCCAGAGGCTGGCTTCGGTGATGAGCGCGTTGATGACGCGCACACCGGCGCCCACGCGGTCGACGCTGGCACCCACGGCACCGGGCAGAAACGCCCCCGAGCCATCGAGCTCGATGCTGCAGCTGATCTGGCGGCCGATGAAGGCGTCCAGGTCGAAGTCGGCGGCACCGGAGGCGCCCAGGTTCAGGCTGTCGGGGGTCTTGAGCAGCAGCTCGTAGTGAAACAGGCTGTTCAGGCCTTCGTGGCCTGAGAGGCGGACCGGCTCCAGGGCCGGCTGGCCGAG
>NZ_JASZYB010000007.1 GCF_030317205.1 Variovorax sp. J2L1-78 | reverse complement strand
CAGCGAGCTGGCTTGCTCTTCGGTGCGCGAGGACAGGTCCTGGTTGCCCGAGGCGATCTGGCTGGACGCCGTGGCGATCGTGTCGGTGCCCTGGCGCACTTCGCCGACCACCTTGGCCAGGCTGTCGTTCATGCCGCGCAGCGCCTGCATCAGCTGACCGGTCTCGTCCTTGCTCGTCACCTCGATGCGGCTGGTCAGGTCGCCGGCGGCCACGGCCTCGGCCACCGCCACGGCGCGGCGCAGCGGATGGGTGATGCTGCGCACCAGCATCCAGGCGAGCGCAATGCCCAGCACCAGCGACAGCGCGCTGCAGATCACCAGCATCATGCTGGTGTTGGCGCGCATCTCGTCACTGCGTTGCGCTGCGGCATCGAGCTCGGCACGTTCGCCGTCCACCAGCTTCTGCACACCGACCAGGTAACCCTGCGAAGCGGGCTCGAAACGTTGGGTGAAGATCTTGTTGGCCTCTTCCGCGCCGCCCGCGAGCTTCGCCTTGCTCACTTCTTCCCGGGCTGCCAGGTAGGCCTTGCGCAGTTCACCGATCTTTTCGTAGATCTCGCGCCGCTGCGGGGTGTCCATGCGGGACTCGAGAAACTTCTGCAGCTCGGTGGTTTCCTTGATGTTCTGGGCGCTGGCCGGCGCGAAGTAATCGATCAGGCTGGCATCGCTGCTCTTGGCGATCGCTGCCGCACGCTGCACGCCGGCGGTCACGTAGCGCAGCCAGTCGGAGCCGGCACGTTCGATCTTGATGTTCTGCTCGACCATCAGATTGATTTCCTGCCCCAGCTGCCGCAGTTTCATCACGGCAAGCACGCTGCTCGCCAGGGACAGCGCAAGGATGAGGCCGACCACGAGGGCCAGCCGCTTGCCGATGGAAAAATGACTCAGAAACATGCTCGTCGACTCCAGACAGTGAAAGATGCGGCCACAGCCGCTCAGAAGGTTTCCCACCCGTCGCCAGCGGCGGCAGATGCAAGTTCGCGAGGTGCGGCCGCGGCGCGCGGCAAGGTCGGCGCACGCTTGGCCGGTTGAACCTGGCGCGCAGCGGACGCGGCAGGGGCCCGACCGCGCAGCGCAGGGGCCGACGAAGCGCCGCCCTCGATACGGAACACGCTCACCACCTGCGACAGGCCGCCGGCCTGCTCCTGCAGCGAGGCGGCAGCCGCCGCAGACTCTTCCACCAGCGCCGCGTTCTGCTGCGTGACCTGGTCCATCTGCGTGATGGCCTGGTTGATCTGCTCGATGCCCTGCGTCTGCTCGTGGCTCGCCGCACTGATTTCGCCCATGATGTCGGTCACCCGGCGCACGCTCGCCACGATCTCTTCCATCGTCTGACCCGCTTCGGCCACCTGGTGGCTGCCCGCCTCGACCTTGCTGACCGAGTCGTCGATCAGGCCCTTGATCTCCTTGGCCGCCGCCGCCGAGCGCTGTGCCAGGCTGCGCACTTCCGACGCCACGACGGCAAAGCCGCGGCCCTGCTCGCCGGCGCGAGCGGCTTCCACCGCGGCATTCAGCGCCAGGATGTTGGTCTGGAAGGCGATGCCGTCGATGACCGCGATGATGTCCACGATCTTCTTGCTCGACGCATTGATCGAGCCCATGGTGTTGACCACCTGGCTGACGACGGTGCCGCCGCGCACGGCCACTTCCGAGGCCGAGGCCGCCAGCTGGTTGGCCTGGCGGGCGTTGTCCGCGTTCTGCTTGACCGTGCTGGTCAACTCTTCCATCGACGCCGCGGTCTGCTCCAGCGAGCTGGCTTGCTCTTCGGTGCGCGAGGACAGGTCCTGGTTGCCCGAGGCAATCTGGCTCGACGCGGTCGCGATGGTGTCGGTGCCCTGGCGGACTTCGCCGACCACTTTCGCCAGGCTGGAATTCATGCCGCGCAGCGCCTGCATCAACTGACCGGTCTCGTCCGTGCTCGTCACCTCGATGCGGCTGGTCAGGTCGCCGGCGGCCACGGCCTCGGCCACCGCCACGGCGCGGCGCAGCGGATGGGTGATGCTGCGCACCAGCATCCAGGCCAGCGCGACGCCCAGCACCAGCGACAGCACGCTGCAAACGATGAGCAGCATCGTCAGGTTGGCACGCATCTCGTCGCTGCGTTCGGCCGCGGTGTCGAGCGCAACGCGCTCGGTTTCGACCATCTGCTGCACCCCGGCCACGTAGTCGCGCGAGGTGGGTTCGAAGCGCTCGTTGAAAATCTTGTTGGCGCCGTCCATGTCGCCGGCCATCTTGGCCTTGCTGACCTCTTCACGTGCCGCCAGGTAGGTCTTGCGGAGCTCGCCGATCTTCTCGAAGAGCTTCTTCTTCTCGGGCGTGTCCATGCGGGCCTCGAGAAACTTCTGCAGCGCGTTGGTGTCCGTGATGGACTTGGCCGTCGCCGGCGCGAAGTAGGCGATCAGGCTGGGGTCGGTGCTCTTGGCGATCGCGGCGGCGCGCTGCACCCCCGAGGTCGTGTGGCGCAACCAGTCGGAGCCGGCACGTTCCGTCTTGATGTTCTGCTCCACCATCAGACGAACCTCGTCCCCCAGCTGGCGAAGCTTCAGGATGGCCAGCACGCTGCTGGTGACGGACAAGGCAAGGATGATGCCGACCACGAGGGTCAGTCGCTTGCCGATGGAAACGTTGCTCAGGAACATGCTTGCGACTCCGGAAGAGGGGGTGATGTCATTGCCGAGGCAATGGGACGATCAGAAGGTTTCCCACCCGTCGCCAGCGGCGGCGGTGGTGGTGAGTTCACGGGGGGCGGCGGCCGCGCGCGGCGCGGGCGACACCCGCTTGGTCACCCTCGCGCGGTGCACCGGGGCCTCGGCACGCACGGGGACCCGATGCGACATCGCCGACATCGTCGACATCGCCGTCGTGTCGCTGCCGAGCTTGAACACACCGACCACCTGCGACAGGCTGCCGGCCTGGTCCTGCAACGAAGCAGCGGCGGCCGCAGCTTCTTCCACCAGGGCCGCGTTCTGCTGCGTGACCTGGTCCATCTGCGTGATCGCCTGGTTGATCTGCTCGATGCCCTGCGTCTGCTCGTGGCTCGCCGCACTGATCTCGCCC
>NZ_JASZYB010000006.1 GCF_030317205.1 Variovorax sp. J2L1-78 | reverse complement strand
GGCGCCCAGGTTCAGGCTGTCGGGGGTCTTGAGCAGCAGCTCGTAGTGAAACAGGCTGTTCAGGCCTTCGTGGCCTGAGAGGCGGACCGGCTCCAGGGCCGGCTGGCCGAGAAAGACCGGGATGGCCGCGCTCGCCACCGACAAGCTTCGCGCGCCGAAGATGACGGATGCAGCTGTCATTTCTCGCGCACGCCCCACAGTTCCATGCGAAGGCCGGGGAAGTCGCCGGCGACATGCAGGGCCAGCCCGCCGTGCTTGACCATGTGCTCCCACAACGGACCGCGCGGATCGACCTGGAAATAGACGAAGCCCGCGTTGAACGGGATCTGGCGCGGCGGCACCGGCAGCGCCTGGAGGGGAATGCCGGGAAGGTGCGAGCGGATGAGTTCGGCGAGCCGGTCGCTCGGGCCCACCTTGCACTGCGCCGGAAACTGGCTGGCGAGCAGGTCGACCGGCGTGTGCGCGGCCACGGCGAACACCAGGTTGGAGAACCCCTGCAGTTCCGACGGGTCGACGCTCGCGACGCGAACACCGTTCGCACGGTTGGCCAGTGGAATATTCTGTGCGCTACGCACCAGTACGTCGTTCAACAACGACTGCACATCGCCAAACAGCTCCTTGAACGACAGGTAGGGGTTGATGTGCTGGTAGGCGGCGTGTTCGCGCGGCCGGCGGGTGCTCGGGCGGACGAAGGTGGACAACTCGCCCGTCAGCGTCCGCAGCGCGGTGTAGAGATGTTCGGGCGAGGTGTCGCCCACGCGCAGCCAATGCTCGAGCAAGGGCTCGTAGCGGTTGAGGATCTGCAGCAACAGAAAGTCGGAGACCTCGGCGGCCTCGCTCGACTTGCCGTCGTTGCCGCTGAGCCGCGCCGCGAGCGACTGCGCACGCAGCCGGCACAGCCCGTGCAGATTCGTCAGCCAGTCGGTGAGCAGGCCGCTGGCGCCATAGCCCGAGACGGGCGGCACCAGGTTGGGGTCCAGCGCGATGCTGCTGTCCGACCGCAGGGTGGTCACGCGCGTCAGCGGCAGCCCGATCCATGCATCTGTCATTTCCCGTTGCGGCAAAAGGCGCAGCCGAAGGCGCGACAGCTGGACGGTCTTGGGGCCTTGGCCGATCGAATTGGCGTCTCTCAGCTCGGTGTCGAAGACCGAGAAGCGGGCGAGCGAGGCGCTCGATGCGCCGGGGTCGTCGAAGCTGGTCTCTTCACCGTTGGGCGTGCGAATGGGCACGGCCAGATAGATGACCTGCTCCAGATGCTCGGGCAGGATGGTCAATGGCGCGGGGGGCAACGTCTGCCCCGGCGTGTCGAAGGGCGTACCGTCCGCAAAGATGCCGGACGCACTGGCCAACACCACCTTGCCCAGCGAGAGCGATTCGGCGTCGATCGCGAAATGCGAGAAGCCCCAGTAGAAAGGGCTCAGTGCCGCAGCCCGCTTGTGCGCGAGGTGCTCCAGGTAGCGTTCCTGCTGCTGAAACAGCTGCGGGCGCAGGAACAGGCCTTCGCTCCAGGCAACCTTGTTGTACCAACTCATGGTGTGAGGACTTCGCCGATGGGAATGGGAATGCGGAACGAGGCTCGCGGCGCCGAGGTGCGTGCCGTGCGACCTCCACACGACGCGCCTCGACCCCGTCGAGCCTCAAGCGATCAGGACTCCTTGTTGCCCTTGATGTCGTAGCCGGCGGTCACCGCGCCGCCGCTGCCGCCCTGTGCGTTCTGCACGGCGTATTCCTGCTTGATCTTGGAGAAGGACAGCCGGACGCGTTCCTTGACGCGCAGCTCGTCGACGTTCGAGCCGAAGGGCTGGACGCTGGTGATGATCACGTCGGTGAAGGTGAACTTGAGGTACTCGAGCGGGCTGCCGCCGGCCTTGCGCACCGTGAGCTTGGCTTCTTGCACATGCTTGCCGGTGAGGCAGTACTTCATGAGGTTGGGACTCGAACGGTCCACGTAGTGGTCGAACTCCAGGTCCTCTACCGTGGCCTTGCCTGCGCCGCCGCCGGAGCCCGCGTGCATGGTCGATTCCTGCAGCACCTTCCAGTTGAAGCTCAGGACCTCGATTTCGTTCTTGTGGGACGAATCCAGCGATTCGCCTTCGATGCCGTTGATCTTCAGAAAAATGTCTTGAGACATGAAAACTCCCTTGATGTGAATGAACAGACTTCGGTATCAGGAGGTTGGGTAGTGACCCAACCTCCTTGCGGACGACGTGACAGCATCGACCGCGAAAACACCGGCAGAAGCCGGCGTTGCGTCAGGCGGCTTCCTTGAGCGACGGCAGCTTGGCCACCAAGCGCAGGGACACCGTGAGACCCTCGAGCTGGAAGTGAGGGCGCAGGAAGAACTTCGCGCTGTAGAAGCCCGGGTTGCCTTCCATGTCCTCGACCACGACCTCGGCCGCCGCCAGCGGGCGGCGTGCCTTGGTTTCCTGCGATGAGTTGACCGGATCGGCATCGACGTAATGCATGATCCATTCGTTGAGCCAGCGCTGCATGTCGTCCCGCTCCTTGAACGAGCCGATCTTGTCGCGCACGATGCACTTGAGGTAGTGCGCGAAACGTGTGCTGGCAAAAAGATACGGCAGCCGTGCCGACAGGTTGGCGTTGGCGGTGGCATCCGCGTCCACGTATTCCTGTGGCTTCTGCAGCGACTGCGCGCCGATGAAGGAGGCGTGGTCGGTGTTCTTGCGATGCACCAGCGGGATCAGGCCAGCCTTCGCCAATTCGGCTTCGCGGCGGTCGGAGATGGCGATCTCCGTCGGGCACTTCATGTCGAAACCGCCGTCGTCCGTGGGGAAGGTGTGGCACGGCAGGTTCTCGACCGTGCCGCCCGATTCCACGCCGCGGATCATCGTGCACCAGCCGTATTGCTTGAAGCTGCGGTTGATGTTGACGGCCATGGCATAGGCCGCGTTGTTCCAGACGTAGTTCCTGTGGTCGGCGCCTTCGGTCTGCTCCTCGAAGTCGAACTCGTCGACCGGGTTGGTCCTGACGCCGTACGGCAGGCGCGCAAGAAAGCGCGGCATGGCCAGGCCGACGTAGCGCGCATCTTCGGTATTGCGCAGCGCCGTCCACGGTGCGTGCTCGAGGTTGGACGTGATCTTGGCCAGATCGCGGGGGTTGGCGAGTTCCTGCCACGATTCCATGCCCAGCAGCGAGGGCGCCGAGCCCGCGATGAACGGCGCATGCGAAGCGGCCGAGATCTTGGCGATGGCGCCCAGCAGTTCCACGTCGGCGGGCGTGTGATCGAAGTAGTAATCAGCGACGAGGCAGCCGTAGGGCTCGCCGCCGAGCTGGCCGTACTCCTCTTCGTAGATGCGCTTGAAGACCGGGCTCTGGTCCCAGGCGATGCCCTTGTGGCGGCGCATGGTGCGGCGCATCTCGTCCTTGGAGATGTCCATGAAGCGGATCTTGAGCTTCTCGTCGGTTTCGGTGTTGTAGACCAGGTGGTGCATGCCGCGCCAGGCCGACTCGACCTTCTGGAAGTCGGCCTGGTGCAACACGAGGTTGATCTGCTCGGAGAGCTTGCGATCGATCTCGGCAATGATCGCTTCGATGCTGCTGTAGGCATCGTCGGTCATGGTGCTGGCGTTGATCAACGCCTGCTCGGCGAGCGTGCGCACGGCGGCTTCGACGGCATCGCGTGCTTCTTCGGTCTTGGGCTTGAACTCCTTGTCGAGCAGCGACGAGAAATCACCGACGTCGGCGAACTGGGTCGATGCCGCGGGGGCTTGCTTGGAATGGGTCTTCATTCGAGGTCCTTGGGTGTTCGAGGTCGCAACGCGGCCGGTCAGGCGGTAGCCGCGCCGGCATCGGCGGCCGCCGTCGGTTTCGGTGCAGCAGCCAGGGACTTCATGAGCGCCGGGTCTTGCAGCAGCTGGTTGACCAGGCTTTCCGCGCCGGCCTTGCCGTCCATGTAGGTCTGCAGGTTCGACAGCTGCGTGCGGGCTTCCAGCAGGCGGCTGAGCGGCTCGACCTTGCGTGCGATGGCCGCCGGCGAAAAGTCGTCGATGCTCTCGAAGGTGATGTCGACCATGAGCTGGCCCTCGCCCGTCAGCGTGTTGGGCACAGCGAACGCGACGCGCGGCTGGATCGCCTTCATGCGCTCGTCGAAGTTGTCGATGTCGATGTCGAGGAACTTGCGTTCGGCCACGGGCGGCAGCGCCTCCACGGGCTTGCCCGACAGATCGGCAAGCACCCCCATGACGAAGGGCAGTTCGATCTTCTTTTCCGAACCGTAGATTTCCACGTCGTATTCGATCTGGACGCGTGGCGCTCTGTTGCGAGCAATGAATTTCTGACTGTTGTTGATCATTGGCACTCCCTGGTTGAACATAGAAACGGATTGGGGGCGATGCATCGACTGGGTGCTCTGACGGCACGTACAGGCGGCATCACGAGGAAGGATCAGGCGTAGTCGAGGCGGCAGGCGATGGCGTCTCCTTCTCGCAATCCGTGGTCTGTGCGAAGCGGCTCGACATCCACGGCGATCTGCGCGATGACCCGCTTGTCCTGCAGCGCCTGGAGCCAATGCCGAGAGAGCACCGGCAGCAGGTTCTGCTCGATGAAGCCGATCAGCCGGCGCGCGCCGGTCTCATGCGTTCCGCTGCGCGCAATGACATGGCTGGTGAACGCATCACTGAACAGCAGTTCGATGCCGTGCTGCTCTCGCATGCGATCCGCGACGCGGCCGAGGTGCAGGCGCACGATGTTGCTCAAAACCCCCTCACCCAGCGGCAGGTAGGGCACCACCGCAAGCCGGCCAATGAACGCCGCCGGGAACACCTGGCGCAGCTCGGGTTGCAGCGCGTCGCGCAAGGCGGCGGTGTCTGGCACCAGCGCCGGGTCTTCGCACAGGGTGGCGATCAGTTCGGAGCCGGTGTTGCTGGTCAGCAGAATCGTCGTGTTGCGGAAATCGATGTGGCGGCCTTCACCGTCTTCCATCCAGCCCTTGTCGAACACCTGGTAGAACATCTCATGCACGTCGGGGTGGGCCTTCTCCACCTCGTCGAGCAGGATCACGCTGTACGGTTTGCGACGGACGGCCTCGGTCAGCACGCCGCCTTCGCCGTAGCCCACGTAACCAGGCGGCGCGCCCTTCAGGCTCGACACGGTGTGTGCCTCCTGGAACTCGCTCATGTTGATGGTGATGAGGTTCTGCTCACCGCCGTACATGGCCTCGGCCAGCGCCAGCGCCGTTTCCGTCTTGCCGACACCGGACGGGCCGACCAGCAGGAACACGCCCACCGGCTTGTTGGGATCGGTCAGGCGGGCGCGGGCGGTCTGGACGCGCTCTGCGATGGCGGTGAGCGCCTCGGACTGCCCGATGACGCGCTGGTTCAGCGTCGCATGCAGCCCGAACACGGCAGCCACCTCGTCCTTGACCATGCGGCCGACGGGAATGCCCGTCCAATCCGCAATGATCGCCGCGACCACGGCCTCGTCGACCTGCGCGAGGATCAGGGCCGCATCGCCCTGCTGCCCCTGCAACGCCGTCTCCAGCGTGCCGAGCGTCATCGTGTCGTCGCCGATCTCGTCGGCGGGCGTCTCCTGCGCAGCGCGTGCCGAACGCAACGCATGGATGCGCTGGACGAGCGACAGCTCCTGTTGCCAGCGCGCTTCCTGCGCGGCCAGTTCGGCCTGCACCTCCGCCTTCTGCGCATTCGCCAGCGCCGCGCGTTGCGCCCGTGCCTCGGCCCCTTGAGAGATGACCGATTCGTTCGCCAACAGCGCGAGTTCGGCATCGAGCGCGAGAATGCGCTGGCGCAGGTGCTGCACGGAGGCCGGCGGCGTGTGCAGAGACATGGCGACGCGCGCACAGGCCGTGTCGAGCAGGCTGATCGCCTTGTCCGGCAGCTGGCGCGCCGGAATGTAGCGATGCGACAGCACGACGGCGGCGCGAACCGCCTCGTCGAGCACCATCACGCCGTGGTGCTCCGCGAACGTGGGCACCAGCCCCCGCACCATGTCGATGGCCGACGCCTCTTCCGGCTCCATCACCTGCAGGACCTGGAAGCGGCGCGTGAGCGCCGGGTCCTTCTCGATGTGGCGCTTGTATTCGCTCCAGGTCGTCGCGCCGACAGTACGCAAGGTGCCGCGCGCCAAAGCCGGCTTGAGCAGGTTGGCCGCGTCTCCGGTCCCGGCCTGGCCACCCGCACCGATGAGCGTGTGCACCTCGTCGACGAACAGGATGACGGGCTGGGTCGACGCGCTCGCCTCCTCCAGCAGTTGCTTGAGCCGCGCTTCGAATTCGCCCCGCATGCTGGCGCCCGCCAGGAGCGCGCCGACATCCAGGCTGAGCAGACGCACCTCGCGCAGCGTCGGCGGCACCTCGGCACGCGCGATGGCCAGCGCCAGCCCTTCGACCACCGCCGTCTTGCCGACGCCGGCCTCGCCGGTCAGCAACGGGTTGTTCTGGCGGCGGCGCAACAGGATGTCGACCATCGTCCGGATTTCGTGCTCGCGCCCGATCACCGGATCGATGCCGCCAGCGCGCGCGCGCGCCGTCAGGTCGCTGCAGTATTTTGCAAGCGCCGACTTGTCTTCGGTCGCGTCGGCCATCGCGCCGCTGGCCTCACCCGGAACGGCAGCCGTCAGGCCGGACCCGTCATAGGCCCCCTCGTGGTCTTCGGGAGAGCCGGCCACGATGGCAGCGAGCGATTCGCTCAATGCATCGACCGGGATCTTCTGGAATGCGGGAGATATCCCGAGCAACAGCCTGCGCAACTCGGGCGTCTGGACGAGCGCCGCCAGCAACCAGGCGCTGCGAATGCGCCGGTCACCGAACTCGAGGCTCGCGAGAATCCATGCGCGCTCGACGGTGGCGCCTACGTGGTGCGAAAAATCACTCAGCGACGTGGCGCCGGCAGGCAGGGCCGACAGCGCCGCACTCAGATCTCTGTCGATGACCGCCGAATCGATGGTGTAGTGACGAGCGATCCGATGGAGGTCGCTGTCGTTCAATTGCCAGAGCTGGTGGATCCAATGCGTCAGTTCGACATAGGGATTGCCTCGCAGCTTGGCAAATGCAGTCGCGGATTCAAGCGCCCGAAAAAGGCTCAGGTTGAGCTTGCCGAACAATGCGCGTCGAGAAATGGCCATCGCCCACTACCCTCGCGTTCCGCCAATTCGACACACCCACGCCGCAGTCATCCAACCCATGAAACCACTCCCCATCCATCTTTGTAATGGGAGTGATTCTGGTGTCCGCCGCCTCACCGCGGAAACCGGAATTATGAATAAATGTTAACCACCCAAAACAGCGTCAATTTTCGAGAAGCAATGCGCAGATCAATGCAAACCGATGCGGCATGCAGACTCGGCAAATGACACACAAAAGCGTATTAGGAAGTCTTTTTTCGTACTTACAAAGAAACACCAGCCGAATCTGGAAGTAACTGGTGGCAGACGAGCATGCCCTGTGCGTCGAGAGCCTCGGTCTGCTCAAGGACATGTCGCAGAATTCCCGGCAACTCGAACACCGCCCGGTTGTGCATCCGCTGCGTCGCCGCCCGGTAGCGCGGCAAGTCCCGCACGAGTTCCGCCACCGCGCGGTCGACCTTCGCGAAGCTAGTCAGCACCCGCCCCACGCCGTTCTCCTGCACCCACTGCGCGTTGTAGCGCTCCTGCGGCAGCGTCCAGCGGTTGCGCACCACGATCACGGGCAGGTGCATCTGCACCGCTTCGCTCAGGCTGCCGGGGCCGGGCTTGCCGATGAAGAAGTCGGCCAGGTGCATGGTCCGCGCGACGTCGGGCGTGAAGCCCAGCACCAGCCGTGGCGCGCGTGCGGGCAAGGCGCGCAGCGCGTCGGCCAGGGCGGTGTTGTGGCCACAGGCCAGGATGAGTTGCGTGTCGGGCAGGCGTTTGGCGATGCCGAGCATGGCCTTGGAGCCCTGCCCGCCGAACAGCACGATGCCGGTCGGCCGATGCGGGTCGAGGCCCAGGCGGCGGCGTTCGGCGGCGCGATCGCCCGGGGGCGGCGCGTAGAAGTCGTCGCGCAGCAGCATGCCGGAGCTGGCGTGGATGTGCGTGGCGGGCAGGCCGGCGTCGCGCGCCTGCTGCACCGCGTGGGCCGAGCCGCAGACGACATGCTGGTCGATGCCCTTCTCGATCCAGAAGCGCGGCGGGTGGTCGGCCAGGTCGGTCAGCACGGTGACGAAGGGCACGCCGGGCAGCGCGCTGGCCAATGACTCGCGCAAGCCGCGGTTGAAGTTCGGAATCATCGAGACGACGAGCTCGGGCTCGGTCGCCAGCCAGTGCTGCTGCAGCAGGCGCACGGTGGGCCCGTGCCACCAGCGGATCATGGCCTGCAGCAGCTTCAGTTCCTGCGCCAAGCCGACCGTCCAGCCGCGGGCGATGCGCTTGTTGTAGTAGTCCTCGGGCTCCATGCCCGTCATGCGGCGAAAGCGCTGCGCGGGGTCGAGCACTTCGCGCAGGTTGACCAGGCGCACCGTCCACGGCAGGCCGGCGCGCGCGATGGCGGCCTTGAGCGCGATGGCCGATGCGCGGTGGCCGCCGCCGGCGTCGAAGTAGACGAGGTCGACCGTGCGTTGCCGATCGCTCATGCGGGCACCGCACGCTTGCGGGCGCCGCCGCGTCGCACGCGTGTGGCCACGGGCATGTGCTCGGCCCAGCGGATGATCTCGAGCGTGCCGTCGGCGCTCTCGCCCAGCGCCGTGAGGCTTTCGACCCAGTCGCCGTCGTTGCAGTACAGGATGCCGTCGATGTCGCGCATCTCGGCGTGGTGGATGTGGCCGCACACCACGCCCTGCACGCCGCGCTTGCGCGCCTCGCGCGCCACGGCGGTCTCGAAGTCGCCGACATAGCTGACGGCGCGCTTGACCTTGAGCTTGAGGTACTGCGACAGCGACCAGTACGGCAGGCCCATGCGGGCGCGCAGCGAGTTGAGGTGGCGATTGAGCCGCAGCGTGAATTCGTAGAGCGAATCGCCCACATGGGCCAGCCACTTGGCGCACTGGATAACGCCGTCGAACAGGTCGCCGTGCATCACCCAGAGCTTGCGACCGTCGGCCGTCTCGTGCACCCAGTCTTCCACCACCTCGATGCCGCCGAAGTCGTGGTTGACGTACTTGCGGGCGAACTCGTCGTGGTTGCCCGGCACGAAGATCACACGCGTGCCCTTGCGCGCCTTGCGCAGCAGCTTCTGGATCACGTCGTTGTGCGCCTGCGGCCAGTACCACTGCCGCCGCAGCTGCCAGCCGTCGATGATGTCGCCGACCAGGAAGAGCGTCTCGCACTCGGTGTGCTTGAGGAAGTCGAGCAGCGCGGTGGCCTGGCAGCCGGGCGTGCCCAGGTGCAGGTCCGAGATCCACAGCGTGCGGTAGCGCAGCGGTGGACGCGTCACGTCATCGTCAGCCGTGTCATGTGACAGGGCCGTGGTGTCGCGCCATGCGCGAAGAAAGGCGTCGTCGCGTTGCATGGGAGGGTAGCGTCATCGACGCGCGTGTCGGCACCGTGGCGAAGGCGTGACGCTTCGGTGACGTGGCGCGCACGCCACCCGGCCGGTGCGCCGGTCAGGCGGCCGGCGCGGCCGGGTCGGTCTCTTCTTCCAGCCGCAGGTACTGGATGTTCAGCGTGATCGCCTCGGCATAGCGCAGCACGAAGTAGTCGCCCTCGACCGGGTAGAAGCGCTCTTCGGCGGCCGGGTCGCCCGGCGCGGCGTCGAGCGCCTTGTCGCCGCTGAGCGGGCGGCGGCCGACGCCCTGCAGCACCAGCCGGTCGAGCGAACCGTCGGGCGTGAAATAGAAATCTTCGAGAAAGCCCTGGTAGACCACGGGCTGGCCGGCGACATCGACCACGGCCGCCACCTTGATCAGGTCGGGCAGCTCGGCGCGCTCGAAGTCGGCACCGGTGAGCAGGTAGTACCAGGGCGCGTCGTGGAAGCGTGCCACCGGCGCCAGCCAGTGGCCCAGGCGATCGAGCCGGCGCCAGGTGATCAGCGAGCGCAGCAACGTGGGCGCCACGACGCTCGCGGCCAGCAGCGTGCCGAAGTAACGCGCCACCGGCCCGGCCAGCGCGCCGACGCTGGCCACCGCCGCGGTCTGCGTGGCCGGGCTCGACGAGAGCAGGCCGAGCAGCAGATCGAAGCGAAGGGTTTCACCCAGGACGAGCCACGCGCCGAAGAGCCACAGCCCGTGCAGCAGGCAGGCCCAGAGCACGGCTTCGGCGACGACCCGGCCGAAGGGCGCGTAGTCGAGCGCGGTGCGTTCGGCGCGCTTGAAGCGGCTGCGAAAGACGAAACCGGGGAGGACGAGCAGGAAGATGACCAGCGCCGGCAGCGCGACGTTCATCGCGGTCCGCGGGCGGCGTCAGGCCGCCTTGGGGACGACCACGGCGGTCAGGCGGCGCACCGTGGCGCCCTCGCGCAGCAGGATGGTCTGCTCGCTCGCGTCGGGCTCGCCCCGCCGGCTCGCCAGCGACACGACCTGCCGCAGCTGCATGCGCGCCTGGTTGTCGGCCAGGACTTTCTTCGCGAGGGGGCTTTGAAGCGCTTTCATGACGGTTCCGTTCGATGAGGGCGGCAATGGCCGGATAGTGCCAGAAGCGAGGCCCGCTCACCACTGGCCACGGCCTTCATGCCCAGGAGATGGCACCGCGCGCGCCGAAAGCAAGTGTCGACTCGTCGCCGGCACAGCGCTGGATCTCGACGGTCGAATGCACGATCTCCTCGTGCATCGAGAAGGTCGCGCGCACCGCCTCGGCGTCGAGCGTGGGCGAGTGGGTCACCACGGTCAGCGCGCACGAATAGGCGTTGCGGCCGACGCGCCAGACATGCAGGTCGGCCACGCGGGTGTGCGAATCCGCCAGGCCGTGCTCGACGCCTTCGCGGATCTCGTCGACCACCGGGTGGTCCATCTCGCGGTCGAGCAGCACGCGGCCGGTCTGCAGCAGCAGGCCCTTGGCCCAGATCGCCACCAGCACGGCGCCGACGATGCCCATCAGCGGGTCGAGCCAGCGCCAGCCCATCAGCCAGCCGCCGACCAGCGCCGCGATGGCGAGCACCGAGGTGGCGGCGTCGGCGATGACGTGAAGGTAGGCCGACTTCAGGTTGAGGTCTTCGCCGTGCGCGTGGCCGTGGTCATGGCTGTGCCCATGCGCGTGTTCATGGCCATGGTCGTGCCCGTGGTGCGCACCGCCCAGCAGCCGGGCGCAGACGAGGTTCACCAGCAGCCCGATGACGGCCACCACGATCGCCTCGCGGTAGTGGATCGGCTCGGGCGACCACAGTCGCTCCAGCGAGCCGACCACCATCAGCGCCGCGATGCCCAGCAGGAAGAGCGCGCTGGCGAAGCCGGCCAGCACCTCGATCTTCCAGGTGCCGAAGGCGAAGCGCGGGTCGGCCGCGTAGCGCCGCACCGCCGCATAGGCGAAGGCGCTCAGGCCGATGGCGAAGGCATGCGAGCTCATGTGCCAGCCGTCGGCCAACAGTGCCATCGAGTTGAACCACCAGCCGGCACCGATCTCCAGCACCATCGTGGCGGCGGTTATCCACATCACCAGGCGCGTGCTGCGCTCGGCGCCGTGGCTTTCGGTGTCGAAGCGGTGGTGGTGCTGCCAGGGGCGCAGGTCATGGGTGTGCATGGCGGTGCTTTCAGGCGCCGAACATGTCACCGTCGCGCGTGGGCGGTGCCACGCCGAGGTGCCGGTAGGCCGCCAGCGTGGCGATGCGGCCGCGCGGCGTGCGCTGCAGGTAACCCTGCTGGATCAGGTAGGGCTCGATCACGTCTTCGATGGTGTCGCGCTCCTCGCCGATGCTGGCGGCGATGTTGTCGAGGCCGACCGGGCCGCCGTCGAAGCGATGGATGACGGCCTCGAGCAGCTTGCGGTCCATCAGGTCGAAGCCTTGCGGGTCGACGTCGAGCATGGCGAGCGCCTTGTGCGCGATGTCTTCGGTGATGCGGCCGTCGCCCTTGACGTCGGCGTAGTCGCGCACACGGCGCAGCAGGCGGTTGGCGATGCGCGGCGTGCCGCGCGAGCGGCGGGCGATCTCGAAGCCGCCGGCCGGGTCCATCGGCGCGTTGAGCAGGCCGGCGCTGCGGGTGACGATGCGGCCCAGTTCCTCGGCTGTGTAGAACTCCAGCCGCGAGACGATACCGAAGCGGTCGCGCAGCGGGTTGGTCAGCATGCCGGCGCGGGTGGTGGCGCCCACCAGGGTGAAGGGCTGCAGGTCGAGCTTGATGCTGCGGGCCGCGGGGCCTTCGCCGATCATGATGTCGATCTGGTAGTCCTCCAGCGCGGGGTAGAGGATTTCCTCGACGACCGGGCTCAGCCGGTGGATCTCGTCGATGAAGAGCACGTCGTTCGGCTCGAGGTTGGTCAGGAGCGCGGCCAGGTCCTTGGGTTTCTCCAGCACCGGGCCGGAGGTCTGGCGCAGGTTCACGCCGAGTTCGGCGGCAATGATGTGGCTGAGCGTGGTCTTGCCCAGGCCGGGCGGGCCGAACAGCAGCACGTGGTCGAGCGCCTCGCCGCGCTTGCGGGCCGCCCCGATGAAGATCTCCAGCTGCTCGCGCACCTTGACCTGGCCGACGTAGTCGTCGAGCAGCTTAGGGCGCAGCGCCCGCTCGATGGCTTCTTCCTTGGGCGAGGCAGGCGCGGCGGAAACCACGCGTGGCGGGGCGGGGGCGAAGTCGTCGGTCTGGATGGTCATGGCAGGCTAGGCTGAAGGAACAGTTTAGTCGGCCGGATGGCCGCAGCGGGGTGGTCTGCGGCGGCCAGCCACGACACCCTCGGGCAGAATGCCCCTCCCAAGGAGGGAGCCGTCCACGTGTCCATCTATGAACTGAAGCCTCGCTTCCAGGCGCTGCTGCGGCCGCTCGTGGTGCGACTGCACGCCGCGGGCGTGACCGCCAACCAGGTGACGCTGGCCGCCTGCGCGATCTCGGTGGCGCTCGGGCTGTGGCTCTTCTTCGCCGCGCCACGGGCCGGCTTCTTCGCCCTGATCCCGCTCTGGATGTTCCTGCGCATGGCCTTCAACGCCATCGACGGCATGCTGGCGCGCGAACATGGCCAGCAGAGCGCCCTGGGCGCCTTCCTCAACGAGCTGACCGACGTGCTCTCCGACGCGGCGCTCTACCTGCCCTTCGCGCTCGTCGCGCCCTTCCATCCCTTCTGGGTCGGCACCGTGATCGTGCTGGCCGGCCTCAGCGAATTCACCGGTGCACTCGGCCCGACGGTCGGCGCATCGCGCCGCTACGACGGCCCGATGGGCAAGAGCGACCGCGCCTTCGTCTTCGGGGCCCTCGGGCTCTATGTAGCGCTGGGCTGGCCGCTGCCCGGCTGGGCAGGCTGGCTGATGCCGCTGCTCGCCGCGCTCGTCGCCTGGACCATCGTCAACCGCATCCGGCGCGCGCTGGCCGAAGCCGGCACGCGCCCCACTCTCTGAATCGAACCCCATGACCCAGCCTCGCGTTCCGCACGAGCACCACTTCACCACGCACGACGGCGTCTCGCTGTTCTACCGGCACTGGCCGGCCACCGGCACCGCACGGCGCGGCGCCATCCTGCTGTTCCACCGCGGCCACGAGCACGGCGCGCGCATGGCGCACCTGGTCGACGAACTCGACCTGCCCGACTTCGACTTCTTCGCCTGGGACGCCCGCGGCCACGGCCAGTCGCCCGGCCCGCGCGGCCACAGCCCCAGCTTCGCGACCTCGGTGCGCGACGTGCAGACCTTCGTCGACCACATCGGCAGCGCGCACGGCGTGCGGGAGCGGGACCAGTACGTCATCGCACAGAGCGTCGGTGCGGTGCTGATCTCGACCTGGGCGCACGACTACGCGCCCAAGGTGCGCGGCCTGACGCTCGCATCGCCCGCCTTCAAGGTCAAGCTCTACGTGCCCTTCGCGCGTGCCGGCCTGGGGCTGATGCACAAGCTGCGCGGGCTGTTCTTCGTCAACAGCTACGTCAAGCCGAAGTTCCTCACGCACGACCCGGAACGCATCGCCAGCTACGAGCGCGATCCGCTCATCTCGCGGCCGATCGCGGTCAACATCCTGCTCGACCTGTACACGGCGGCCGACCGGGTGGTGGCCGACGCCAACGCGATCACGCTGCCGGTGCAGCTGCTGATCTCGGGCGCCGACTGGGTGGTGCACCACAAGCCGCAGCACGCCTTCTTCGACAAGCTCGGCAGCGCGATCAAGACCAAGACGGTGCTGCCCGGCTTCTTCCACGACACGCTGGGCGAGCGCGACCGCGTGCCCGTGGTGGCGTCGATCCGCGAGTTCATCCTGCAACGCTTCGACGCGCCGACGCCGCCGGTCGACCTGCGCGAGGCGCACCTGCAAGGCGCGACGGCCGACGAATCGCGCGCGCTCGCCGCGCCGCTCTCGCCCTGGTCGCCACGCGGCGCCTACTGGGCCATCACGCGCGCCAGTCTGCGCTTCGGCGGCCTGCTCTCGCGCGGCGTGAAGCTGGGGCACGACACCGGCTTCGATTCGGGCAGCACGCTCGACTACGTCTACCGCAACGCGCCGGACGGCAAGGGCGCGCTGGGCCGCTCGATCGACAAGACCTACCTGAACTCCATCGGCTGGCGCGGCATCCGCCAGCGCAAGATCCATGTCGAGGAACTCATCCGCGAGGCGATGGAACGGCTGGCCGAACAGCACCGCGAGGTGCGCGTGATGGACATCGCCGCCGGCCATGGCCGCTACGTGCTCGATGCGGTGCAGGCGAGCCCGGTGAAGGCCAGCTCGATCCTGCTGCGCGATTACAGCGACATCAACGTGCGCGACGGCACCCGACTCATCGCCGAGAAGGAACTGCAGGACGTCGCCAAGTTCGTGCAGGCCGACGCCTTCGACCGCCTTAGCCTCGCGACCGTCACGCCGCGGCCGACGCTGGCGGTGGTCTCGGGCTTGTACGAGCTGTTCCCCGACAACGAGATGGTGCGCCGCTCGCTGGCCGGCGTCGGCGACGCGGTGGAAGACCGCGGCTACCTGGTCTACACCGGCCAGCCGTGGCACCCGCAGCTGGAGATGATCGCCCGTGCGCTGACCAGCCACCGCCAGGGCGAAGCCTGGGTGATGCGCCGCCGCACGCAGGCCGAGATGGACCAGCTGGTGGAAGAAGCCGGCTTCCGCAAGATCGCCCAGCGCGTCGACGAATGGGGCATCTTCACCGTGTCCCTGGCGATCCGTACCGTGCAGTGACATGAAGGCATGGTTCGCGCAGCGACCCTGGCGGCGAGCCATCGCCTGGCTCGTGCTGCTCGGGCCGCTGTTCTATGCGACCTACGGCTTCGCGAACTGGTGGGCCGCGACGCGCGCCGGGGTGCCCACGCTGGCCTTCGACTGGGAGCGTGGCATTCCCTTCTGGCCCTGGACCATCTTCCCGTACTGGACCATCAACGTCTTCTACGCACTGTCGCTGTTCCTCGCCCGCGACCGGCACACGATGGACCGGCACGCGCTGCGGCTGGTCACCGCCACCGTCATCGCGGTGAGCTGCTTCGTGGCGTGGCCGCTGCGCTTCAGCTTCGGGCAGCCGCCGGTCAGCGGCGCGCCGGCCTTTCTGTTCGATGCACTGCGCGGCTTCGACCAGCCCTTCAACCAGGCACCGTCGCTGCACATCGCACTGGCCGTGATCCTGTGGGACTGGTACCGCCAGTTCATCCGCCCGCTGTGGGCGCGGTTGGTACTGCACGTGTGGGCTTTCGCGATCTGCGCGTCGGTGCTGACGACCTGGCAGCACCACGTCATCGACATCCCGACCGGTGCGCTGCTCGGCCTGGTCTGTGTGTGGCTGTGGCCGCTGGAACGGGTGGCGTCGATCCGGCAGAGCTGGCGGGTCACGCGTGATCCGCAGCGCTGGAAGCTGGCAAGTTTCTATGGCGTCGGCGCGCTGATCTTTCTCGGTGCCGCGCTGGCCATCGGCGGGTTCGGCCTGTGGCTCTGCTGGCCGGCCGCCTCGCTCGCCTTGGTCGGGCTGAACTACGCGGCCCTCGGCGCGCGCGGCTTCCAGATGGACAACCGCGGCCGCATGCGCTGGGCAGCGGGATGGCTGTTCGCGCCCTACCGGCTCGGCGCGGCGATCAACGCCTGGGCCTGGACGCGGCGCCTGCCGCCCTCGGTCGAGGTGGCGCCAGGGCTGCGGCTCGGCCGCATCCCGACGCGGGACGAATGGGTGGCGGCCGGCCGCCCGCGGCTGGTGAGCCTGTGCGCCGAGCTGCAGCTGCCGCGCGTCGACGGCGCACGCTGCGTGCCGATGCTCGACCTGGTCGTTCCGCCGCCGCACCGCCTGCAACGCGCCGCCAGCGTCATCGATGCGCAACGCCGCACCGGGCATACCGTGTGGGTGTGCTGCGCGCTCGGCTTCTCGCGCAGCGCGGCAGCCACCATCGCCTGGCTGCGCCTGCACGGGCATTCGGTCAGCGTGGGCGATGCCGAAGCGCAGGTACGCCGTGCACGGCCACAGATCGTGCTGCGTGCCGCCTGGCAGCGCGCACTCGACCATGCGACCCGGCACACTCGCACCCCATGACCGACCACGAACGCGCCCTCTGTACCGCCACCGCCCGCCTGCTGCAGGCGGCCGGCGTCATCGCGGCCTGGGGGCTCGGGCTGAGCCTCGTCGCCATCGGCGTGCTGGCCCTGACGGGCCGCTCCCTGTCGATGCTGTCCTGCATGGGCTTCGGCGCGGTCGCGATCATCGGCATCTTCGAGCGCTACATGGCGCTGCGGCTGCGGCTCGACGTCGGGCTGTTCGACGGGCTGGCCTGTGGCGCCATCCCGTCGCTCAGCACGCTCGACGTGGCCCTGCAGAAGCTGGGCCTGCGCCAGACATCGGAGGCCCCCGATGCGCCGCGCGCGCTGGCCGACCGGGTGCAGGGCGCCCGGCAGCTGATGCAGCGCCACGGCATTGCCGTCGCCTGCCAGAGCGCGATGTTCCTGCTGGCGCTCCTGACCCAGGACTTGCGCTGACCCCTCCTCTCTCATCTTAAGAAGAAGCATCGTCATCATGAGTTCTCCCCCTCGCAGCGGCCTGCGCCATGCGGCGGCCGTCGTCTCGGCCTGGTCGATCGTGCTGGCCGCACGGCTGCTGACCGGCGTGCGCGCCATCTGGGCAGGCACCACGCCCAAGGCCGAGCAGACGCTCTACTTCGCCAACCACACGAGCCACGGCGACTTCGTGCTCCTGTGGGCCACCCTGCCGGCCGACCTGCGCGCGCTGACGCGGCCGGTCGCGGGGCAGGACTATTGGGAGGCATCGGCGATGCGGCGCTTCATCGGCGTGGATGTATTCAACGCGCTGATGATCCGCCGCGACGGCGGCACCGCCGCGGGCGCGCCGAACCCGGTCGAGCAGATGACCGAGGCGCTGCAGTCCGGCGACTCGCTCATCATGTTCCCCGAAGGCACCCGCAACACCGGCGACGAGATCCTGCTGCCGCTCAAGAGCGGGCTCTTCCACCTGGCGCGCGCCTGCCCGCAGGTGCGGCTGGTGCCGGTGTGGATCGAGAACCTGAAACGCGTGCTGCCCAAGGGCGCGCTGGTGCCGATCCCGCTGGCCTGCACGGTGCGCTACGGCGCGCCGCTGGTGCTGGCCGAGGGCGAGGACAAGAACGCCTTCATCGCGCGCGCCCGCGCCGCGATGCTCGACCTGCGCCCCGAGTACGACAAGGCGGAGGACTGAAGGCCATGCATATCTCCGCTTCGACCCACACCACCCTGATGCTCTTCGGCGGCGTCTTCGGCGTGCTCGTGCTCGCGTCGGCCATCGGCGCGCTGCTGAAGTGGCGCGTGGCGCACGGCCAGCCGCATTCGGTGATCGACAACCTCAACGCGCGCGTCAACGCGTGGTGGGTGATGGTGGCGGTCATCGGCCTGTCCTTCGCCTTCGGCAAGGGCGGCGTGATCGTGCTGTTCTACCTGATCTCCTTCTACGCGCTGCGCGAGTTCATGAGCCTGGCCTACACCCGACGCGGCGACCACGCCGCCATCGCGGTGGCCTTCTTCATCGCGCTGCCGGTGCAGTACCTGCTGATCTGGATCGACTGGTATGGGCTGTACGCGATCTTCATCCCGGTCTACGCCTTCCTCGTGCTGCCGATCCTCGCCGCGGTGGGCGGCGACACGCAGCGCTTTCTGGAGCGCACGTCGAAGATCCAGTGGGGGCTGATGGTCTGTGTCTTCTGCATCAGCCATGTACCGGCCCTGCTCACGCTGCAGATCCCCGGCTTCGAGGGCCGCAACCTGCTGCTCATCGCCTTCCTGGTGATCGTGGTGCAGGGCAGCGACGTGCTGCAGTACGTGTGGGGCAAGCTGCTGGGCAAGCGCAAGGTGGCGCCCGAACTGTCGCCGTCGAAGACATGGGAAGGGCTGATCGGCGGCGTGGCCAGCGCGACGGCCCTCGGCGCCGCGCTCTCCTGGGCCACGCCCTTCACATCGTGGCAAGCGGCATTGATGGCGCTGACCATCTGCCTGATGGGCTTCTTCGGCGGGCTGGTGATGTCGGCGATCAAGCGCGACCGCGGCGTGAAGGACTGGGGCCACATGATCGAGGGCCACGGCGGCATGCTCGACCGGCTCGACTCGGTGATCTTCGCGGCGCCCGTCTACTTTCACGCGCTGCGCTACTGGTGGGTTCCATGAAGGACGGTCGGACCGCGAAATCCGTGCTGATGGTGGCCGCCCTCGGGGTGGTCTTCGGCGACATCGGTACCTCGCCGCTCTATGCCTTCAAGGAATGCCTCAGCCCGGCCCATGGCGTCGTGCTGGACCGCAGCGCCGTGCTGGGGCTGCTGTCGCTGGTGCTGTGGGGGCTCATGCTGGTCGTCACGCTGAAGTACGTGGTGTTCGTGCTGCGCGCCGACCACGACGGCGAAGGCGGCATCCTGGCTTTGCAAGGCCTGGCCGGCCAGGCGCTCGAGAAGGGCGGCGCGCGGCCCTGGGCCTGGAAGGCCATCGCCGCGCTCGGGCTCGTCGGCGCCGCGATGTTCTATGGCGACAGCCTGATCACGCCGGCCATCTCGGTCCTGTCGGCGGTGGAGGGACTGGAGGTCGCCACGCCCGTGTTCAAGCCCTACGTGGTGCCGATCACACTGGTGGTCCTCATCGGGCTCTTCCTGGTGCAGCGCAAGGGCACGGCATCGGTCGGCCGGATGTTCGGCCCGGTGATGCTGCTGTGGTTCGGCGTGCTGGCCGTCTCGGGCATCGCTCACATCATCCGGAACCCGCAGGTGCTCGAAGCCATCGACCCCCGCTGGGCGTTGCAGTTTCTGCTCACGCACCGGGCCCAGTCGCTGGGCGTGCTGGGCGCGGTCTTTCTGGCTTTCACGGGCGGCGAGGCGCTGTATGCGGACATGGGGCACTTCGGCGCCGCGCCGATCCGCCTGGCCTGGGTCTTCATCGCGCTGCCGGCGCTGGTGCTCAACTACTTCGGCCAAGGCGCCCTGGTGCTGGCCGACCCGGCTGCCATCGACAACCCCTTCTTCCGTCTCTTTCCCGCCTGGGCCACCTTGCCGATGGTGGTGCTGGCGGCCTGTGCGACCGTCATCGCCTCCCAGGCGGTGATCTCCGGTGCGTTCTCGATGACCGCGCATGCCATGCACATGGGCTACCTGCCGCGCATGCGCATCGTGCAGACGTCCGATTCGGCCATCGGCCAGGTCTATCTGCCGACGGTGAACTGGTTGCTGATGGCGGGCGTCCTTCTGCTGGTACTGGCCTTCCGCAGTTCCGGGGCGCTGTCGGCCGCCTATGGCATCGCGGTGTCGGTGACGATGCTGACCACCACGCTGCTGGCGGGTGTGGTGGCATGGCGCCTGTGGCGCTGGAACCCGGTGGCCGTGGGCATCGGCGTGGGCCTCTTCGCCCTCGTCGACCTGACCTTCATCGTGGCCAACAGCCTGAAGATCGCGGAAGGCGGCTGGCTCACGCTGGTGGTGGCAGCGATGGTGATGTTCGTCTTCACGACCTGGGCCCAGGGCCGGCGCGTGACCGAGCAGGCGGCGGCCGAGGAGCGCATCGAACTGACACCCTTCATCGACGCGCTGGCGGTCGACATGCCGCACCGCGTGCACGGCACCGCGGTCTTCATGACGGCCGACCCGGGCAGCGTGCCGCATGCGCTGCTGCACAACCTCAAGCACAACCAGGTGCTGCACGACCGGGTGATCATCCTGTGCGTACGGAGCCGTCCCGTGCCTCGCGTGTACCCGGCCGGTCGGCTGGAGGTCGAGCAGCTCGCGCACGGTTTCTGGCGCGTGACGGCCTACCACGGCTTCATGGAAGACCCCGCCGTTCCGGAATACCTGCGGCTGATGGCGTATCAGCACGGTCTGCACATCGAGTCGATGTCGACCTCGTACTTCACCTCGCGCGCGTCGCTGGGCCTGGGCCGGCTCCCGGGGCTCGGCGTGCTGCGCAAGGCGCTCTTCGGCACGCTGCAGCGCAATGCGGCGCGGGCGTCCGACTACTTCGGCCTGCCGGACAACCGCCTGATCGAGATCGGCCGCCGCGCCAATTGAAGGTGGCCGCCCGTGGGGCTGCTGCGCGTACCGTGTGGTGTGCCTACTTCGCCAGCGCCCGCAGCGCCAACTTGATGCCGTCGCTCACGCTCGCGTCCTTCGGCAAGGCCTTGAGCGCGGCCGACGCTTCCTTGTCGCTGTAGCCCAGCGCGACCAGCGCCTGCAGGATGTCGGCCTGCGCGTCGGTGGCGGCGTGCGCCGGCAGCGCGATGTCGGCGCCCAGCTTGCCCTTGAGCTCGAGCAGCAGGCGCTCGGCGGTCTTCTTGCCGATGCCGGGGATCTTCACCAGCCGACCGGCGTCCTGCAGCGTGACGATCTGCGCCAGCTCGCCCACGCTCAGGCCCGACAGCACGCCCAGCGCCATGCGCGGGCCGATGCCGGAGATCTTGATGAGCTGGCGAAAGGCCGCCCGTTCCTGATGGGTGCCGAAGCCGTAGAGAATCTGCGCGTCTTCGCGCACCACGAAGTGCGTCAGCAGCGACACGCGCTCGCCGGTGTGCGGCAGGTTGTAGAACGTGCTCATCGGCACATCGACCTCGTAACCGACGCCGTGGCAGTCGACGACCACCTGCGGTGGATTGCGTTCGGCCAGCGTGCCGGTCAATTTGCCTATCATGGGTGCCCCTTCAAGAGCCGGAATTATCCTTTGATCGTTCGCCACACCTTCAAGCCCCTCAACAACGTGCGCCTCGGCCACCTGTGCGGCCCGCTCGACGAGCACCTGCGCCGCATCGAGGACACGCTGGGCGTGACGATCGCGCACCGCCACGAGCAGTTCAAGGTCGAGGGTCCGAAGGCCATCGCCGACCAAGCGATGGAGGTGCTGCAGGCGCTGTACGAGATCGCCGAGCGGCCGATCGACCCGGCCGTGGTGCAGCTCACGCTGGCCAGCGATTCGGGCATGACCGCGGACGGCGAGGCCGGCCCAATGCTGGTCACGCGCCGTGCCGACCTGCGGGCCCGCACGCCGACCCAGGCCGCCTACCTCGACCACATCGCCAAGCACGACATCACCTTCGGCATCGGCCCGGCGGGCACGGGCAAGACCTACCTCGCCGTGGCCTGCGCGGTCGATGCGCTGGAACGCAGCGCGGTGCAGCGCATCGTGCTCACGCGCCCGGCGGTCGAGGCGGGTGAACGGCTCGGCTTCCTGCCGGGCGACCTGTCCCAGAAGGTCGATCCCTACCTGCGCCCGCTGTACGACGCGCTCTACGACCTGATGGGCTACGACAAGGTGCAGAAGGCCTTCGAGCGCAACGCGCTGGAGATCGCGCCGCTGGCCTTCATGCGCGGGCGCACGCTGAACAACGCCTTCGTCATCCTCGACGAGGCGCAGAACACCACGCCCGAGCAGATGAAGATGTTCCTCACGCGCATCGGCTTCGGCGCCAAGGCGGTGGTGACGGGCGACGTGAGCCAGATCGACCTGCCCAAGTCGCAACTGTCGGGCCTGATCGATGCCGAGCGCGTGCTCAAGCGCGTCAAGGGCATCGCGATCACGCGCTTCAGCAGCGCGGACGTGGTGCGGCATCCGATGGTGGCGCGCATCGTCGACGCCTACGACGGCCAGCGCAAGCGCGGCGCAGGCGCGTGATGGCGCTGCCGGCACTGTCGCTGTCGCTGCAGTTCGGGCGCTTCAAGGACGTGGAGCGGCACCGCGCCGCGCTGCCACGCCACCGTGTCACGCGCTGGATCCGGCATGCACTGGACATCGACGGCGAGATCACCGTGCGCATCGTCGATGCGGAGGAAGGCCAGCGGCTCAACCGCGAGTTCCGCGGCAAGGACTACGCGACCAACGTGCTGACCTTCGACTATGCGCAGTCGCCCATCGTGATGGCCGACCTGGTGCTGTGCGCGCCGGTGGTGGCGCGCGAGGCGAAGGAAAACCGCAAGACGCTGGCCGACCACTACGCGCACCTGCTGGTGCACGGCACACTGCACGCGCAGGGTTGGGACCACGAGACCAGCGAGGCCGACGCCGATGAGATGGAAGCCTACGAGATCGATATCCTGGCCGAGATGGGCATCCGCAGCCCCTACGGCAAGTAGCGGTTCAGACGGCCGTCAAGCCGTCATCTGCAGCGGGATCGTCACCGGGCCGTCGTTGACCAGGTGCACCTGCATGTCGGCGGCGAACACGCCGGTCGCCACGACGGGATGCGCAGCGCGGGCCCGTGCCACGAACAGCTCGTACAGCCGCTGACCTTCATCGGGCGCGGCGGCCTGCGTGAAGCTCGGCCGGTTGCCGCCGCTCACATCCGCGGCCAGGGTGAACTGGCTCACGACCAAGAGGCCGCCACCGATGTCCTGTACGCTGCGGTTCATCTTGCCGGCATCGTCCGAGAAGATGCGCAGCTTGAGGATCTTGGAGAGCATCCGGTCGGCCACGGCGTCGGTGTCGTCGCGCTCGGCGCACAGCAGCACCAGCAGGCCCGCACCGATCGCGCCGACGGTTTCACCGGCGATGTCGACCCGCGCCTCGCGCACGCGTTGCAGCACCGCCTTCACTCGTGCTCCCCCATGCGCACGGCACGCGCTTCCATGTTGAGCGGCAGCAGCTGGATCGTGACGCGCAGGCCTGGCACGGCCTCCATCAGCGACTGCTCGAGCGCATCGCGCAACCCGGCCGCGCGCTGCAGCGACCACTCGCCCGGCACGTGCATGTGCAGGTCGGCGAAACGGCGGCGCCCCGCACTGCGCGTGACGATGTCGTCGAAGCGCAAAGCCGCGCCATCGGGCCGCGCGGCGAAACGCGCGAGGGCCTCGTTCATCGCCGCCAGCGACGGTGCATCGAGCGCCTGGTCCATCAACCCCTGCGACGAGCGCCAGACCAGGTGCACCCCTTCGCGCACGATGTTCAAGGCCACCCCGATCGCCAGCAGCGGATCGAGCCACAGCCAGCCGGTGACGTGCACCGCGACGATGCCGACCACCACGGCGGCCGAGGTCCACACGTCGGTGATCAGGTGCCGGCCGTCGGCTTCGAGGGCGATCGAGCGGTGCGCACGCGCCGCACGGAACATCGCGATGGCCAGCGCCGCGTTCAGCATCGAGCTGACGATCGACAGCGCCAGGCCCCAGCCGAGTTGTTCGATGGGCTGCGGCGACATCAACCGCACGATGGCCGCCCAGCCGATGGCCAGCGCCGCACCGATGATCAGGATGCCCTCGAAGCCGGACGAGAAATACTCCGCCTTGTGATGCCCGTACGGATGGTCTTCGTCGGCCGGGCGTGCGGCGATCGTCACCATGGCCAGCGCAAACATCGCGCTGGCGAGGTTGACGAAGGACTCCATGGCATCGGAGATCAGGCCCATGGAATTGGTCACGTAGCCCGCCGCCCCCTTGAGCACGATGGTCACCAATGCGACAGCGACCGAGACGCGCAGCAAGGCCTTGGGGCTCCAGCGAAGGGATGAAGAAGGTGCAGGAGCAGGCATGGCAGAGGGAAAAGCGGTACTAGACCGCACAAGGGAGCTGAATTATCGCGACCTCATCGACGAGGCGATGCGGTCGCTTACCATGCCGGGCCTCGCCCCGTGGCGACACCGTTCAAGGAGTGACCATGAACCATCGGATTCCGACCCTGCTGTGCATCCTTGCCCTGGCCAGCGGCGCCGCGTTCGCGCAGGCGACGGCCACACCGCCCGAACTGCAGGCCGGCACCATCAAGTCGGTCCGCGGCGACGTGCAGTTGCTCAGTGCCTCCGGAACCCAGCGCCCCGCTTCGCCCGGCGACGTGCTGATGCCCATCGACCGCGTGCTCACCGGCACGGATTCGGCCGCCAGCGTGGTGCTGCGTGACGGCACGATGATGGTGGTCGGCCCCTCGTCGCGGCTGGACATCAAGGAATTTCATTTCGACGCCACCACCCAGGACGGCGGCCTGCTGGTGTCCCTGCTGCGCGGCTCGATGCGCATGATCACCGGCCTGATCGGCAAAAAGCAGCCCGATGCCGTCCGCATCGAGACACAGACGGCTACCATCGGCATCCGCGGCACCGACTTCATCGTGCAGGCCGACGCCCAACCGTGACTTTTCACCGACTCGCTGCCACTGTCTTCACCAGCCTCCTGATTGCGGCCTGCTCGTCCAGCGGCACCCGCGTCGTGCTCCTTCCGCAGGCCGATGGCCGGCCATCGGCTGTGGTGGTCCGCGCCAACGGCGGCGAAGAGGTCCTGGGCAAGCCTTACCAGCGAGCCACCGCCAGCCGCAACAGCACCGGTGCGCCGGTGGTCGACCAAGCCGACCCGGCGCGCATCGAGGCCGAAAACCGCAGCCTGTTCGACCTGATGCCACCGCCACCGCAGCGCTACACCCTCTATTTCGATGCCGGCGAAACGGCCCTGACGCCCGAATCGCAAGTCACACTGAGCGAAGCGCTGGCCGCCGCCGCCGCGCGCAACGGCGGTGAAATCGTGGTGACCGGCCACACCGACACGCTGGGCACGCTGGAACGCAACGACGACCTGTCGCGCCGGCGCGCCCAGGAAGTGCGCCAGATGTTCGCCGACCGCGGTTTTCCCGCCAGCCGCATCCAGGCGATCGGGCGCGGCGAACGTAACCTGCTCATTCCGACCCCCGACGAAGTCGCGGAGCCACGCAACCGCCGGGTGACGATCGAGGTCCGCTGAGCGCCGGCGCGCTTCAGCCCAAGAGCACCCGCGCGAACTTGCGCTTGCCGACCTGCACCACGTAGCTGCCGGCCGGCAGCTTGAGGCCCTTGTCGCTCACGACGGCCGAATCGATGCGCACGCCGCCGCCATCGATCAGGCGGTTGCCTTCCGACGTGGACGGCGCCAGCCCGGCCTGCTTGAGCAGCTGTGCGATGCCCAGCGGAGCGCCGGACAGCGTCACCTCCGGAATCTCGTCGGGCACACCGCCCTTGCTGCGGTTCGCGAAGTCCTGTTCGGCCGCCTCGGCCGCGGCGGCGCTATGGAAGCGCGCGGTGATTTCCTTCGCCAGGGCCACCTTCGCGTCCTTCGGGTTGCGGCCACCGGCGATCTCGGCCTTCAGCGCCTCGATGTCGGCCATCGAGCGGAAGCTCAGCAGCGTGTACCAGCGCCACATCAGGTCGTCGGAGATCGACAACACCTTGGCGAACATGGTGTTCGGCGCCTCGGTGACGCCGATGTAGTTGCCCTTGCTCTTGGACATCTTCTCCACACCGTCCAGGCCTTCGAGCAATGGCATAGTGAGTATGCACTGCGGCTCCTGGCCATATTCCTGTTGAAGATGGCGCCCGACCAGCAGATTGAACTTCTGATCCGTACCGCCGAGTTCCAGGTCCGACCTGAGTGCCACGGAGTCATAGCCCTGCATCAGCGGATACAGGAACTCATGCACCGAGATCGACTGGCCGGCCTTGAAGCGCTTCGTGAAGTCGTCGCGCTCCATCATCCGCGCCACGGTGTACTTGGCGGCCAGCTGGATCATGCCGCGCGCGCCCAGCGGGTCGCTCCATTCGGAGTTGTAGCGGACTTCGGCACGATCCACATCCAACAGGAGCCGCAGTTGATCGAAATAAGTCGCAGCGTTGACCTCGATCTGCTCACGGGTCAGCGGTGGCCGCGTGCTATTGCGGCCGGACGGATCTCCAATGGTCGTCGTGAAGTCGCCGATCAAAGGGATCACGGTGTGTCCCAGGTCCTGCAACTGACGCAGCTTGTTGAAGACGACGGTGTGGCCCAGGTGAATGTCCGGGGCCGTCGGATCGAGACCGAATTTGATGCGCAACGGCGTGCCCGTGGCCTCGGCGCGCTGCAGTTTGCGCACCCATTCCTCTTGGGGGAGCAACTCGTCAGCCCCGCGCAGGGAGATTTCGAGCGCACGTCCTACAGCATCGGAAAGACTTTGGCTTGTAACAAACTCGGGCTTCATTGGGACTTTTTGGCAGTTTTGCGTATGGCCGAAGCTATACTCAGCCCGACTTTCCAAGCGTCGGATTCTAAGCGGCGCTTTTCTTTCGCTCCGTCCTGCAGCCTCGCCACGCGAGTTCAGTGCTGAGGACCCGCCGAACCGAAACAGGGCTTTAAGACGTTGATCAACGCCATTCTCGCTGCCGAGGAGCTGCTGGCTTCCCGTGTCGCACATACCTTCCGCACCTATCCGAAGCAGATCAGCGCCGCCATCGGTGCGCTCTTGCTGTGCGCAGGTGGCGGCGCCTTCGCCGTCGCATCGCTCGGCCCGGACGTGGCCGACCTGCCGGTCCGGCAAGTGCTCGAAGCCGTCCAACCTTTGGCCTACGCCGATCAGGTGGAAGCGCTCGACACGCACGACTTCACGCTTTTCCGCACGGAACTCACCCGGGCCAGCGACACCATCGACGCGCTGCTCAAGCGCCTGGGCATCGCCGACCCGGCCGCCGCAGCCTTCGTGCGCGGCAATGCCGAAGCGCGAGGCGCCCTGTTCAACCGGACCGGCCGCTCGGTGACCGCCGAGGCCGCCCGCGACAACACCCTACAACGCCTGAGCGCACGCTGGATTCCCGACGGTGATGGCGGCTTCAAGCGCCTGGTGATCGCCCGTGACAGCACCGGCAAGGGCTTCACGGTCCGCACCGAGGCCGACCGGCTCACGGCCGCGAGCCGGCTCGCCAGCGGCGTCGTGCGCAGTTCGCTCTTCGCCGCCACCGACGAGGCCCGCATCCCCGATGCGGTCGCCAGCCAGCTGGCCGACATCTTCTCCGCCGACGTCGACTTCCGCGCACTGCGCAGGGGCGACCGTTTCGCCGTCGTCTACGAAACCTTCGAAGCCGATGGCCAGTCGCTGCGCAGCGGCCGGGTGCTGTCGGCTGAGTTCGAGAGTAACGGCAAGATCTACCAGGCGATGTGGTTCCAGGAACCGGGCAAGAAGGGCGGCTACTACCGCCCGAACGGCGACAGCCTGCTGCGTGCCTACCTGTCCTCGCCGGTCGAGTTCTCGCGCATCTCCAGCGGCTTCGCGATGCGGATCCACCCCATCCAGAACACCTGGCGCCAGCACAACGGCATCGATTTCGCAGCCCCCACCGGCACCGCGGTGCGGGCCGTCGGTGACGGCGTGGTGGAATTCGCCGGCCGGCAGAACGGCTACGGCAACATCATCATCGTGAAGCACCGCAACAACCAGGAAACCGTCTATGCGCATCTCAGCCGCATCGACGTGAAGGTCGGGCAGGCGGTGAGCCAGAGCCAGTTCATTGGCGCGGTCGGTTCCACCGGGTGGGCCACGGGCCCGCATCTGCACTTCGAGTTCCGCGTGAACGGCGAATACACCAACCCGGCCAACATCGCGCAACAGGACGGCGGCACGCCGATCAGCGCGTCGGTGCGCCCGATCTTCGACCGCCAGGCGATGGCGACGCGCCGCGAGCTGGCCGCCGCCTTCTCCGTGGTCCAGGCGAGCGCCGACTGAGCGGCCCCCCGATACCTGGCTGAGCGCGCATGGCCGAACGCTTCATCGGCCTGATGTCGGGCACCTCGCTCGACGGGGTTGACGGCGTCGTGGCGGACCTTGACGCGGGTCGCATCGCGGTCCTGGCCCACGCCAGCGCGCCCTTTCCTGAGGCGCTGCGCGCCGAGCTGCTGGCGCTCAACACGCCCGGCGACAACGAGCTGCACCGCGCAGCCCTGGCGGCCAACGGCCTAGCGCACCTCTATGCCGACGTGGTGCGACAACTGCTGAACGACACCGCCTGCTCACCCGCCGACGTCACGGCGATCGGCGCCCATGGCCAGACCATCCGGCACCAGCCCGGCGCAGTCGATGGCATCGGCTACACGTTGCAGCTGAACAACCCCGCTCTGCTCGCCGAGCTGTGCCGCATCGACGTGGTGGCAGACTTCCGCAGCCGCGACGTGGCCGCTGGCGGCCAGGGGGCGCCGCTGGTGCCCGCCTTCCACCGTGCGGTGTTCGGCCAGGTGCACCAGACCCTCGCGGTCCTGAACATCGGCGGTATCTCGAACCTGAGCGTGCTGCCTGCCGACGGCGGCCCGGTCCTCGGTTTCGACTGCGGCCCCGGCAACGCCCTGATGGACCATTGGTGCCGCCTGCACACCGGCCGGCCTTTCGACGACGGCGGCCGGTGGGCGGCCAGCGGCCGCGTCGACCCGCTGCTGCTGGCGCGGATGCGCGCCGAGCCCTTCTTCGCGCAGCCCCCTCCCAAGAGCACCGGCCGCGACCTGTTCCACCCTGGCTGGCTCGATGCCGTGCTGGGCGAGGCGGCCCTCGCCCCCGTCGACGTGCAGGCCACGCTCACCGAGCTCACGGCATCCGCGTGCGCGCACGACGTGCGCCTGTACGGTGGCGACGCGTCGGCACTGATCGTCTGCGGCGGCGGCGCGCTCAACGACCACCTCATGGGGCGCCTGGCCGCCCTGCTGCCCAAACTGACCGTGTGTTCCTCCGCCGAACGCGGCTTGCCGCCGCAGCAGGTCGAGGCCGCCGCCTTCGCCTGGCTGGCACGGGCCACGCTCCGGCGTGAGCCCGGCAACCTGGCGAGCGTGACCGGCGCACGCGGCGCACGGGTGCTGGGCGCGATCTACCCCGCCTGACGCCTTGCTGCAAGGCTCCTCAGCCGTGCCCCGACACCTCGGGCTGCGGGGGCTGCACGGCACGCGCCTCGGGCGGCAGGTGCCAGAAGATCAGCGCGGAGGCGAGCGTGATCAGCCCCATGGTCGCGAACGTGGCCTGGAAGGCGTGCAGGGTGTCGATGGGCGCGGCGCTCCCGAAGATGCCCGAATAACCGCCAAGGACCGAACTGGCGGCCGCCACGCCCAGGCTCATCGCCAGCATCTGGACCATCGACAGCAGGCTGTTGCCGCTGCTGGCCATGCTGCTGTCGAGATCACGCAGCGTGACCGTGTTCATCGCCGTGAACTGCAGCGAGTTAACCGCTCCGAAACAGAGCAGCAGCACGATGTGCAGTGCCACCGGTTGGCCCGGCGACGTCAGCGCAAAACAACCCATCGTGACACCCACCAGCGCGGTGTTGGCGACCAGCACGCGGCGGTAGCCGAAGTGCGTGATGAGCGGCGTGGTGAAGCGCTTCATCGCCATGCCCGCCATCGCGATGGGCAGCATCATCAGGCCCGCGTGCAGGGGCGAATAGCCCATCGAGACCTGGAGCAGCAGCGGCACGAGAAAAGGCATGCAACCGCTGCCCAGACGAGAGAACAGGTTGCCGAGCAGGCCGATGCTGAGGGTCGGCACCTTGAAAAGCACCGGCGAGAACAACGGATCGGGCTTGCGCGCTGCCTGCAGCCAATAGGCCGTCAGGCTGGCGAAGCCGAACACCAGCAGCACGAACACGCTCACCTGACGCAGCCCCAGTTCGGCCACGCCGTCCAGCGCCAGCGAGATCGCCACCATGCCGAACGCCAGCATGGCATAGCCGGCGCCATCGAAGCGCCGCAGCGCCACGCCCCGGATATCTGGCATGAAGCGCAGCGTGGCGATGCAGCCCAGCAGGCCGACCGGCACGTTGATCAGGAAGATCCAGTGCCACGACGCGTACTGCACCAGCCAGCCACCCAACGTCGGCCCCAGCAACGGTCCGATGAGCCCGGGGATGGCCACAAAGCTCATCGCCTGCAGGAACTCTGCGCGGGGCACCGTGCGCAGCAGCGCCAACCGCCCCACCGGCAGCAGCAGTGCGCCGCCTAGCCCCTGCACCACCCGGGCGGCCACAAGCTGGCCGAGGCCCTGCGAGAGCGCACAGGCGACCGATCCGAGGACAAACAGCACGATCGCCGAGAAGAAGATGCGCCGCGTGCCGAAGCGATCGGCGATCCAGCCCGAGGCCGGGATCAGCATCGCCATCGTGAGCGAATAGGCCACCACCACGGACTGCATGCGCAGCGGGCTGACGCCCAGGCCAACGGCCATGGCCGGCAACGCCGTGTTGATGATCGTCGCGTCCAGCGTCTGCATGAAGAAGCCGACGGCGACGAGCCACAGAAGGCTTTTGCGCACGGGCGCGACGGGGTTGGCAACCTCTGGCGTCATGAAGGAACGGGGAGTTGAAAGAACGACGGACAGCAAAAAGCCGCCCGAAGGCGGCTTGGCGGGGACGCTAGATCAGCAGCATCCAGGCATCAGGCCGAGAAGCTCGAACCGCAGCCGCAGGTGCTGGTGGCATTGGGGTTCTTGATCACGAACTGGGCGCCCTGGAGGTCTTCCTTGTAGTCGATCTCCGCGCCGACCAGGTACTGGTAGCTCATGGCATCGATCAGCAGCGACACGCCGTTCTTGGTCATGGTCGTGTCGTCCTCGTTGGTGATCTCGTCGAAGGTGAAGCCGTACTGGAAGCCGGAGCAGCCACCTCCCTGCACGAACACCCGCAGCTTAAGCTCGGGGTTGCCCTCTTCGGCGATCAGGTCGGCCACCTTGGCGGCCGCGCTGTCGGTGAAGACAATCGGCTCGGGCATCTGGGTCGGGGTCTGGATGGTTTCGGCAACAGCGCTCATGTGCGGGACTCCTGTGGGGGGTGGGCCGAACATGCGGCCAATGCGGGAATGCTACTGCAAGCAGCAAAAAGCCGCCCAGAGGGCGGCTTTCGCAACATGCCAAGTGCGGATATTCGCGTCGCGAGCCGCTGCAGGGCAAGGCACAAACCGGAGCCGGACTTCCGTCCGGCGAGGATTTGCAACGCCGCCATGCAGTGGCGCAGCAGCGAAGATCAGCGCTTGGAGAATTGCTTGCGGCGGCGTGCGGAGTGCAGACCGACCTTCTTACGCTCGACTTCACGCGCATCGCGCGTCACGAAGCCGGCCTGGCTCAGCACCGGCTTGAGCGTCGCGTCGTAGTCGATCAGGGCGCGGGTGATGCCGTGGCGCGCGGCGCCGGCTTGACCCGATTCGCCGCCACCGGCCACGTTGATCATGATGTCGAAAGCTTCGACGTTGTTCGTCAAGAACAGCGGTTGCTTGGCGATCATGATGGACGTTTCACGGCCGAAATAGGCCTGGATGTCCTTGCCATTGACCGTGATCTTGCCGGTGCCCTTTTTCATGAACACACGGGCGACGCTGGATTTGCGACGGCCGGTTCCATTGTTCCATTCACCAATCATCTCAAGGCTCCTTACAGTTCCAGCACTTTGGGCTGTTGGGCGGTATGCGGGTGCTCGGCGCCACCGTAGACCTTGAGTTTCTTGATCATCGCGTAGCCGAGCGGGCCCTTGGGCAGCATGCCCTTGACGGCCTTTTCCAGGGCACGGCCCGGGAACTTGGATTGCATGTCGCGGAAGTTGGTGGCACTGATGCCGCCCGGGTAACCCGAGTGACGGTAGTACACCTTGTCGATCGACTTGGCTCCGGTGACGCGCAGCTGGGCTGCGTTGATGATGACGATGAAGTCACCGGTATCGACGTGAGGCGTGTAAATGGCCTTGTGTTTGCCGCGCAAACGGAGAGCAACTTCGCTGGCTACTCGTCCGAGGACCTTGTCGGTCGCGTCAATCACAAACCACTCGTGCGTCACGTCAGCGGGTTTTGCGCTGAACGTTTTCATGAGTATCTTTCGACTTGGTTTGCCCAACCGGAGTTGGTGTGGCTGTGCCCTTTTCCACGGTCGGTTTTCCTCTGGTGGGAATCTCTTAGGTGGGGGATCGCGAACCGGAACCGGTTCGCACACTTCGCCGCGGGGCTGCCAAAACGCTGCGAAGCCCGCGATTCTATGACGAAAGGCGGGCTCCAGGCAAGTTTCCTGCCCGCCTTAACGGCCAGCAGGATCAGGCCACGTTCAAAAGCGATGGCGCATGCCCAGGCCGAAGCTGTTGCCGTGGCTCCGGTCCGTGATCCGGTCCTGCATGAGCACCGCGTACAGGTCGGTGCGCTTGGACAGGAAGTAGTCGTAGCCAACGCTGCCCGTCGTGCGACTGCCGTCGTAGGTGCCTTCCACCTTGGTACGGGCCATGGCCGCCAGAATGGCGCCGGCGCCCACGGGCACCGACACGCCCAGCGACGTCGTCCTGGCATCGTAATCGGCGATATCGGTCTTGGCGCCGCCGTAGGTGACGAAGAACTTGGCGAAACCGGGGTCGTACGAACCGCCGACCATCCAGTCCTTCTTGGTCTCCGGCACGGCCACACCCGCCACAACGGTCGTCAGCGGCGCCGAAGCGCCCGAGTTCGACACCTGATCGCGCTCGTAGTAGGCCGTCGCCGACCACGGGCCGTTGAAATAGAGAACGCTCACACCGACATTCTTCTTGCCGTCGTTGCCCGTGCTGTTGAGCTGTTCGCCGAACTGATACTGGAGCGTTGCCGTCAGGCCGGCGAACCGGGGGGTCGTGTAGAGCACCTGGTTTCCCCAGCCCGTGTCCGAAGGCGTGGTGCGGTGCAACCAGGCCGCGTTGTTCACGTTCGCGTGCAACACCAGCGGCGAGAACGCGGAGGTATCGCCGAAGGGATTGGTCAGGATGGTCGGGATGAAATTCGGCGCCGCGGCGCGGCCGAGCCGCAACGACCCCAGGCTGCCCGAGAGGCCCACGTTCGCGTCACGCGTGAAAAACGGGTCCCCATTGAAACGACCGGTTTCGCCGCTGTCGACCCGCATGAACGAGGCCAGCACGAAGGTCGCCGACAGCCCGCCACCGAGGTCTTCCACCCCACGCATGCCAAACCACGATGTCGCGAGGCCGCCGCTGCCCACTTGGTCGACGCGCCCCGGCGCACCCGCCATTCGGATGGAACCGACGAAGGCGTCGGCCAGCCCGTTAAGGGTCACTGAGGACTGGGCATAAGCAGGGCAAGCGACGGCAGTGACGATGGCAATGAGGCAAGAGCGAAGCATGAAGCAGTGTTACAAAAACTTAAACGAATGTGAGAACGCATTCTCGACTCGCAAAATTCGAACCTGTTGTTTTCGCATCACGGCACGGAGGTCAAAATCGACGTTTCGTAATTAGTCTCCCGCCTCTCTTGTTGAATGCAATAGCGGCCGTCGAGTCCAGCGATCGTTCCCTTCTCTCCAGGCACTATTCACATGTTCAGCTACCGCCACGCCTTCCACGCCGGCAACCACGCCGATGTGCTCAAGCACACGGTGCTGATTGCCACGCTCGAGCATTTGCTCGAAAAAGACGCGGCGCTCACCGTGGTCGACACCCATGCCGGCGCCGGCCTCTACCGGCTCGACGGCGACTACGCCGACACCAGCGGCGAGGCGGCACAGGGCATTCTGCGGCTGCTGCAGCCGCCTGCCGTCGCGGCCGGCACCAAGAAGGCAGCCGCCGACGCGCCCCTGGCCGAGGCCATCGCCCGCTATCTCGCGGTGATCGCCGACTTCAACCCCAAAGGGGGCGCCAAGGTCTACCCCGGTTCGCCCTTCATCGTGCAGCACCTGCTGCGCGACCACGACCGGCTCAAGCTCTTCGAGTTGCACCCGACCGATTCGCGCACGCTCGACGCGAACATCGCGCAACTCGAAGCCGGCCGGCAGATCGCCGTGCTGCACGAAGACGGCTTCGGCAGCGCCACCAAGTTCCTGCCGCCGCCCTCGCGCCGCGCCTTGGTGCTGTGCGACCCGAGCTATGAACTGAAGACCGACTACGGCCGCGTGCTCGACTTCGTCGGCGAGGCGCTCAAGCGCTTCGCCACCGGCACCTACGCCGTCTGGTACCCGATCATTCCGCGGCCCGAGGCGCACGACCTGCCGCGCCGGCTCAAGACGATGGCGACCAAGGCCGGCAAGTCGTGGCTGCATGCCACGCTCACCGTCAAGTCGAGCAAGATCGTGACGGCACCGACCGGCGAGACGCGCCGGCCCGGGCTGCCTGCCAGCGGGATGTTCCTGATCAACCCGCCCTACACGCTGAAGGCGCAGATGGCGGCCGCGCTGCCGCAGTTGGTGGAACGGCTGGGCCAGGACCGCAACGCCGCCTTCTCGCTCGACGCGGGCGGCTGACGCCGACCCTAGTTGCGCCGCCGCGCCGCGACCTGGCGCTTCGGCCTGACGGCAGGCGCCGGCGCCTTGGCCTGCGCACGCTCCGCATCCGGGGTGGGCTGCAATGCCGTCACGTCGGCCACCTCGCCGTTGCAGCGCATGCCCGGCTGGTCGACCACGTGCAGTGCCACCTGCTTGATACCGGTGCTGACCATGTCCAGCGCATCCGCCGCCGCCCGGCTCAGGTCGATGATGCGGCCCGAGGAGAAGGGGCCGCGGTCGTTGATGCGCACCAGCACCTCTCGCCCGTTGACCAGGCTGCGCACGCACACGACGGTGTTGAAGGGCAAGGTGCGATGCGCTGCGGTCATCGAGCTCATGTCGAATCGCTCGCCGTTCGCGGTCTTGCGCATATGGAAGCCGATGCCGTACCACGACGCGCCGCCGCGCTGGTAGACGGTGCGCGGCACGTCATCGCCCGGCACGCCATCGTCGGGGCCGAGTTCGTCCTGGCCCGAGGAGGCCAGGTCATAACGCACCGAGGGCACGGCCGACCGGGGTCGAGCGCCCGCCGGCACCGACAGATCGCGCGTCAGCGGCTGCAGGCCGGACGCGGCAGGCGCCGACGGCCCACCTTCGCCGCCCGATGGCGGCGCGACGCAGGCCACCAGCAGGCCGGCGAGCAGGGCCGCGAGGCCCGCCCGCCAGGGCACGCCGCCGGCGCCGCCACGCGTCATGCGCGCCTGCCGAGCCGCTCCAGCAGGGCGAGCGTCGCGGCGGACTGGTTCATCGTGTAGAAGTGCAGCGCCGGTGCGCCGCCGTCGCGCAGTTGCTCGCACAGGCGCGTCACGACGTCGAGGCCGAAGGCCTTGATCGACGCGACATCGTCGCCGTAGCTCTGCAGCCGCAGCCGGACCCAGCGCGGAATCTCCGCGCCGCAGGCGTCGGAGAAGCGCATGAGCTGCGTGGAACTGGTGATGGGCATCACGCCCGGCACGATCGGCGTTGCGATGCCCAGGCGCTGCGCTTCGTCGACAAAGCGGAAGTACGCATCGGCATTGAAGAAGTACTGCGTGATGGCCGAATCGGCACCGGCGCGCACCTTCTCGGCGAAGGCCTTGAGGTCCGACTCGGGCGAACGCGCCTGCGGATGCACCTCGGGGTAGCAGGCCACCTCGATGTGGAAGTCTCGGCCCGTCTCCTCGCGGATGAAGGCCACCAGGTCGCTCGCGTACTGGAACTCGCCGCCCGCGCCATAGCCGCTGGGCAGGTCGCCGCGCAGCGCGACCAGGCGCTTGACGCCCATGGCCTTGAGCTCGCCCAGCTGGGCGCGCACCGTGGCCTTGGTGGCGCCGATGCACGAGAAGTGGCTGGCGGCATCGCCGCCCTCTTCCAGGATCTCGCGCACGGCGGCGAAGGTGCCGTCGTGGGTGGACCCGCCGGCACCATAGGTCACCGAGCAGAACTCGGGACGCATCGCGTAGAGCTGCTGGCGCACCGCGCGCAGCTTCACCGCGCCTTCGGGCGTCTTGGTCGGAAAGAATTCAAAGCTCAACGGAAGTTGCATGGGCAGCTCCGGCAGGGCCGTCGTCACGGACGGCATGGATGAAGAACTCGCGGTTGCCGTCGCCCCCGGCGAGCGGGCTGTCGAGCCAGCGCACCACGCGCTGGCCGAGCGCGGCACAGGCGTCGCGCAGGCGTTGCTCGACGATCGGGTACATCGCCTCGTCGCGCACGATGCCGCCCTTGCCGACCTGGCCGGGCTGCAGCTCGAACTGCGGCTTGACCAGCATCAGCAGGTCGCCGCCGGACGCGAGGAACGGCATCACTGCCGGCAGCACCAGCGTGAGCGAGATGAAGGACAGGTCACCGACGATCAGATCGAACGCGGTGTCCTCGCCCTCGGGAAAATCCTCGGCCGTCAGCGCACGTGCATTGACCTTCTCGATGGCCGTCACCCGCTCGTCGGCCCGGATGCGGTCGTGCAGCTGGCCGTGGCCGACGTCGATGCCGACCACATGCATGGCACCGTGCTGCAGCAGGCAGTCGGTGAAGCCGCCGGTCGACTGGCCGATGTCGAGGCAGCGGCGGCCCGACGGGTCGACGCCCGTCGCGGCCAGCGCGCCGTCGAGCTTCAGCCCGCCGCGCGACACATAGCGCGACTCGGCCGCATCGACCAGTTCGAGCTCGGCCGATTCGGGGATGTCGTCGCGGTTCTTGCCCACGCTGCGCCAGTCGGCGCCGCTGCCGGCGTCACGCCATCGCAGCCCGCCCGCGATGAGGCGGACGGCTTGCGACCGCGAGGCCGCCAGGCCGCGTTCAACCAGCAATTGATCGGCACGCAAGGTGCGCCGATCAGTAGCGGTACGTGTCCGCCTTGTACGGACCCGCCTTGTTCACGCCGATGTAGGCGGCTTGCGCGTCCGTCAGTTCGGTCAGCATCGCGCCGACCTTCTTCAGGTGCAGGCGCGCGACCTTCTCGTCGAGGTGCTTGGGCAGCACGTAGACCTTGCCGGCTTCGTACGCGTTGGGCTTGGTGAACAGCTCGATCTGCGCGATGGTCTGGTTGGCGAACGACGACGACATCACGAAGCTCGGGTGGCCCGTGCCGCAGCCCAGGTTCACCAGGCGGCCCTTGGCCAGCAGGATGATCTTCTTGCCGTCCGGGAAGGTGATGTGGTCGACCTGCGGCTTGATCTCTTCCCACTCGTACTTCTCGATCGACGCGACGTCGATCTCGTTGTCGAAGTGGCCGATGTTGCAGACGATCGCCTGGTCCTTCATGGCAGCCATGTGCTCGTGGCGGATCACGTCCTTGTTGCCGGTGGTCGTCACGAAGATGTCGGCCTTGTCGGCGGCGTATTCCATCGTCACGACCTTGTAGCCTTCCATGGCGGCCTGCAACGCGTTGATCGGGTCGATCTCGGTGACCCACACCTGGGCGCTCAGTGCGCGCAGGGCCTGGGCCGAGCCCTTGCCCACGTCGCCGTAGCCAGCCACGCAGGCGACCTTGCCGGCGATCATCACGTCGGTGGCGCGCTTGATGCCGTCGACCAGCGATTCACGGCAGCCATACAGGTTGTCGAACTTGCTCTTGGTGACCGAGTCGTTGACGTTGATGGCGCGGAACAGCAGCGTGCCCTTGGCCGACATCTCGTTGAGGCGGTGCACGCCGGTGGTCGTCTCTTCGGTCACGCCGATGATCTCGGCCGACTTGCGGGTGTACCAGGTCGAATCGACCGCCAGCTTGGCCTTGATCGCGGCGTAGAGAATGCGTTCTTCTTCGCTGGTCGGGTTGGCCAGCACGCTCTGGTCCTTCTCGGCGCGCTGGCCCAGGTGCATCAGCAGCGTCGCGTCGCCGCCGTCGTCCAGGATCATGTTCGGGCCTTCGCCCTTCGAACCCTTGGGGCCGAAGTCGAAGATCGAGTGGGTGTAGTCCCAGTAGTCGGTCAGCGACTCGCCCTTGATTGCAAACACCGGCGTGCCGGCGGCGGCGATGGCGGCAGCGGCGTGGTCCTGCGTCGAGAAGATGTTGCACGAAGCCCAGCGCACATCGGCACCCAGGGCCTGCAGCGTTTCGATCAGCACCGCCGTCTGAATCGTCATGTGCAGCGAACCGGTGATGCGCGCGCCCTTGAGCGGTTGGCCCTTGGCGAATTCCTGGCGGATGGCCATCAGGCCGGGCATTTCGGTTTCGGCGATGCGAATTTCCTTGCGGCCCCAGGCGGCAAGGGACAGGTCGGCAATGGCTTGGTCGGCGGTGGCGACGGGGGTGGGCTTGAGAACAGCGCTCATGAGAACTCCAGGGCAGGTTTGACAGAACTGCCGCTGCACTCGTGAGGTTCGACCGGAAATGGACTCACCGCGAGAACAGCGGATGAGCGTGGTTGCGATGGGGTCCGAGCCTCACGCCTGACGGCGCTGCAACGCTCCTCGGAGCCAGGATTTTAGCCCAGCCCGTCGATCGAACGGGTCAAGTTGATCCACGGCGGCGCATGGAAGCCGAAAGGACTACATTGATTCATCGACCGACAACCCGAGGCCCCATGTACGGCGTCCATCAACCCTCCTTCGCCCTCGCGGCCGCCGCCGTGCTCGCCTGCACCATCGCGCTGCCGATCCAGGCATCGGCGCAGAGTGCCGCCGTACTCGCAGCATCGACCGTCCGCATTCGCGGCACCGTCGTCTATGCAGACACGAACAAACTCATCGTCAAGGACCGCGGCGGCGAGGTCGTCAGCATGGCGCGCGTGCCGAACCTGCCGGTGTCGGAGGTCTACCGCATCAAGCTGGCCGACATCAAGCAAGGCAGCTTCATCGGCACCGCCGCGATGCCGCAGCCCGACGGCACGCAAAAGGCACTCGAGGTGCTGGTGTTTCCCGAAGCCGCCCGCGGCACCGGTGAGGGTCATTTCCCGTGGGATCTGCAACCGCAAAGCACGATGACCAATGCGACCGTGGCCGACCTGGCGGCGGCACCGGCGTCGGTACGCGGCGGCCAGCAGCTCAATCTCAGCTACAAGGGCGGCGAGAAGACGGTGATCGTTCCGCCGAACGTTCCGGTCGTCACCTTCAAGCCCGCCACCGACGCCCTGCTGACTCCGGGCGCCAAGGTGCTGGTCAACGCGCAGGAGCGCAACGGCACGCCGACCGCGCTGCGCGTGATCGCGGGCCGCAACGGCTTCACACCGCCGATGTGAGCCCCGCGCCCTCGCGACCCGGGGGTGCTCGCTAAAATCGTCGGCTTTGCGTAGCCGCCGCGCCGTGAGCGCCACGCGCTCACCGTTCTTCGCGCGCCCCGCGTTCACGCCATGACCTTCGAATCCGAAACCCGCCGCCGTCGCACCTTCGCGATCATTTCCCACCCCGACGCCGGCAAGACCACGCTCACCGAAAAGCTGCTGCTCTTCTCCGGCGCGATCCAGATCGCCGGCTCGGTGAAGGCGCGCAAGGCCTCGCGCCATGCCACGTCCGACTGGATGGAAATCGAAAAGCAGCGCGGCATCTCGGTGGCCTCGTCGGTCATGCAGATGCTGTACCGCGACCACGTGATCAACCTGCTCGACACGCCCGGTCACAAGGACTTCTCGGAAGACACCTACCGGGTGCTGACCGCCGTCGACTCGGCGCTGATGGTGATCGACGCGGCCAACGGCGTGGAAGCGCAGACCCGCCGGCTGATCGAGGTCTGCCGCCAGCGCGACACGCCCATCATCACCTTCGTCAACAAGATGGACCGCGAGGTGCGCGAGCCGCTCGACATCCTCGACGAGGTGGAGCGCGAGCTCGGCATGCCCTGCGTGCCGATGACTTGGCCGGTCGGCCAGGGCAAGTCGTTCCGCGGGATCATGAACCTGCGCACGCAGGCGATGACGGTGTTCGAGTCCGGCAAGGAGCGCCTGTCGGACGATTTCGAGACCATCCCGCTGAGCGATCGCGACACGCTGACCAAGCGCTTCGGTGCCGACTTCGAATCGGCCATGGACAGCATGGAGCTCGCCACCGGCGCATCGCCCACCTGGGACCATGCGGCCTTCCTCGCCGGCAAGCAGACGCCGGTGTTCTTCGGCTCCGGCGTGAACAACTTCGGCGTGATGGAAGTGCTCGACGCGCTGGTCGACCTGGCGCCGCCACCGCAGTCGCGCACCAGCACGACCCTGGTCAACCGCCAGCCGGTGGTGAAAGAGATCCTGCCCGAGGACAAGGACTTCGCCGGTGTGGTGTTCAAGGTGCAGGCCAACATGGACGCCAACCACCGCGACCGCATCGCCTTCGTGCGCATGGCGTCGGGCAAGTACACGCCGGGCATGAAGCTCAAGGTGCAGCGCACGTCGAAGGAACTGCGCCCCACCAGCGTCGTGACCTTCATGAGCCAGCGCCGCGAAGCGGTCGAGGAAGCCTACGCCGGCGACATCGTCGGTTTCACCACGCACGGCGGCGTGCAATTGGGCGACACCATCACCGACGGCGCCAACCTGATGTTCACCGGCCTGCCCTTCTTCGCGCCAGAACTCTTCATGACGGTGATCCTGAAGAACCCGCTGCGCACCAAGCAGCTGCAGCAGGGCCTGGCCCAGCTCGGCGAAGAAGGCGCGATCCAGGTCTTCCGCCCGGAGGTCGGCGGCCCGATGCTGCTGGGCGCCGTGGGGCAACTCCAGTTCGAAGTCGTGCAACACCGCCTGAAGGCCGAGTACGACGCCGACGTGCGCCTCGAAGGCTGCCAGTACACCGGCGCCCGGTGGATCACCGCCGACACGCCGGCCGAGCTGCGCGAATTCGTCAACGCCTACCCGGCGCGCATGGCGCTCGACGCCGCCAACACGCTGGCCTACCTCTGCACCTCGCCCTATGACGTGCGCCTGGCACAGGAGCGCTTTCCCAAGATCCACTTCCACCCGCTGCGGGAGCATGCGGGGCTGGCGTTGCAGTCGGCGGGCTAGAGGGGGACGGGGAGACCATGAACAAGCTCGAGTTCCTGCTGGGCCAGTACGGCGCGCTCGCACTGGTCGTGGCCGCATGCTGGGGATGGGGTGAGGCGTTGCTGCGCCTGCTGAAGATCGATCGTGATCCGGCAATGCGCCTGGGCGCGCCGCTGGCCATCACGCTGGGTCTGGGTATCAGCATCTGCGTACTGCAAGGCCTGGCGATCGCCGGGCAACTGACCGCGTTCTACGTCGGCCTCCTGATCGCGGTCGGGATGCTGCTCGGCGCATGGCATGTGCTGGCACACAAACCCCTTCTCCGCTGGCCTGCCTGGCGCCCCGGCTGGCAGGAGATGCCGCGCTCTGATCGCTGGGGCCTGGCCGCGCTTGCAGCCGTCCTGCTGTCGACGCTGACCGCGCCGCTGCCCCCACCCACCCAATGGGATGAGCTGATGTACCACCTGCCGCATGCGCAGCAGTGGGCCGTCAGCGGCCGCCTGACGGTGAACGAATGGCTGCGCTATCCATGGTTCCCATATGACTTTGATCTGTTGTATGCGGGGGCCCTGCTCTTCGGCAACGACGTGCTGCCCCATCTGCTGCATGCATTGGCGGGCTGGCTCACGGCGTGGTTGATCTATCGCCTGGGCGTTCAGCACCTCGACCGTTTGACCGCTTGCGTGGCCGCGTCGTTGTGGGTGCTGTTGGCCGCGGACGAGTTCATCCGAGCCTATGTGGACATGGGCGTCGCGCTGTTCGTGCTGGTCGCCGGCGCGTCCTACCAAGCATGGCGGTCCACCGACGACCGCCGGTGGCTGCTGCCCTGCGCCTTCGCGCTGGGGCTCGCAGTGGGCTCGAAGTACCAGGCGTTGACGCTGCTGCCGTTGTTTGCCGTGGGTCTGATCTGGCGCGATCGACGCCCGACGACGTGGCTGCTCGTTGTCGGTGCCTTGCTCGTCCCGTGCATCTACTGGTATGGCCGGAATGCTTTGCTGACGGGGGATCCGTTCAACCCCATGGGAGGACGAATCTTCGGCTTCACGGACTGGAACGCCTCCGATCACCACTGGCAGTTCGAAGACCTCCGACGCGCGCGAGGCTGGCCTGCCTGGCCCTTGTGGCCGGCGCTTGTGGTGCCTTTCATCCCGGCCCTGCGACGCAGCATGGCCGTGCGCCGCGCGCTGATCATGGGCGGCTACATGACCCTGACCTGGGCGGCCAGCGTGCCCTACCCACGCTACCTCTTGTCTGCCTATCCCGTGCTGGTGCTGCTGTCGGCCGCCAGCAGCATGTACCTGATCCGCCTTGCGTCCACGGCGATTCCCGCTCTGCGCCAACGCGTGGTCGTGAAGGTGGCGGCAACCCTGCTGCTGATCTATCTCACGCTCATGGCCACAGCGGAAATCGTCCGGTATTGGAAGCGGATTTCACCCACGCCCGAGGCACGCGCGGCGTTGCTCACACAGCGCGTCCCCGGCTACCCGCTCTGGGCGCACCTGAAGACGCACCCTGTGGGCCGCATCTACCAACTCGGCAGCGAGGATTCGCTCTACTACGCACCGCAGCCGATCTGGGGCGAAGTCTTCGGGCCCTGGCGCTACTCGGACTATGCGTCGCTACCCCCCGCCCAACTTCACCGGAAGCTGACCCAGGAACACTTCGATGCCCTGGCCATCCATTCGGAGCGATTTCCAGGCGTGGCGTCGCAGCCGGAGTTCGAGCGCTATTTCGAGCGTGTCTGGACCGAGGGCGCCGTGAAGCTCTACAAGCTCAAGCCGCCCGTCGCGCCATGATGTACGCGCCTCGCGCATGCTGAAGGCGCTCTTCAACCACCGGTTTGTCCAGTTCGGCATGGTCGGCATCGCCGGCCTGCTCGTCGACCTTGCGGTGTTGTACCTGCTGGCGCCCTGGTTAGGCTGGTATCTGGCACGCGCCGTATCCTTCCTCGCGGCGGCGACCTGCACGTGGGGGCTCAATCGCACGTTCACATTCCGCCCTGCACCAGGGTCACACGCGCGGCTGTCGATCGGGCGCGAATACCTCACCTACATCACCTCGATGCTCGGCGGCGCCGCCATCAACTACACCGTGTACGTGCTGACCCTGCACTGGATGCCCGGGGCTGCCGCGCCGACCATCGGCGTCGCGCTGGGCAGTTGCATCGGCCTGATCTCCAACTTCACCGCCGCACGAATGCTCCTCTCGCACCGCCCCACCCAGGAACGCATGCTGCCCCTGGCGCAATGGCCCGCCGCATCACGCGGGGCGCTGGTCGGTGTCTTCACCGACATCGACGACACCCTCACCACCGAAGGCGCGATCACGCCTGACGCATTGGCTGCGCTGGCCGCGCTGAAGGCGGCTGGACTGCAGGTGGTGGCGATCACCGGGCGGCCGGTCGGGTGGAGCGAGCCCTTCGCCGCCATCTGGCCGATCGACGCCATCGTGGCGGAGAACGGGGCTGTGGCACTGATGCCGCCGACGCATCCGGGCGAGGCACCGTCGAAGCGCTACCTGCAGGATGGGTCGACCCGAAGCGCCAACTACGCGCGCATGCAACAGGTGCTGGCGCGCATCGAGCGTGAGATCCCCGGCGCGCATCGCGCCACCGACTCTCCAGGGCGAGAAACGGACATCGCCATCGACCACAGCGAATTCCAGCACCTCGACGATGCGCAGATCGCCGCGGTCGTGGCGCTGATGCGCAGCGAAGGCATGCACGCCACGGTCAGCAGCATCCACATCAACGGCTGGTACGGCGACCACGACAAGCTCGTCGGCGCACGGTGGATCACGCGCCTGCTGTGGGGCCGCGAGCTCGATGCCGAGAAGGACCGATGGGCCTATGTCGGCGATTCCACCAACGACCAGCGCATGTTCGAAGCCTTCGCGCACAGCATCGGTGTGGCCAACATCGCGCGCTTCGTGCCGAAGCTGGCGCACCTGCCGCACTACGTGACCCCGGGCGAACGCGGCGCCGGCTTCGCCGAAGTGGCTGCGGCGATTCTTTCGGCGCGCTGATCGCACCCGCCGCGCGGGCTCAGCGTTCGGCGGTGGCGCCGAACGCGGCGCGCCACTGCGCCCACACACCGACCAACGACACCAGCACCAGCAAGGCCGCGTAGCCTTCGGCCGTGGCGCGCAGACCCAACGGCGCAATGAGCTGGCCCGCGACCATCGCCGGCACGCTGAAGGCCAGGTAGCTCACCATGAAGACGGCCGCGAACAGCTCGGCACGCTCGTTGGCCTGCGCCAGCGGCGAAAGCGCCTGGATCATCGCGGAGAAGGACGAGCCGAAGCCCAGGCCTGCGACGCCCGCGGCCACGAAGAAAAGCGCGGCCGAGCCGCTGTAGAAGGCGGCGATCAGCAGCGCCGCGCCGGCCGCGACACAGAGCATCGCGATCACCCGGACCCGCGCACCGAAGCGCGCCATGAGCGCCGGCGACGCCGCCCCCACGCCGAAGAGCGTGGCGATCGCCAGGCCGTTGACGACGCCGCTGTCGATACCGAATACCGTGCGCAGCAGCGATGGCACCAGCGACAGGAAAAGACCGGCCAGCGCCCAGGTCGGGGCCAGCACCGGCAGCGCGCGCAGGAACTCGGCGCGGGCGCGCTGCGGAACGGCGACGCGCGGCACCAACGACGCCCAGGCACCGGGCCGTGGCGTGACGCTCTCGGGCAGGAAGAAGGCGGCCACCGCGCCGACGGCCAGCACCAGCGCGAGCACGCCGAAGACGAGCGGCACCGGATCGACCGACAGCGACACGGTCAGCCCGGTCAGCGCGGCACCGACGGCCAGTCCGGCGAGCGGCGAGATGCTGGTGATCAGCGTGCCAAGGCGCTTGTGTGCGGCCGGCGCTGCCTCCACCACCGCCGCGCTGAGGGTGCCGCTGGCGATGCCGGTGGCCAGGCCCTGCACCACGCGCGCCGCGATGATGCCGCCGATGCCACGCGACAGCAGGAACATCACCATCGCGCCCGCCTGCAACACCAGCGCCGCGATGATCACCGGGCGCCGGCCGATGTGGTCCGACAAGGAGCCGGCGACCAGCAGCGAGGCCAGCAGCGCGAGCGCATAGACGGCGAAGGCCACGGTGAGCAGCGACGAGGAAAAGCCCCATTGGTGCTGAAACAGCACGAACAGCGGCGACGGCGCGGCGGCGGCGAGAAAGAAGCTGAACAGCACGGCGCCCAGCAGCGCAAAGGCGGCGCCGGCAGACAGCCGCCAGGGCGGGTTCATCTTGGTGGCGAGCGCGGGGGAGGCAGACGGCGTCGGCATGGCAATCCTTTAAAGCAATGAGATTCGCTTTTGCGAGGATTCTAGGCAGGCTCGTTTGTAAAAGCAATGAGTTTTGCGTTAGAGTGGCCGCATGGAAGCCACACCCATCCTTCGCCGGCCCGGGGGCCGCAGTGCCCAGGTGCAGGCCGTGGTACGCAGGGCACTGGAGGAACTGGTCGCCGAGCAGGGCCGCGACAAGGTCACCGTGCCGGCGGTGGCCGAACGCGCCGGCGTCAGCGCGTCCAGCATCTATCGCCGCTGGGGCGACCTCGCCGGCCTGCTGAACGAAACCGCCACGCACCGGCTGGATCCGCAGCGGCCGCTGCCCGACACCGGCGACCTGCGCGCCGACCTCACGGCCTGGGCCCGCGAACTCATCGAACACCTGTCGCAGCCGCGCTGCACCTCGCTGCTGAAGGCCGCGTCCGCCCTGGCGACGGGCCGCGACGCCGACTGCCTGTGCAACCGCCGCGCCGAAGCCAACACGCTCATCGCCAACCGCCGTGCGCGCGGCGACGACGCGCCCCTGCCCGAGCCGCGCCAGGTCATCGACCATGTGGTGGCACCGATCGTGTTCCGGCTGATCTTCGGCGCCGAGCCCGTGAAGCCGTCGTTCGCCCAGCAGCTGGTCGATGAGCTTTTCGCCATCGTGGGCACTCCGCCGCCCGAGGGTCGGGCGCCACCGGTGGCGTAGCATGCCGTGCTCGGCCCCGTGCCGATGCCCGACCAAGACGGCCCGCGACGGGCCCCGACTTCCCCGCTTTCTTTTCCATCCGTTGTCCGACGAAAGACGCCTCATGACCACTTCCTACCCTTCGACCCAACTGCTCATCGCCAATGAATGGGTCGATGCCAAGAGCGGCAAGACGCTCGATGTCCGTAACCCCGCCACCGGCCAGGTGATCGGCCAGGTCGCCCACGCCGGCATCGCCGACCTCGACCGCGCGCTGGCCGCTGCGCAGAAGGGCTTCGAAGCCTGGCGCGACGTGCCGGCCAACGAGCGCGCCGCGATCATGCGTCGCGCCGCCGGCCTGATCCGCGAACGCGCCGACCAGATCGCCCCGCTGCTCACGCAGGAGCAGGGCAAGCCGCTGGCCGAGGCCCGCGTCGAGACGCTGGCCGCCGCCGACATCATCGAATGGTTCGCCGACGAAGGCCGCCGCGTGTACGGCCGCATCGTGCCCTCGCGCAACCTGGCCGCGCAGCAACTGGTGATGAAGGAGCCGGTCGGCCCCGTCGCAGCCTTCACGCCGTGGAACTTCCCGATCAACCAGGTGGTGCGCAAGCTCGGCGCCGCGCTGGCCGCCGGCTGCTCGTTCCTGGTGAAGGCACCGGAAGAAACGCCCGCGTCGCCGGCGCAGCTGATCAAGGCCTTCGTCGACGCCGGCGTGCCGGCCGGCACCGTGGGCCTGGTCTTCGGCGACCCGGCCGAGATCTCGACCTACCTGATCCCGCATCCGGTGATCCGCAAGATCACCTTCACCGGTTCGACCCCGGTCGGCAAGCAGCTCGCCGCCCTCGCCGGCCAGCACATGAAGCGCGCGACGATGGAACTGGGCGGCCATGCCCCGGTGATCGTGGCGGAAGACGCCGACGTCGCGCTGGCCGTGAAGGCGGCCGGTGCGGCCAAGTTCCGCAACGCCGGCCAGGTCTGCATCTCGCCGACCCGCTTCCTGGTGCACAACAGCCTGAAGGCCGAGTTCGCGCAGCTGCTGGTGAAGCACGCGCAGAGCCTGAAGCTCGGCGACGGCCTGGCCGAAGGCACGACCCTCGGCCCCCTCGCCAACGACCGCCGCCTGACCGCCATGGCCAAGGTCGTGCAGGACGCGCAAGCCACCGGCGCCAAGGTCGCGACCGGCGGCGAGCGCGTGGGCAGCAGCGGCAACTTCTTCGCGCCGACCGTGCTGACGGATGTCTCGCTCGACTCGGATATCTTCAACAACGAACCCTTCGGCCCGGTCGCCGCCATCCGTGGCTTCGACACGCTGGACGAAGCCATTGCCGAATCCAACCGCCTGCCCTTCGGCCTGGCCGGCTATGCGTTCACCACCTCGATCAAAAACGCGCACCAGCTGGCGCGTCGCGTCGAAGTGGGCATGCTCTGGATCAACCAGCCCGCCACGCCCTCGCCGGAAATGCCCTTCGGCGGCGTGAAGGATTCGGGCTACGGCTCGGAAGGCGGCCCGGAGGCTGTCGAGGCGTACCTCAACACGAAGGCCGTCTCGATCATGGCGGCTTGATCGCCACCCGCCCTCCAGGCATCGAAGCCGCTACCGCCTGGTAGCGGCTTTTTTCATTGGCCTTTCGCCAGCCCCAGCTTCTCGATGATCACCTTTTCGCGCGCCACCGTGTCCTGCGCGAACTGGGCGTACTGGGCGCTGCTCTTGTAGTCGGGCAGCATGTCGTACTTGCCGAGCGCGGCGACGTAGCTCGGCTCTTCCATCGCCTGCTTGAAGGCGTCGTGCAACTTCTTGACCACCTCGGGCGGCGTGCCCTTGGGCGCGCCGATGCCGAAGGGTGAGTTCTGCACGATGTCGTAGCCCAGTTCCTTCAGCGTGGGCGCGTCAGGGAACTTGGCCAGGCGCTTCTCGCCCCAGGTGTTGAGCACGCGCAGCTTGCCGGCCTCGACCAGCGTGGCGAAGCCGGTGCTGTCGGCGCCCGCCATCAGCTGCCCGCTCTGCAGCGCGAGCATCAGGTCGGCGCTGCCCTTGTAGGGGATGTGCTGCAGCTGGATGCCGGCCTGCTGCGCGATGCGTTCGGTGGTGAGGTGCGGGCTGGTCAGTGTTCCGGTCGAGCCGTAGCTCAGCTTGCCGGGGTTGGCCTTGGCGTAGTCGACGAAGTCCTTCCAGGTCTTGAAGGGGCTGTCGGCCGGCACCACGATGCCGAAGGCATAGCCGGTCACGTTGATGACGTAGCTGATGTCCTTGATCGGGTCCCAGTTGATCTTGGTGGTGTAGCCGAGCCGGAACACGCCGAGCGGGATCTGCGCCACGGTGTAGCCGTCGGCCGGCGTGCCCTGCAGCGCCTGCGCGGGCAGCGTGCCACCGGCGCCGGGCTTGTTGTCGACGATGACCGGCTGGCCGAGGATCTTGCTGGCGTTGTCGGCCAGCTGCCGCATCGTGATGTCGGTGGGGCCGCCGGCCGGGAAGGCGATGACGAGCTTGACCGGCCGGGTGGGGAAGGCCTGCGCCTGGGCCGCGAACGGGGCGAGCAGCGCGGCAGCGCCGGCCAGTGCCACTGCACCAAAAGAAACGAGGGAACGACGTTGCATGAAGAAGGCTTCCTGAGAGAGATCCGAAGCCGCCCATTGGGCCGGGCGGGACCCCACCCCGCAATCGGTGAAGTCCCGCGCCGGTCACCTGTGCGTCAGCGTTCCAGGAACTCGAACCCCATCGTGCGCGCGTGGTAGTGCAGGCCGCCGTCCTGGACGATGAGGAAGCGCGCGCCGGCCTCGCCCTCGTTGTGGTGCGAATGCGGGGCGCCGGGCGGCGTGACGAGCGTGGCCCAGGGCGTCCACGGGCAGCGCACGCCATCCACCATCGAGTGGCATCGCGTGCCCTGCACCGCCAGCGTGATCGCCGCCGAGTTGTGGCGATGTGCACGCTGGTGCGTGTGCGGTTCCAGCGTGTTGAAGCTCAACGTCAGCGTCGGCGTGAGATTGCGCGCCGCTGCCTGCCGCTCTGACGAGAAGATGAGCGCGCGACCGGAAGTCTCGTCGCTGGTGCCCATGGAAAAGATCAGAGCGAACTGACGCTCGATCTCCTCGGCCGTGCAATGCACCAGGTCGACCGGCGCGTCGTCCGGCGCAGCCGGGCGCCCCTGCTCGAAGGCCAGTTGCGGCTCGTTGCCTACGGCCCAGAGCAGCACATCCGCGCCCTTGGCGTCGAGCCGGTAGTCCGGCGCACCGGGTAGCAGGAAGACGTCGCCTGCCGCGAAGTCGAAGCCCTCGCTCGCACCCTGCAGATGGCCGTCGCCGGCGATCACGTACCAGACCACGCCCGTCGCGCGCAGCGGCATGGCGAGCGACGTGCCGGCCGCCATCTGCACGTAGCGCGCCAGCATCAGCGGCGTGGTCGCCGGGAAGTCACAGCCGAGCGCTGCCGACTGGTCGCAATCGAACACGCCGTAGCACCCGGCCGCCGGCGGCGCGAAGGCCCGCGCCGGCACGACGGGCAGCTTGACGTTGAAGGCATTGCCCGAGTTGAAGAAGCGGGCCCGCGATTGCGCCGCGCTGGCCGGTGCCTGCGCGTGCTGCATCGGCAGGTCGGCCATGTCGGGCGGTTCGGCCACGGAGCCGGACGCGCTCATCGCGTCATTCCTTCGTCAGGCATGGCATAGGGCAGGAGCACCTGCAGCAGCACGTCCGCGCCGGCCGTCACATGCGCCGGCTCGGCCCACTCGTGCTCGGCATGGCTCACGCCGCCGCGGCACGGAATGAAGATCATCGCGCTCGGGCACAGCGGCGCCAGGTGCCGCGCATCGTGGCCGGCCGCCGACAGGATCGGCATGTGCGAGTGGCCGATGCGCTCGGCCGCATCGGCGATGGCATGCTGCAGCGCGGCGTCGAAGCCATTGGACGGCGCATCGACCAGCGGCGTCACGCGTGCCTCGCAGGGCGCGGCGTGCTGCGCGCACAACGCGGTCAGCCGCGCACCCAATGCATCGAGCACTGCGTTGTCCGGATGCCGCAGATCGATGCGCAACGTGACGCGTTCCGGCACCACCGATGGCGCGTTCGGTTCGACCTGCAGCCGACCGATGGTGAACTTCACTTGCGCGTCGTGGCCGCCGACTTCGGCATAGAGCGCACTCGCGATGCGGCTGAAGGCCTCGAGCGCGTCGCGCCGGTCGGCCATCGCCAGCGTGCCGGCATGGCCGCGCTCGCCGTCGATCACGACATCGAAGGTCTTCTTGCCCTGGATGCCCTCGACCACGCCGATGACGCGCCCTTGCGCTTCAAGCAGCGGACCTTGTTCGATGTGAGCCTCGACATAGGCAGCGACCGGAAAGCCGAGCGGGCGGCGGCGCAGCGCGGGAAACGCGGCATGCAGCGCATCGAGCGCATCGGCGACCGACACGCCGTCGGCGTCGCGCGTGGCGCGGATCGATGCCAGGTCGCGCACGCCAGCGAAGGCTTCCGAGCCCATCATGCCGGGCGCGAAGCGCGAGCCCTCCTCGTTCATCCAGGCGACGGCCACCAGGTCGACCGGCGGGCGCACGCCGCGCTCGACCAGCGTGACCAGCACTTCCAGCGCCGCCGCCACACCGTAGACGCCGTCGAAGCGGCCGCCACCGGGCTGGCTGTCGAGGTGGCTGCCGGCCAGCACCGGCGGTGCCTCGCGGTCGACGCCGGGCAGCGCGATGAACAGGTTGCCGGCGGCATCGGTCGACGGCTCCAGGCCGCAGGCCTGCGCCCAGTCGAGCATCACGCGCCACGACGCGATCTCCTCCGCGCTGAGCGCCTGCCGGTTCACGCCGCCGGCAGGCGTGGCGCCGCATTGCGCCAGTGCCATGAGCCGCGCCCACAGCCGCTCGCCATCGATGCGCAGATCGTCCATGGTGTCAACGGCTCCACCGCGCGCTGCGCAAAGCACCAGGTCTGGAACCAGCGCGGTCGAATGCCAGGGATACCGCGGAACCGGCTTTGCCGGGCCGCTGGTATCGCCCCCTTGAGGGGCTGAAGGCCGCGGCTCCAAGTTTGCCTGCGCAGACTTGGACGGCCTGAAGAGCCGCAGCCTCTGGCTGCGAGCAACGGGCGCCGCAGGCGCATCGGGGGTGTTTCATCCTAGTCGGTCTTCATGATCTGGCTGGGCAGCGCGCGCGGGTCGCGCACCTTCCACTGGCCGGCCTCGACCTGCGCGAAGAACTCGGCGAGCAGCGCGTTGAAGGCGGCCGGCTCCTCGAGGTTCAGCGTGTGGCCGGTCTTGGGCATCACCGCCAGGCCGCAGGCCGGCACGGTCTTCTTGAGGAAGATGCCGGGCTGCAGGCAGTGGTCGTCTTCGTCGCCAACGACCACCAGCGATGGCACCGGCATCACGCGCAGTTCGGGCTCGAGGTCGTAGATCGACGGGCGGCGCGCCTGCACGCCGCGCATGGTGTTGGCCGCGCCGACAGCGTCGTGTTCGCCGAGCCAGGTGGCGAATTCCTGCCAGCCGCGCGGGTCCTTGTTCTGGAACTGCACCCGGCTCGCGCCCAGCGAATAGGTGCGCGCAAATTTCTCGGCACCCTGCACCTCGAACTGCCGGGCGACTTCCAGCGACACGCCGCGGAAGTAGGCCTCGTGCTCCTTCTCGGCGCCATAGCCCGCGCCGGCGATCACCAGCGACGCCGCGCGCGCCGCATGGCGCAGGCCGAAATGCAGCGTGGCGAAGCCACCCATCGACAGGCCGACGATGTGCGCCGTGGCGAGCCCCAGCGCATCCATCACCGCGGCGATGTCGTCGGCCGCCGTGGCCTGCGAATAGCGCTCGACGTCGGTGGGCACGTCCGACGGCGGATAGCCGCGCGCACCGAAGGTCACGCACTGGTGGCGCCGCGCGAAGTAGCGCATCTGCGGCTCCCAGCTGCGGTGGTCGCCGCCGAACTCGTGCACGAAGACGATCGGCGTGCCGCTGCCGGCGGTCTCGTAGTACAGGCGAACGCCGTCGGGGGTGGTGGCGAAAGGCATCGTCGTTCCTCGGTCAGAACAGCGCGGCCGTGGCCGGCAGCGTCTTCGCACGTTCGACGGCCTGCGGCAGCACGTCGCACAGCGCCTGCGCCCAAGCCTTGGGCACGGTCGTCGAAATCTTGATGAAGCGGTGGCCGAAGCGCGGCGTGTGGTACGTGCCCTGACGCACCATGATGTCGTGCTCGCCCAGCGCGGTGACCAGCGCCTCCGGCGTCACGCCCGCCTTGCTGCACTCCACCACGATGAAGTTGGCCTGCGACGGAAACACCGGCACTTCGAAGCCGGGCAGCCGGGCGAAGGCGTCGACGATCATCTGCTGGTTCTCGCGCTGCTTGGCGATCACCTCTGCCATCCATTCGTCCTTCACCGCGAGCCCGGCGATGGCCGCGCGCTGCGCCAGCACACTCGCGCCCAGCGGGGCCTGCGAATGCGGCAGGATGCGCGCCAGCAGCTCGGGCGCGGCAACGAGCGCGCCCAGGCGCAGGCCGGCCAGGCCCAGCCACTTCGAGAAGCTCACGATGGTCACCGTGCCTTCCGGGTAGAAGCGCGCGGCCAGCGTGTGGCTGTCGGCGAAGTCGCGGTAGGTGCAGTCGTGGATGAGGATCGCGCCGATCTCGCGCGCACGCGCCGCGAAGGCACGGATCTCATCCTCGGTGTAGGTGGTACCCAGCGGGTTGTTCGGGTCGACCAGGTAGATGACCGCGGTGTTCGCGTCGGTCGATGCGGCGAGCGCCTCGGCCGAGAGCTTGAAGCCGTACTCGGGCCCGTAGATCGGGATCTCGGTGATCGTCGAGCCCGCCTTGGCCGCGAAGCCCAGCGGCCACTTCCAACCGGGGTCGGTGGTGACGAAGCCCTTGCCGGCCACGCAGAAGGCGCGGCAGGCCAGCGCCAGCGCGGCGACCGCGCCATCGGTGACGACGGCCGACTGGCCGGGGACGCCCAGGTCGGCCACGATGGCCGCACGCAGCGCCTCCATGCCGAGCGGCGGCGCATAGGCGTGGAAGCTCTCGTCGTCGATGGCGTCATGCAGCGCCTGGCGCACCGCGGGGTGCAGCGGGAAGTGGTTGGTGTTCTGGCCCAGCCACATCAGCGCGGGGTTGGAGAACAGCCGGTCGAAGTACTGGTTGCGGGTCTCGGCATCGGCCATGACCGACGATGTCGACGACGCCGTCGGCACGGCCTTCAGCACGGCGCTCACGCCGCCACCTTCCGCGCCTGCTCGGCTGCCATCGCCTTCTTGCTGGTCTTGATGATCGAGCCGCGTGCGGCAATGCCACCGTCGATGGTCACCACCGTGCCGGTGATGTAGCCCGCGCGCGGCGAGGCCAGGAACACCATCAGCTCGGCGACCTCCTCCGGCGTGGCAGGACGGCCGCCCGGGTAGTTGTCGAACAGCTCTTCCCAGCGGCCTTCGTCGCCGTGGGTGTCGAGCGCGCGGCGCTTCATGAGCTTGACCATGCGGTCGGTGGCCACCGGGCCGGGGTTCACGCCGACCACGCGAATGCCGTCGTCCAGGCTCACGCCACCGAGGGCGCGGGTGAAGGCCATGACGGCTGCGTTGCCGGTGGAGCCGGCGATGTAGTTGGCGTCCCAGTTCTCGCCGGAGTTGCCGATGTCGTTGACGATCACGCCGCCGCCCGCGGCCTTCATGCGTGCGTAGTAGATCTGGCTGAGCTCCATGTAGCCCAGCACCTTGAGCTGGAAGCCGCGGCGCACGGCGGCGAAGTCGAGCGACTCGATCGGGCCCGAGGGAATGTCGCCTGCGTTGTTCACGAGGATGTCGATGTGCCCGGCCGCTTCGGCGAGCTGTGCCATGGCACCGGGCGCGGCCAGATCCATCGGATGGATCTGCACGCGCACCGCATGGGTCTTTTCGATGGCTTCCTTCGCGGCAGCCAGCGCGGCGCCATCGCGTGCGGCCAGTTGCAGGTGGCAGCCTTCGGCTGCGAATGCATGGGCGGCGGCCAGGCCGATGCCCTTGGAGGCACCAGTGACGAGCACGGTCTTGCCTTCGAGTTCGAGTTTCATGGCGTGATGTCCTGGGATGCAGTCTGTCGATGCGGGGTCAATGGGAAAGGGAAAGAGCGCGTCACGCGGCGCCGGTGTCCTGTTCGGTCAGCGCGGCGACCAGGTCGACGATGTCGTCCTCGAGCAGGCTCACGTGGTCGATGGCGGCGCTGAACGCGGCCTTCGGGTCGTTGCGCGTGATGGCTTCGAGGATGGCGCCGTGCTCGCCGATGGTCGCGTTCATGCGGCCGGGCTGGAAGGTGACGTAGCGGCGGTACACGCGCACGCGCTTGCGCAGCGCACGCGTCTGGTCGGCCAGGTACTGGGTGTTCGAGGCTTCGTACAGCGCGTCGTGGAAATCCTGGTTCACGTCGTAGAAGCGCGAGTGGTCACCGGAGGCGAGGATGCGGGTCAGGTCTTCGTGCAGGCTGTTCAGGCGCTGCTTCTGCGCCTCGGTGGCGCGGCGCGCCGCGAACTTGGCGCACAGGCCCTCCATCACGGCCATCATCTGGAACATCTCGATGAGCATCGGCAGCGAGATGCGCGCCACGCACACGCCGCCCTGGCGGCTGCGCAGGTCGACCAGGCCGGTGGCGGCCAGCGCCTTGAGCGCTTCGCGCACCGGCGTGCGAGACACCTTGAAGCGCTCCGCCAGCTCGGCTTCGTCGAGCCGCGCGCCGGGCTTCATCACGCCGCTGACGATCAGGTCTTCGAGCGTGTCCTTGAGTTCGTCGGAGAGCGTGGCGCCCTTGCCGCGCTGGCGCTCGCGCAGTGCCGAGGGCTCCGCCATGTCGGGTGGGTTGGACTCCATGTGTGTTGCCTTCTTTCTTGTGGTTGTCGTCGAGACGGATTCGGTGCCGGTTCAGAACGGCCGGTCGCCGGCCACGGTGGTGCGGTGCATCACGCGGCGGTACATGTTGTCGTCGTACGGCGTGGCGCGGTGCATGGTGCAGCGGTTGTCCCACACCAGCAGGTCGCCCGCGAGCCACTTGTGGCGGTAGCTGAATTCGGGCGAGATGGCGTGCGCGTTGAGCTCGGCGAGCAGCGCGGTGCTTTCGTCGGCGGGCAGCCCGTCGATCTTCTTGACCACATCCTCGCCCACGTAGAGCGACAGGCGCCCCGTCTCGGGGTGCGTGCGCACCAGCGGGTGCACCACGTCGGGCGTGGCGGCCAGTTGCTCGGGCGTGAGCGGGTTGCGGTCGGCGAAGGCCTTGCCGTAGTAGTTGGCGTAGCTGTGCGTGGCGGTCATGTGGCGGATGCGGGCCTTCATGTCGTCGTCGAGCGCCTCGTAGGCGGCGTGCATCGACGCGAAGAAGGTGTCGCCTTCGACCGGCGGCACTTCCAGTGCGTACAGCAGCGCGCCCATCGAGGGCTCGGCCTTGTACGAGAGGTCGGAATGCCAGTTCCAGCCTTCCTTGTGGTTGCCGATGGGCTTGCCGTTCTCCGACACGTTCGACAGCACGTACACCTCCGGGTGCTCCTTCTTCAGGAACTGCGTGAGCACATGGCCCAGCAGCGACCCGAATCGGCGCGAGAAAGCCACGTGCTGCGATTCATTGATGCTTTGGCCGCGAAACAGCAGCAGCGAACGCTGGTTGAGCGCATCGCGCAGCACGGCAAAGTCTTCGTCGCTCACGGGCTGGCGCAGGTCGATGCCTTTGACTTCGGTGCCGATGAAGGAGGTGAGGTTCTCGAGTTGCATGGTCGAAACGGGTTCCTGTTTGAAAGAAGACGCCGGCGCTCAGAGCCGGTAGTCGGGTTGCGTGCGCTCGAGCATGCGCAGGAAGGCGGGCCATTCGCGCGTGCCGGGCGGCCGGATGTCGCCGGCGAATTCGGTGAACTGGCGCGCCGCCAGCGCACTCACTTCGGGCCGCGGATAGACCAGCGATTCACCGGGCGCGAGGCCGCCCTGGGCGAGCAGTTGCACCTTGGCCGCCTTCTCGAAGTAGTACATGAGGATGAAGGCCTCGGGGATCGTCCGACCCACGGTCAGGATGCCGTGGTTGCGCAGCACCAGGGTGTTGTGCGCCCCCAGGTCGCGCACCAGCCGCTCGCGCTCGCCGGTTTCCAGCGCCACGCCCTCGTAGTCGTGGAAGGCGGTGTGCCCCTGGTAGCGCATCGCGAACTGGCTCAGCGGTGCCAGGCCGTTCGGCATCGCGGCGATGGCAGTGCCGGCGTCGGAATGGGTGTGCAGCACGCACAGCGCGTCGGGCCGCCCCGCATGGATGGCGCTGTGGATCACGAAGCCGGCCTGGTTGACCTCGGCGTCGGTGGCATCGACCTTGCGGCCGTCGAGGTCGATCTTCACCAGCGACGACGCCGTCACTTCCGAGAACAGCAGCCCGTAGGGGTTGATGAGGAAGTGGTGCTCCGGCCCCGGCACACGTGCCGAGATGTGGTTGTAGATGAGGTCGTCCATGCCGAAGTGCGCCACCAGCCGGTAGCAGGCGGCAAGCTGCACGCGCAGTTCGGCTTCGGTGTCGGGGTAGGCCGCGGGATTCGTCTTCATCGAGGTCATCAGCGCCACCACACCAGTTTCTGGTCGACCCACACCAGCACACCGTAGAACACCATGCTCGCCACCGAGGCGACCAGCACCGCCGCCCACACGCTCAGCAGGTCGACCTGCTGGGTCGATTCGTAGATCATCCGGCCGAGCCCGGCGTAGGCGCCGAGCATCTCGCCGACGATCGCGACGATCATGCTGCGCGGCACGCCGATGCGCAGCGCCGTGACCACCGAGGGCATCGCCACCGGCAGCCGCAGGCGCCACACGATCTTCAGCGGCCCCGCGCCGAAGCTGCGCATGAGGTTCACCGCCGACAGGTCGGCCTGCTTCAGGCCGTGCAGCGCGTTCACGAGCATGGTGAAGCCGACGGCGAGCGCCACCAGCGCCACCTTCGAGCTCGCCCCCAGGCCGAACCAGATCAGGAAGAGCGGCGCGTAGGCCACCGTCGGCACGGCATTCACCGCCACCGCCAGCGGCATCACCAAGCGCTCCAGCGGCGGCGCGAGCAGCAACAGCACCGCCAGCAGCAGGCCGAGCAGGTTGCCCAGCGCATAGCCACCCAGCGCCTCGCCCAGCGTGGCCAGGAGCGCCACCGAAAGACGGCCGGTGTCGCCATAGGCATGACGCACGATCGAGTGGAGGCTCGGCAGCACGAAAGGCGGGATCTTGAACAGCGCGATCGCGCCTTCCCACACCACGAGCAGCACCACGATGCTCAGCAGCACCGGCACCACGCGCTGCGTCATCAGCTTTCGCTGCGCCACCATACGAGCCTCCTTTCCACGAAGGTGAGCGCCCCGTAGAGCAGCGCACCCATCAGCCCGCAGGCGAACATCACGACCCAGAGGCGCACCACCAGGTCGGCGTTCATGGCTTCCATCAGCATCACGCCGAGGCCCACGGTCTCGCCGAACCACTCGCCCACCACCGAGCCGATCAGGCTCAGCCCGATGGCCACGCGCAGGCCCACCATGATCTGCGGCAGCGCCGAAGGCACCGCCAGCTTGAAGAACATCACCAACCCGCTCGCGCCGAAGCTCTTCATCAGTGCCACGCGCTGCGGGTCGCAGGACTTGAGGCCGCGCAGGGTGTTCACCGTGACGGGGAAGAAGGTGAGGAAGAAGGCCGTCATGACCTTGGCCAGCAGCGAGTTGCCGAACCAGATGACGATGAGCGCGCCGAAGGCCACCACGGGCACCGTCTGCGACACCACGAAGAGCGGGAACACCGAGCGCTCCATCCAGCGCGAGTAGGTGAAGACGGTGCCGCAGGCACAGCCGAAAAGCGCGCCCAGCGCGAAGCCGAGCACCGTCTCGAGCAGCGTGCGGCCGAAGCTGCGTATGAGTTGCGGCCAGACCGACCACGCGTCCAGCGCGATGGCGCTGAGCGCCGGCAGATAGCGCGGCGATGGCGCGAAGGCGTGCACGCACGCCTCCCACACCAACGCGAGGCCGACGAAGGCCAGCACCGTCGTGGCGAGCGCACGCTGGGGCGAGGCCGTCACGAGGCGGTGCCCTCCTGCGCGAAGGTCTTCTGGCTTTCTTCCTCGATCTCGGCCAGCAGCCGCTGCTTGATGTCGATGAACGCGGGCGACAGCACGATCGACGGGTCGCGCGGCCGCGGCAGGTCGATCACCGTCTCGCTCTTGACGGTGCCGGGGCGCGCGGTCATCACCAGCACCTTGTCACCCAGCACGATGGCTTCGTCGATGTCGTGGGTGATGAAAAGCACGGTGCGGCGGTGGCGCGCCCAGAGCTCAAGCAGCCAGTGCTGCATGCGCGTGCGCGTCAGTGCGTCGAGCGCGCCGAAGGGCTCGTCGAGCAGCAGCAGGTCGCGCTCGAACAGAAAGGTGCGCATCAGCGCCACCCGCTGGCGCATGCCACCGGAGAGCTGGTGCGGGTAGTGGTCGGCGAAACCGGTGAGGCCGAACTCCGGCAGCATCGCACGTGCACGGTCGCGCGCCTCCTTGCGCGGCACGCCTTCCACCTCGAGCGCGAGGATCGCGTTGTCGAGCACGGTGCGCCATGGAAAGAGCAGGTCGCGCTGCGGCATGAACGACACCTTGCCGAGCAGTTGCCCGTCGCGCTGCGGCGCACCGCCGAACAGCAGCGAACCGTCGCTGTCCGGCGGCAGCAGGCCCGCGATCATGTTGAACAGCGTCGACTTGCCGCAGCCCGACGGCCCCACCAGCGTGACGAACTCGCTCTTGGCGATCTGCAGGTTCACGCCCGACACCGCCACCGTCTGGGCCGGCGCTTCGCCGAAGCGCTTCCAGACGTTGACCAGTTCCAGCATGGGCACGGCACCGGCGGCGCCGGCGGCCGCGGGGGGCGTCACTTCATGGGGCATGAATTTCACGGGCGGGTTCGCGAGAGGGTGGCTCAGAACTTCTTGTCGATGGCCGGCACCTTGGCCCAGAAGCTGGGGTCGTAGGCCTTGCTCAGGTCGGCCGGCGCCTTCAGGGCCTGGTAGCCCACCAGCTGCGTCTGCATCTTCTCGACGGTCGGCAGGTCGATGGCGAGGATGCCGTCGGTCGTGCCCTTGCCGGCCTTCACGAGCTTCTCGAACTCGTCGAGCATGGCTTCCTGGTGCGCGCGGTTGAGGCTCGGGGCGGCGGCCATGATGATGTCGATGGCTTCCTTCTTGTTCTGCAGCGCGTACTTCCAGCCCTTGATGGTCGCGTCGAGGAAGGCCTGCACCTGCGCCGGCTTCTCGTTGCGGTATTTCTCGGAGACGAGCACCGTGTCCTGCTGAACCATCACGCCGTAGTCGTCCGGCGAGATCAGCGTCAGCTTGTCGCCCAGGCCCTGCGACTTGAGGGTGTTGAGTTCGTTGTAGTAGGTGGCAGCGGCCACGTCGAACTGCTTCTCGACGAAGGGCGCCATCGAGCCCGACTGCGGCACGATGGTCAGATCGCTCTGCTTCACGCCGGCCGACGCCAGCATCGAGTACAGCGTGTACTGCGTGCCGGTGAACCAAGTGGCGACCTTCTTGCCGGCGAAGTCCTTCACCGTCTTGATGCCCGAGTCCTTGTAGGTCACGTAGGTGAACGGCGTCTTCTGCACCGTCACGCCGATGCACACCAGCGGTAGGCCCTTCTCGCGCGCCAGCAGCACGGTCTCGGTGCCGCCCGCCAGGCCGAAGGTGTCGTTGCCCGAGGCGACCAGCGTCTCGACATTGAGGTTCGGGCCGCCGGGGTTGATCGTCAGGTCGAGGCCGCCCTGCTCATAGAAGCCCTTCGCCTTGGCCACGTAGAAGCCGGCGAACTGCGCCTGCGCCAGCCACTTGAGGCGCACGGACACCTTCTCCGCAGCCGACGCGGGCATCGCCGCGAGAAGTGCCATCGAGGAAGCGACGGCGGCCAGGAAACGCAAGGACTTGGAAAGCATCGGAAGGCCTCATGAATACAAAAAACAGATTAAGCAGTATTCATGCCATGCTGTTTTCCTGCGTTTGGAGGGTTTGGACGACTGGTTTGGCCCGAAACATGCACCCGAGCGCCACGTTCGCCCCAACTTCGAGCCTCCATGCATCCAGATCCAGCATTGACTGAACTTTCCGCCCGCGACGCGGCCCGGCGCATGGCGCGCGGCGACCTGCGCGTTGCCGACTACGCGCAGGCGCTGCTGGCGCGGGCCGAGGCCAGCGCCCCGTTCAACGCGCTGATCCATCTCGACCGCGACGGACTGCTGGCCGACGCCAAGGCGCTCGATGCCGCGCCGCGCCCCGACGCGGGCACCCGGCCGCTCTATGGCGTGCCACTGGCCTCCAAGGACAACATCGACGTCGCCGGCCTGCCGACGACCGCCGGCAGCGCCTGGATGCGCGGCCACGTGCCCCAGCGCTCCGCCGGGGTGACGCAGCGCCTGCGCACGGCCGGCGCCCTGGTGCTCGGCAAGACCAACCTGCACGAGTGGTGCCAGGGTGTGACCGGCCACAACCACAGCTTCGGGCCTTCGCGCAATCCCTTCGACCCCACGCGCGTCACCGGTGGCTCCAGCGGCGGCAATGCGGCGCTGCTGGGGCTGCGCGGCACGCCGATGGCGATCGGCACCGACACGGGCGGCTCGGTGCGGGTGCCGGCCGCGCTGTGCGGGTTGGTGGGCTTCCGGCCGACGGTGCGGCGCTGGCCGCACGACGGGCTGGTGCCGATCTCGCCGACCTTCGACACCGCCGGCGTCATGGCGCGCTCGGTGGACGACTGCGTGCTGGCCGACCACGCCGTGGCCGGCGGGCCGCTGCAGCTCATGGCGACGCCGCTGGCCGGCGTGCGGCTGGGCGTGCCCGAGGCGTACTTCTGGGACGACATCGATCCGCCCGTGGCCGAGCTGGCCCGTACCACGCTGGCGCGCCTGCGCGAGGCCGGCGCGGTGCTGGTGCCCTGCGACTTGGCGGAGGCAGGCGCCCTCTTCCAGCAAGGCGCGATGTCGATCTCGCTGTACGAGATCCTGCCCGCGCTGGCCGCCTACTTCGCTTCGCACGATCGGCCCTTCGATGCGCGGGCGCTGGCCGACAGCATCGCGAGCCCCGATGTGCGCCCGCTGTTCGAGCGACCGCTCGGGCCCGACGCCATCACCGCCGAGGCCTACGCGCACGCGCTGCACACGCTGCGCCCGGCTCTGCAGGCGGCCTACCGACGGTGCTTCGAACGACACAACATCGCCGCGCTCGTGTTCCCGACCAGCCCGCTCACGGCGGCACGCATCGGCGAAGACGTCGAACTCACGTTGTGCGGCCGGCCCACCACGGCCTTCCAGAGCTACATCCGCAACACCGGCCCGGCCGGCATGGCGGGACTCCCCGCGCTCAGCCTGCCGATGGGCCTGACGCGCGACGGACTGCCGGCCGGCCTCGAGCTGACCGGCGCTGCGGGCGCCGACAGCGCCCTGCTCGCGCTGGCGTTGGGCGTCGAGGCGGCCTTGCCGACCGCGCCGCGGCCGCCTCGAATCTTCAGCGCAACATAGTCCGCGCCAGCACCGGCGCCAGCGCCACACCGGTGTGCGTGCCGAGCTTCACCACGTCCTCCGGCGGCGCCGCGGCGACGATGCGCCCGCCGCCGTTGCCACCCTCGGGGCCGAGATCGATCAGCCAGTCGGCTTCGGCGATGACGTCGAGGTCGTGCTCGATCACCACCACGCTGTGGCCGCCGTTCACCAGCCGGTGCAGCACGTGGATCAGCTTCTCGACGTCGGCCATGTGCAGGCCGACCGTCGGCTCGTCGAGCACGTACAGCGTATGCGGCGCCTTCTGCCCGCGGCGCGTGATGTCGTCGCGCACCTTGCTCAACTCGGTGACCAGCTTGATGCGCTGCGCCTCGCCGCCGCTCAGCGTCGGTGACGGTTGGCCCAGCGTGAGGTAGCCGAGACCCACGTCCTTCAGCAGTTGCAACGGGTGGCTGATGTTCGGCATGGCGGCGAAGAAGTCGACCGCCTCGTCGACCTCCATCTGCAGCACGTCGCCGATGCTCTTGCCGCGCCAGGTGACGGCCAGCGTCTCGGGGTTGAAGCGCGCGCCGTGGCAGACCTCGCACGGCACCTTCACGTCCGGCAGGAAGCTCATGCCGATGGTGCGGATGCCGGCGCCGTCGCAGGCCGGGCACCGCCCTTCGCCGGTGTTGAAGCTGAAGCGTGCCGGCGCATAGCCGCGCGCCTTGGCTTCCAGCGTGTCGGCGAAGAGCTTGCGGATCGTGTCCCAGAAACCGATGTAGGTCGCGGGGCAGCTGCGCGGCGTCTTGCCGATGGGCGTCTGGTCGACTTCGAGCACGCGGTCGATGCTCTCGTAGCCATCGACCGACGCGCAACCGGACCACGCTGCGCGCTTGCCCGCCGCATCCTTGTCGCGCCCGGCCTTGGTCATGCGCTGGATCACGATCGCCTGCACGTTCGTCAGCAGCACGTCGCGCGCGAGCGTCGACTTGCCCGAGCCGCTGACGCCGGTGATCGCGACCAGGCGGTGCAGCGGCAAGGTGGTCGTCACATCCTGCAGGTTGTGCAGGTCGGCGCCGTGCACCGTGAGCCAGTCGGGCGCGCCGGGTTCGGGTGGGGGCACGGCGCGGCGTTCCTGCAGCGGGTGCTTGATGGCATCGCGCAGGTAGCGGCCGGTCTGCGAATCGCCCGCCGCCTCGATGTCGGCCACCGTGCCTTCGGCCACCAGCCGGCCGCCGCGCTTGCCCGCGCTGGGGCCGATGTCGATGATGTGGTCGGCGCGGCGGATGGTGTCTTCGTCGTGCTCCACCACCACCAGCGTGTTGCCCTTCTCGCCCAGCTTGTGCAGCGCATTGAGGAGGATGCGGTTGTCGCGTGCATGCAGGCCGATGGTCGGCTCGTCGAGCACGTAGCACACGCCCTGCAGGTTGCTGCCGAGCTGCGCCGCCAGGCGGATGCGCTGCGCCTCGCCGCCGGAGAGCGTCGGTGCGCCGCGGTCCAGCGTGAGGTAGCCGAGGCCGACCTCTTCGAGGAACTCGAGCCGGCTCTTGATCTCGGGCACCAGGTCGCGCGCGATCTCCGCCTCGCGACCGACGAGCGCAAGACCTTCGAACCATTCCCGGATGTCCATCACGCTCATGCGCGCGATCTCGGTGATGCCGATGCCGCCCGCGCCGAACGGCCCCGCATGCGCGGCCGGATGCGTCGCGGGGCCGAAGCTCACCGCGCGCGCCGTCGCGTTCAGCCGCCGGCCTTCACAGGTCGGGCAGACCACGTCGCCGACATCTTCGGCCTCGGGCTCCGCGAAGGTCTGTTCGCGGCCCTTCTGGTCGTCGGCCAGCACCGAGTCGTCGTAGACCTTGCGCTGGTCCTTGGTCAGCTTCACGCCCGTGCCCACGCAGTCGGGGCACCAGCCGTGCTTGCTGTTGTACGAGAAGAGACGCGGGTCGAGCTCGGCGTAGCTGGTGCTGCAGATCGGGCAGGCGCGCAGCGTGGAGAACACCTGCGTGCGCCCGATGCCCGCGGTCGGCTCGCCGGCTTCCATTGCGGGCTGGAGCGCATCGATGTCGCTCAGCACGTGCACCACGCCCTTGCCGAGTTCGAGCGCCTTGGTCAGCGCCTCGCGCAGCGCCGCCTCGTTCGACGGCGACACGTCCAGGCTCGCCACCGGCAGTTCGATGCTGTGTTCCTTGAAGCGGTCCAGACGCGGGAAGGGCGTGACCGGCAGGAAGCCGCCGTCGACCCGCAGGTGCGTGTAGCCGCGCGGGCGCGCCCAGTCGGCGAGCTCGGTGTAGACGCCCTTGCGGTTGCTCACCAGCGGCGCGAGCAGGCCGATGTGCTGGCCCTTGAAGTTCTTCAGCAGCTGCGCCGCGATGCTGTCGGGCGTCTGCGGCTGTACGGCAGCGCCGTCGTGGATGCAGTGCTGCGTGCCGAGCTTGACGTACAGCAGGCGCAGGAAGTGCCACACCTCCGTCGTCGTACCGACCGTGCTTTTGCGGCCGCCACGCGACAGGCGCTGCTCGATGGCCACCGTCGGCGGAATGCCGTAGACCGCGTCCACCTCGGGCCGGCCCGCCGGCTGCACGATGCTGCGCGCATAGGCGTTGAGCGATTCGAGGTAGCGCCGCTGCCCTTCGTTGAACAGGATGTCGAAGGCCAGCGTCGACTTGCCCGAGCCGCTGACGCCGGTGACCACGCTGAACTTGCCACGCGGGATGTCGACCGAGAGGTTCTTCAGGTTGTGCTCGCGCGCGTTGACGATCTGGATCGCCTCGCGGCCGAAGGTCGGCAGCGCACGCCGCGCCAGTTCGGCGCCGCTGCGCTCGCGCACCGCATGGCGCGACGGGCCGAGCGACAGCTCGTAGTCGCGCAGCGCGTCGCCGGTGAGCGAGCCCTTCATCTCGCGCACGTGCTCGGGCGTGCCGACCGCGACCACCTGGCCGCCGCCGTCGCCGCCTTCGGGGCCGAGGTCGATCAGCCAGTCGCTGGCGCGGATCACGTCGAGGTTGTGCTCGATGACGACCAGCGAATGGCCGGCGTCGAGCAGCTTGCGCAGCGCGCGCATCAGGCGCGAGATGTCGTCGAAGTGCAGGCCGGTGGTCGGCTCGTCGAACAGGAAGAGCGTGCCGCGCCGCGCCACCGACTGCTTGCTGGCCGTGCCGCTCTTCGCGGCCTCCGCGAGAAAGCCCGCCAGTTTGAGGCGCTGCGCCTCGCCGCCCGACAGTGTCGGCACCGGCTGGCCCAGCTTCACGTAGTCGAGGCCGACGTCGACGATGGGCTGCAGCACGCGCAGCACATCGCGGTCGTTCGCGAAGATGGCGGCGGCTTCCGCGACCGTGAGGTCGAGCACGTCGGCCACGTTCAGGCTGCGGCCGCCGCGTTCGATCTTCACCTCGAGGATCTCGGGGCGATAGCGCTGGCCGTCGCAGTCGGGGCAGCGCAGGTACACGTCGGAGAGGAACTGCATCTCGACGTGCTCGAAGCCCGAGCCGCCGCAGGTCGGGCAGCGCCCGTCGCCGCTGTTGAAGCTGAACTTGCTGGCGGTGTAGCCGCGCTGGCGCGACAGCCCGGCCGTCGCGAAGATCTCGCGCACGGCATCCCATGCGCCGACATAGCTCGCGGGGTTGGAACGCGCGGTCTTGCCGATGGGCGACTGGTCGACGAAGACGACATCGCTCAGATGGTCGGCGCCCAGCAGGCGGTCGTGCTCGCCGGGCGATTCGGTCGCCTTGCCGAAGTGGCGCATCAGCGCAGGCGCCAGCACGTCCTGCACCAGCGTCGACTTGCCCGAGCCGCTGACGCCGGTGACGACCACCAGGCGCTGCAGCGGAAAGTCGACGGTGATGTTCTGCAGGTTGTGCTCGCGCGCGCCTTCGAGGATGAGGCGCGGCGTGCTGTCGGTCACCGCGCGCTTGAAGCCCATGCCGATCTGCTTGCGGCCGCCGAGGTAGTCGCCGGTCAGCGTGTGGGCGTTGCGCAGTTCGTCGGTGGTGCCGTCGAACACGATCTGGCCGCCGCGGATGCCGGGGCCCGGGCCCATGTCGATCACGCGGTCGGCGGCCAGCATCACGGCCGGGTCATGCTCGACCACCACCAGCGTGTTGCCCGCGTCGCGCAGGCGCAGCATCGCTTCGGTGATGCGGTTCATGTCGCGCGGGTGCAGGCCGATGCTGGGCTCGTCGAGCACGAAGAGCGTGTTGACCAGCGAGGTCCCGAGCGCGGTCGTGAGGTTGATGCGCTGCACTTCGCCGCCGCTCAGCGTGCGGCTCTGGCGGTCGAGCGTGAGGTAGCCGATGCCCACGTCGTGCAGGTAGCGCAGGCGCGTGGTGATCTCCTCGAACAGCAGCTTGAGCGCCTGGGCGTCGCCTTCGTTGGCGTTCGCGCCGTTGCCGCGGTGCTCGATGCCATCGAAGAACTTCCGCAGCCGCTCGATGGGCAGCAGCATCAGGTCGTGCAGGCACAGGCCGGGCAAGGCTTCCAGCTGCGCGCGCGACCACTTCGTGCCGACCGGCATGAAGCGCTTGCCCGGCGCGAGCACGGCGTCGGCGTCTTCCTTGCGGCCGATGCGCCACAGCAGGCTTTCCAGCTTCAGGCGCGCGCCGGCGCAGGTCGGGCACGGCGTGTAGCTGCGGTACTTCGACAGCAGCACGCGGATGTGCATCTTGTAGGCCTTGCTCTCCAGGTAGCCGAAGAAGCGCTTGATGCCGTACCACTGCTTGTTCCACTGGCCCTTGTAGTTGGGCGAGCCGTCGAGCACCCAGTCCTTCTGTTCCTGCGTGAGCTTGGCCCAGGGCGTGTCGCGCGGGATGCCGGCGTCTTCGGCATGGCGCATGAGGTCGTCCTGCGCCTCTTTCCATGCGGGCGTCTGGATGGTCTTGATCGCGCCGGCGCGCAGCGTGAGCTTGTCGTTGGGAATGACCAGGCCGAAATCGACGCCGATCACGCGGCCGAAGCCGCGGCAGGTGTCGCAGGCGCCGACCGCCGAGTTGAAGGAGAACATCGACGGGATCGGGTCGCCATAGCGGATGTCGCTCTCGGGGCAGTGCAGGCCGGTGGAGAACTTCCAGATGGTCGGTTCAGCACCCTCTTCCGCCGGCACGGCGTAGACCGTGAGCCGGCCCACGCCACGCTTCAGCCCGGTCTCGATGGCCTCCAGCACGCGGGCGCGCTCGGCCCCGGCCAGGCGGAAGCGGTCGGCCACCACGTCGAGCACCTTGCGCGGGCCGGTGGGCGTGGCGACCTCGCGCTCGGCCTGCACGCGGGTGAAGCCGCTGGCCGACAGCCACTGCGTCACTTCATCGGGCGTGGTCGTCGCCGGCAGTTCCACGGGGAAGGTCACGACGATGCGCGGGTCGCCGGCTGCGGCGGCGCGCTCGACCATCGTGGCGTAGATGGTGTCGGGCGTGTCGTGGCGAACCGGCAGCGCGGTGTCGCGGTCGAACAGCTGCGCAGCGCGCGCGTACAGCAGCTTCAGGTGGTCGTTCAGCTCGGTCATCGTGCCAACCGTGGAGCGCGAGGAGCGCACCGGGTTGGTCTGGTCGATGGCGATGGCCGGCGGCACGCCCTCCACCTTGTCGACCGCCGGCTTGTCCATGCGGTCGAGGAACTGACGGGCGTAGGCGGAGAAGGTCTCGACGTAGCGCCGCTGCCCCTCGGCGTACAGCGTGTCGAACACGAGGCTCGATTTGCCCGACCCGCTGGGGCCGGTGACCACGGTCATCTCGCCGGTGCGGATGTCGAGGTCGAGGTTCTGGAGGTTGTGCTGGCGTGCGCCGCGAATCCGAATGGAGCCCTGTGTCATGCGTGCCTTGGGGGTGGGGCAGACATTCTAGGGAGGGGGCCGCGATGCTTTCTGGCCGGGCGTGACATGGCGCACGGCGGCTAAGGGTTTCCCCCGTGGAGCCAGAATGACATTTAGTAACAAATGCGATCCACGTTGGCGCTGCCTTCGGTGTTCTCTCGCGGTCATCTTTTCGCGTTCATCTTTTCCGGAACTCCCCATGAAGCATTTCCGTCAGCTCTGCACGGCCGGTCTCCTGTCGATGTCGATGTGCGCACTGCCTGCGTGCGCCCAGATCCTGATCGGCCAGACCGCGGGCATCTCCGGACCGGTCGCGGCGGGCGTTGCCGAGGCGATCACCGGCGCCCAACTGGTGTTCGACAGCGTGAACGCCCAGGGCGGGGTCAACGGCGAGCAGATCGAGGTGATTCGTCTGGACGACGGCTTTGACGTGAAGCGCGCCGGTGAGAACGCCCGCGTGCTCATCGAGGAAAAGAAAGTAGTCGCGATGTTCCTGAGCCGCGGCACCCCGCACACCCAGGCCATCCTGCCCTGGCTCGACAAGCATGGCGTCGCGATCGTCGGCCCCTCGACCGGCGCGATGGTGCTGCACAAGCCGGTCCAGAAGCATGTGTTCAACGTCCGCCCCACCTACCAGCGCGAAGCGGAAAAGGCGGTGCAGCATCTGCGCACCGTCGGCATGGAGCGGATCGCGGTGGTGCATGCCGCCGACTCGTTCGGCAAGGATGGGCTGGACGGCGCCAACACCGGTTTCGCCAAGGCCAAACTGCAGCCGGTGGCGGTGATTCCGGCCGATCGCGAGAAGCCCGACTACACGGCCATCCTGCAGGCCCTCGCCAAGGCCAATCCGCAGGCGGTGCTGTGGATCGCCTCCGGAGATGCGGTGGTCGACGGCGTGAAGGGATTGCGCGCTGCGGGTTCGGCGGCCCAGGTCGTCACCCTGTCGAACAACGCGTCGAGCGGCTTCATCAAGCAGCTGGGCACCGCCAGCAGTGGCGTGATCGTCACGCAGGTGTTCCCGTCGGAACGCTCGAGCGCGCAGCCGATGGTAAAGGAAGCGATGGCGCTGGCGAAGGCGAAGAACCAGACCGAACTCTCGCCCCAGATGCTCGAAGGCTTTGCGGCCGCCAAGGTCATGGTCGAGGCGCTGCGCCGCGCCGGCCCCAAACCCACACGCGCCAAGGTCGTGGCGTCGCTGGACGGGCTGCGCAACTTCGACCTGGGCGGCGGGCTCGACATCAACTATTCATCGACGGACCACTCCGGCATCGACTTCGCCGACCTGTCCATCATCAGCGAGGGGCGGTTCAAGCGCTAGGCGGGCGCGGGCTGCTGAATACCTCACACTCGCCCGGCCCGCGCGTCGCGAGAAGCGTACTTTTGGCGTCTTTGAAACGCTGGAGCGGCGCCCATAATCTCTCCCAGAGCCCTCGTTTGAAGGGTCGTCAGGGAGTAGTTCGATGTCCGTCTTGTTCGGCGGTGTGCGTGCGCGCACGCTGCGCGTTTCCTCGCCCGCCCTCCCGGTGGTC
>NZ_JASZYB010000005.1 GCF_030317205.1 Variovorax sp. J2L1-78 | reverse complement strand
GGGGGGAGGGGTTCGAGTTGAGGACCGATGGGCACGGGGCGCTCAGAGCGAGCAACGGGATGCTGATCACCACCGAGGCTCGAGCCAACGCGGCGAATCATGTCAAGGACTTGGGGGAGACGGCGACCCGCCTCCACACCGCTTGGGACCAGCATCAACAGCTCGCCGAGGCCGCGCAAGCACACAGGGCCCAGGAGACGAGCGACGATCAGGACATCGTCCAGAAAGCACTCGAGGCGCAGCACCAGGCCATTGCAGGCGAGGACCGCAGCGGCGACTTCCCCGAACTGGCCGCGCCGCATCTGGTGATGGCCAGCCCGACCGGCATCGAAGCCAGTACGCCGGCCAGCATCCACCTGCACAGCCAGCAGCACACGGCCTTGACGAGCCAGGGCCACACGTCGCTGAGCATTGCCAAGCGCTGGCTCGCGAGCGCGGCCGAGGGCGTGCGGGCCTTCACGCACAAGCAAGGCCTCAAGCTCATCGCGAGCGAAGACCCGGTCGAGATCCAGGCGCACCAAGGCGAGACGCTGCTCGTCGCCCACAAGGACGTGCGCATCACGAGCATCGACGGCGAGATCCACGTCACCGCCAAGAAGAAGGTGGTGGTGGTTGGCGGCGGCAGCTACAGCGAGTGGGGGCCCGACGGCATCACGCACGGCACGGCGGGCACGTGGATGGAGCATGCGGCGATGCATTCGAGGGTGGGGCCGATGAGCCAAGGCACAGCTATGCCGGAGTTTGCGCGGGGCGCATTCAACGGCCAGGAAAGCAAGTCACTTCACAAGTTCGGACCCTCGATCTGAGCGCGCCGCATTCGACACACCCAGCCCAACCGCCATGATCATTAGCCCGCCCTTCCTCCCCACGTCGGACGCCGACGACCTCCGCTATGTGGCCATCGCCATGCCCGACAGCGTCGACATCGCTCCCGGCTCGGGCGGAGCCCCCGCAGGCTCCTATCCCCTGACCACCGCCATGACCTGGCACAACGGCCTGCATATCCAGGCCCCGCGCGACGCGCAAAACCAGCATCTGCCGGTGCGCGCCATTGCCGACGGAACGGTGATCTTCAAGCGTGCCCCCAAGCCCGCCAACAACACCGCCACCGATGCGCAGAACTACAACCCGTACAGCAACACACCGGCCTGGACCGACAACGGCATCGTGATCGTGCGCCACACGACGGACATCGGCGCCACGGGCAACACGCCGACCACCGTGACGTACTACAGCGCGTACATGCACCTGTCGTCCATCGATGCAGCCGTGGAAGAGAAGAAGCCCATCTGGCGCAAGGACGTCATCGGCAAGGCCGGTCAAATCTACGGCCGCGACCATCAGATCCACTTCGAGATCTGCCTGAACCCGGACGAGCTGCAAAAGCTCATGGGCGTCAACCGTCCCATCACATGGGGTGACCCAGCCACGGCACCGACGGCAGACGGTAGAACCGACGCCGTCTTCGGCAGCCTCTATGTCTACCTGCCAGCCGGCACGCCCATCCGCACGGCGGCGCCGACAAGCCATTTACGCAACGGTGGCCCTGCCACCGGGGCCAGCGCAACCACCGGTCACTTCGTGCCCAACACACTGCAGGCGGCCCAGTGGGTGGAAGTCCGCTATCAGCAGGGCAACGGTACCGTGAGCAGCTACCGCGCCAGTGACGGTACAGGCGGCTTGAGGGTTGGCGACCCGATCGGGCAGCCGCATCCCGAACGCGACTTCGAATACAACCTGTACACCGAAGCCAACAAGCGCCACACCAACGCTGTTGCCGGAGGCGCGACCAGCAGCAGCCCAAGCGGCTGGTACGAGCTGTTGAGATTCGGGCGCAACCTCGGGCCGGACCCATTGCCGGCAGACGCCGCGCACTGGCGTGAAATCCCGGCCGCCAACGGCACCGTGTGGGCCGACCTGAACGCGCCAGGCGCCTTCAAGTTCAGCGATGCCGATTTCCCAGCCTTCAAGGACTGGCAATGCTTCGGCGACGACCCCAGCCCCGAGAACCAGCGCTGCGATTCGACGCATCTCAAGCGGACCATTCGAGACCCGTTGGTGCCCGAAAGCATCCTCGAGCGCAAGGCGCTGGCGCGCAGACTGAGCGACTCTGACGTACGCAGGAAGCTGGAACGGGCGATCTGCAGTTTCCCTACCGAGTGGGACAAGACGACGATCACGGACCGCTATGAATGGCTGAAGGTCGACGAGGAATTTCGTGTCGAGGAAGGCGACCAATGGAACACGTTCAAGGCCCATGCGGAATCGATCAGCTTCGACGACTTGCCACAGGATTACAAAGACGCCATTTGGCACATCCATCCTAGGACGTTCATCAGGCACATGCGACAGTGTGGGTGGCTGAGCGAGAACGAGGCCTACCAGTTGTTTCCTAAACTAGCTTTGCGCAAGATTGGGCAAGCGTATGTAAATGAGCGCGTAACACCCGACAGAAATCGACTGAGAAACCACTTGATCTCGATCAATGCAGCCACCCGCAAATATTGCATCACATCGCCCGTACGTCTGGCTGCGTTTTATGGAAACTCCATGCAGGAGACACAGTGGTTTCGACTACTCGAGGAAGGCGGAGGTCAAAGCGCTCGTTATGCCCCTTGGCATGGACGCGGATTCCTGCAACTTACTTGGCCCGACAATTACATCAAATATGCCGAATTCAAAGGCATGAATATTGCCCCTCAGTTAAAAACCCAGCTGGCTGCAGCTGCCCGCACTGCGAACCAAAGTCGAAGCAACTTGGCGCTCTTGGCGCTAGAGGGAAGCATTTCTTTGAATTTATCTCAGCTCCGATTGAACGTAGCGGCAGAGCCACCGTTTCATATGGAAGCCGCGGACAGCGCCGGTGCGTATTGGGCATGGACTTCAGCAGGGCGGAGCGCAGACCCGCAAGCCAACTTCATGCGACAAGCCGCCTCAACGTTCATTTACTACACGCATCGAAACTTTGGCAACGTTGCAGGAACAGTGAACGTGGGGCATCCGTCAACAAGTTACTCCACGATCAACGGCATCGAAGCTCGATTTCAATGCTTCACTTCGTCAACAATGGTCTTAATGGACCTAACGCAGTTTCCAGATGGGGCCGGGCAAATGCAGAACGAGCCGGATGGCTGGACGCGGAGGCTACCTTGAAGAGACCAATCATCGTGGCGAGTTACGTATGGCTGATGGTGCTAAATACCTGGGCTGGCGCTCAAGTACAGCAACCCTCTGGAGAACTTCTGCATCGCATTGATCAGGCAATAGCCTCGGGGGCTCTGGGCGCTTATGTTTCAACTTCGCTGGCCATGAATCCTTGCTTAGATGCTCCAAAAACTCTGGGCCATCCTTGGGAACCGGGTGAGGCTGAGCGTATTCGCTCAGGACTACCTGCTGCAACCTGTGAAGACTCTGTCTTGGCAAAGAGCATTCCGAGGCTTTTTGTTCTTCAGTCGTTGATATTGGCAGCTACAGATCAGCCGCTTGCAATGCAAGCTACGGTCGCTGAAAGCCGAAAAAACCTGCGCGCGTGCGAGGGTCTGACTTGTGCAAGAACCGAGGTCGAGCGTGCGACGCTGGAATTTTCTCGCCAGTGGGATGCGTTACGTCGACAAGCGTCAGATTCCGCCGCTGCAACCGCGCGGTCTTTTCACTCTGTGAAGGATCCTGTAGCGTGGCTTTCTAGCCAGTCGCCGGGAGTTTTTAAACATGCTCGAGCATCTTGTGGACATTCGCGAGTGATGGTCACGATGCAAGTCTACAAACGCAATGCCTTACGGCAAGCCCTTGTGGTGTGCGATCAGGGCGGAGTCGAATCCCCGGGGTGGCTTCTTGAAAAGCAAGAGAAACAATGGACGCAGATTCTTGCGCTTGAATCCATGGGGACCCTGCGCCTCCTCTCGTCCTCGCACCATGGGCGCTTCGATTTAATGAATACGGTTCGAGCCAACATGGGAGAGCATCCTTCGACCGTGTATACCTACAACGGCAAGGTATATGTCGAAAGGCTTTTTCTCGACATTCAAAGCACCAGCGTCGGAGAGGTCGCGGTCATCCCCCCCTACTGAGTCGACCCTACAGCCCTCTTGAACCAACAGCATTGGCAATGCACTTCGCACGCCAGGCTTGCCGCGACTGGACCATCGTCGAGATTTCATAGACCCATCGCTGCAAATTAACGGAGCCGGCGAACGCCGGGCAGCGGCCCAATGGCCGCCTTCCAATCACTTCGGCGCGCTGGCCGCTGGCTCCGGCGCATGCATGCTGTCCCCTCCATGCTTCTCGCCAGACATGTCGACCTTATCCCCCGCCTTGCTGATGATGAAGAGTGCGACGGCGGCGAAGATGATGAAGCCGACGATGAGTTTCCACATGGGTTGAGTCTCCTTGGGGTGGTGTGATGTTCAGAAAAAAGGCTTCATGCGGCCCATCGGCTGGCATGAAGCCCCTGTGCTGAACAGCCTCGCCGCGCAGCCGCGGTCGAAGCGTGGCATCGATCAGTCGTTCGCGTAGATGTCGACGTCCTTCGTTTCCTTGATGAAGATCGTGCCGATGACGAGCGTGACGCCCGCGATGATGATCGGGTACCAGAGGCCGTTGTACATGTTGCCGGTGCTGGCCACGATGGCGAAGGCGGTGGTGGGCAGCAGGCCGCCGAACCAGCCGTTGCCGATGTGGTACGGCAGACTCATCGACGTGTAGCGGATGCGTGTGGGGAACATTTCGACCAGCATGGCGGCGATGGGGCCATAGACCATCGTCACGAGCAGCACCAGCCAGAACAGCAGCGCCACGGTGAGACCCTTGTTCATCTTGGCCGGATCGGCCTTCGCCGGGTAGCCGGCGACCTTCAGGTCATCGCCGACTTCCTTCTTGAAAGCAGCGATGGCCTTGGCCGAGCCTTCGTCGAACTTCAGGTTGACGACATTGCCGGCGGGTGCCGCGACGGTCTTGTTGCCGATCTTCACTACCGCCGGCGAGCCCGCGGGGCCGGCCACGTTCTCGTAGCTCACCGAGTTCTGCACAAGGTAGCGCTTGGCGATGTCGCAGGAGCTCTTGAAGTCGATCTCGCGGGCCACCGGGTTGCCCTGGAAGGAGCAGCTCGCCGGGTCGGCCGTGACCGTCACGCCGGCCGTGGCCTGCGCACGGGCCAGGTCCGGGTTGGCGGCTTCGGTCAGCATCTTGAAGACCGGGAAGTAGGTGACCACGGCCAGGAGGCAGCCGGCCATGATGATGGGCTTGCGGCCGATCTTGTCGGACAGCGTGCCGAACACCACGAAGAAGGGCGTGCCCAGCAGCAGCGCCGCGGCGATCATGAGGTTGGCGGTGGTCGCATCGACCTTCAGCTGGGCCGTGAGGAAGAACAGCGCATAGAACTGGCCCGAATACCAGACCACGGCCTGGCCCGCGGTCAGACCGACCAGCGCGAGGATCACGATCTTCAGGTTCTTCCACTCGCCAAAGGATTCGGACAGCGGTGCCTTCGAGGTCTTGCCCTCGGCCTTCATCTTCTGGAAGGCCGGCGACTCGGACAGCGACAGGCGGATCCACACCGAGATGCCGAGCAGCAGGATCGACACCAGGAACGGAATGCGCCAGCCCCAATCGGCGAAGGCCGCTTCACCGACGCCCAGTCGCACGCCCAGGATGACCAGCAGGCTCAGAAACAAGCCCAGCGTGGCGGTCGTCTGAATCCACGAGGTGTAGGCACCGCGCTTGCCGTGCGGCGAATGTTCCGCGACGTAGGTGGCCGCACCGCCGTACTCGCCGCCGAGCGCCAGGCCCTGCAGCATGCGCAGCGCGATCAGGATGACCGGGGCTGCGACGCCGATGGTGGCGTAGCTGGGCAGCAGGCCGACGATGAAGGTCGACAGGCCCATGATCAGGATGGTGACCAGGAAGGTGTACTTGCGGCCGATCATGTCGCCCAGGCGGCCGAACACGATGGCGCCGAAAGGCCGCACCAGGAAGCCCGCCGCGAAGGCCAGCAGCGCGAAGATGAAGGCCGCGCCCGCATCCAGACCGCTGAAGAACTGCCGCGCGATGATCGCCGCCAGCGAACCGTAGAGGTAGAAGTCGTACCACTCGAACACGGTGCCCAGCGAGGAAGCGAAGATGACCTTCTTCTCCTCGGCGGACATGGGCCGGGGGGCCGGATGCGGCACCCCCCTCGAATCTAGTGTGGCTGCCATATCGATCGTCTCCTGTTGATGTACTGCGGTCCGGATTTCCGGGCCGTGGCGCATTCTTGGAGTGACGACTGACCGGAGCCTTTCGCGAAACTGAACCGTCGCTGACGATTTAGGGTGAAACCCGCGCCCGGGGTTTCAGCATGCAGGAAACGTCAAGAAATGTTGCGCGACGGGCCGGGGCGCTGGTCGGCGGTGGCCCAGTGCGGCCCGTCGAACCACGGATCCTGCTGCGCCGCGGCACGCAGCATCGCCAACCCGTCGAAGCCCCAGAACAGGCGGTCGTCGAGCACACAGGTCGGCACGCCGAACGCACCGCGCGCGATCGCTTCGTCGGTGTTGGCGCGCAGGGCGGCCTTCGCCTCCTCGCTGCGGCCATCGCGCACCGGTGCCAGCTGCGACGCCAGGGCCGCCAGCCTGCCGGCATCGCCCGCTTCGGCACCACCGCGCCACACGTCGCGAAAGATCGTCTCGGCCACGTGGCGGCTGATGGCGCCGTCGTGCGTGGTCGACAAGGCCAGGCGCAGATGCGGCAAGGGGTTGTAAGGATGCGTGGCCGGCATCTCGATCGGGATGCCGTGCGCATGGCCCAGCCACAGCACATGGCGGTAGGTCCAGGCGCGCTTGCTCGGGATCTCGGCGGGCGCCACATGGCCGTGGTGCTTGAACATCGCGCCCAGCAGCACCGGCTTGTAGGTCACGCTGTAGCTCAGGCCCTCGAGCGCTTCGGGCAGGTGCTCGAAGGCCAGGTAGGCGTAGGGCGAGATGAAGTCGAGGTAGAAGTCGATGTGCTTCATGGCGTGACGTCTCCGGTGGACCGCAGAAGACCGGCCTGCGCCGATGCGCGCACTTCGATGGCGCGCCACACGCTGCGCTTGCTGGCGGCGTCGGCACGGCTCCAGCCGGCGATCTCGGGGATGGTGCGCAGGCAGCCGATGCAGAACACGCGCTCGGCGTCCATGCGGCAGACCGACACGCAGGGCGATGGCACGTCGTCGCCGGGGGTGCCGGCGACATCGACCGCGCGTTGCGCGAGCGTGGCGGCCTGGGCGAGGTCGGTGCCGTCGATCGGGTTCATCGTCACACCACGTCCGCCACCGGCGCACCGGTCAGGCGTTCGAGGTCGTGCGGCGACAGCTTCACCACCGCATGCGGATGCCCGGCCGCGGCCCAGATCTCGTCGAAGCGGAACAGCTCGCGGTCGATCAGCGCGACCGGCGGCGTGGCATGCGCGAAGGGTGACACGCCGCCGATCGAGAAGCCCGTCTTCGCCTTCACGAACTCGGCATCGGCGCGGCCGGTCTTGCCGACGAGGGCGTCAACCTTTTTCTCGTCGACCCGCTTGTCGCCCGAGGTGACGACCAGCACCGCCACGTCGTCGCTCTTGCGGCGGAACACGATGCTCTTGGCGATCTGTCCCACCGCGATGCCCAGCGCATCGGCCGCCTGCTGCGCGGTACGCGCGGCGTCGTCGAGCATCTGCGGCGCATGCGCATGGCCGGCGTCCTGCAGCAGCCGCGCGACGCGCTGGACGCCTTCGGGCAGGGAATGGAGTTCAGAACCGCACATCAGCCGGCCCGCTTCGTCCGGATCGCCTTGGACACGCGCGAGTTCGGCTCGCGGCCCAGCGCTTGGCTGATGTACACGCCGGCGTCGATCAGCGCGTCGAGGTCGATGCCGGTCTCGATGCCCATGCCGTGCAGCATGTAGACCACGTCCTCGGTCGCGACGTTGCCGGTCGCGCCCTTGGCGTACGGGCAGCCGCCGAGGCCGGCCGACGAGGTGTCGTACTGCCACACGCCCATCTCGAGGCTGGCCAGCGTGTTCGACAGGGCCTGGCCGTAGGTGTCGTGGAAGTGGCCGGAGATGTCGTCGATGCCGTAGTGCTTGAGCGTGGCTTCGAGCGCACGGCGCACCTTCACCGGCGTGCCGACGCCGATGGTGTCGGCGACACCGACGTGCTGCACGCCGATGCCCTTCATCAGCCCGGCCAGCATGTCGACGCGCGACGGATCGATCTCGCCTTCGTATGGGCAGCCCACGGTGCACGACATGGCGCCCCGCACGTGGATGCCCTGCTCGCGCGCTGCGGCGACCACCGGCGCGAAGCGCTCGATGCTCTCGGCGATGGAGCAGTTGATGTTCTTCTGGCTGAAGGCCTCGCTCGCGGCGCCGAAGACGACGATCTCGTCGGGCCACTCATGGCGGGGAGCCGAGAGTGCGGCCTCCAGACCCTTCATGTTGGGCGTGAGCACCGAATAGGTCACGCGCGGGTTGCGGCGGATGCCGTGCATCACCTCGGCGTTGTCGGCCATCTGCGGCACCCACTTCGGGCTGACGAAGCTGGTCACCTCGATGGCCGCGAGGCCGGCGTCCTGCAGGCGGTGCACCAGCTCGATCTTCACCGCGGCGGGCACGGGTTGCTTTTCGTTCTGCAGGCCGTCGCGCGGGCCGACGTCGACGATCTTGACCTTGGAGGGGAATTTCATGGGTGTCTCTTGCTTCGCGGAGGGAAGGGATGCCGCCCTCGATTGTCGGCGACCCCGCAAGGGCCTGCGCGCCGCGCGGTCGTCCCCGTGGTCGCAATCCCCGCCAGCACGGTTGCAAATGCCGACAGCCGCTAGCCCTTGGCGTCGCCCCGCTCCAGCAGGCTGGTGCGGAACGCCACCTTGCGCACGATGGCCGAAAAGGCGCGCGTGGCCGCGGACTCGCGCGCCGGCGGCGACCACAGCATGCCCGGCGTGCGCACCGGCGTCGGGCTCTCCAGGCGCACGATGGCCAGCCCCGAATGCGGCAGCACGGCATTGGCCGCGACGATGGCGGCGAGCCGCGTCTTGGCGACCAGGCCCATGATCGGCGCCAGCGCGTTGATCTCGGCCACCACCTGCGGCTCGGCCCCGCAGGAGCGGAAGCACTCGTCGAGCATCTGGCGCGTGGCAAAGCTCGCCGGCAGCAGCACCATCGGCAGGCGGTGCAACTCCACCATGCGCACGCGCTTGCGGCGCGCCAGCGGATGGCCCTGCGCCACCACCAGCACCATCTCCTCGTTGTAGAGCGGCTCGAACTGCAACGCCCCGGGCGCCGCCGGCCGGTAGGCGATGCCCAGGTCCAGCGTGCCCTGCTGCAGCCGCTGCGCGATCAGGTCGGCCGCCAGCTCCTCCACCACCACGCGCACGCCCGGGTAGCGCGGCTGGAAGGCGGCGATGCAGTCGGGGATGAAGCCGAGGTTGAAGGTCGGCGTGGAGCCGATGCGCAGTTCCCCTGCGGCTTCCTGCGGGTTGTCGCGGAGCGCGCCCAGGCCGCGGTCGATTTCCTGCAGCGCCCGCGTGGCGTGGTGCAGGAAGGCCTCGCCCGACTCGGTCAGCGCCACCCGCTTGCCGCTGCGGTCGAAGAGCTGCGTGCCCAACTCGTCCTCCAGCTGCTTGATCTGGTGCGACAGGGTCGACTGCGTGACATGCAGCCGCTCGGCCGCCCGCGTGAAGTTGAGCGAGCCCGCCAGCGTGCTGAAGTAGCGCAGGTGCCGCAGTTCCATCGTCGTCTCCGAATGTCGTGGTGCGAGGGTCCACGATCGATGCCGTCGATGGTATCCATGAAAAACCATCATTGTTAAAAATCGCCCGGCCTGCCTAGAGTTCGCACCCAGCCCCTCGACGGGCGAACGAACACAGGAGACAACGCGTTGCAAAAAGTCCTCAGCGGCATCAAGGTGCTGGAGCAAGGCACGTTCATCACCGGCCCGGCCGCCGGCATGTTCCTCGCCGACCTCGGTGCCGAGGTGATCAAGGTCGAGCAGCCCGGCAGCGGCGACCCGTTCCGCGCCTTTCGCGGCGGCCTCTACAGCCCGCACTTCCAGACCTACAACCGCAACAAGCGCAGCATCACGCTCAACCCCAAGCTGCCGGACGACGCGGCGGTGTTCGACGAGCTGGTGAAGGACTCGGATGTCTACATCCAGAACTTCCGCCCCGGTGCGGCCGAGCGCCTGGGTGCCGGTGCAGCCCGCCTGCGCGGCCTCAACCCGCGGCTGGTGTACTGCGCCATCAGCGGCTTCGGCCAGACCGGCCCGGCCGCCGGCCGCCCGGCCTACGACACCGTGGCCCAGGCCGCCAGCGCCTTCCTCAAGCTGCTGGTGAACCCGGCCAACCCGCGCGTCGTGGGGCCGGCGGTGGCCGACGCGATGACCGGCTTCTACGCGGCCTACGGCGTGATGGGCGCCCTGGTGGAGCGCGGCCGCACCGGCGTCGGCCGCACGGTGGAGGTGTCGATGCTCGAGGCCATGTGCCACTTCAACCTCGACGCCTTCACGCACTACTTCTCCGAGAACGAGATCATGGGTCCCTTCAGCCGGCCCAGCGTCTCGCAGTCGTACGTGCTCGAGTGCGCCGATGGGCTGTGGATCGCGCTGCACATGTCGTCGCCCGAGAAGTTCTGGCAGGGCCTGGCCAATGCCATCGAGCGGCCCGACCTGTTCCAGGACCCGCGCTTCGCCAACCGCGAAGGCCGCATCGCCCACCAGACCGAGATGATCGCCCTGCTCGACGGCCTGTTCCGCCAGCGCACCCGTGCCGACTGGTGCGCGCGGCTCGAAGCCGAGGACGTGCCGCACGCGCCCATGTACGACACGCGCGAAGCGATGGAAGACCCGCAGGCGCGGCATCTGCAGCTCGAAGTGAGCGCACCGCATCCGGAAGGCGGCGAGTGGCGCACCATCCGCTCGCCCGTGAGCTTCGATGGCGAACGCCCGCTCGACGTCACGGCACCGCCGATGCTGGGCGCCGACAACGACAGCATCGTCGAGCCGCTGCGGCGGCGGTTGCGCGAAGCCTGAGCTCGCATCCCCCACAAGAAAACGGAGACAAGACCCATGACCCCCTCGAACGAAAACGAACTGACCCAGGCCGCGCTGCAGCGGCTCGAAGGCGCCACCGACCCGCGCTTCGCGCAGGTCATGACGTCGCTCATCACGCACCTGCACGCCTTCATCCGCGAGGTCGACCTCAAGCCCGACGAATGGATGCGCGGCATCGAATTCCTCACCGCCACGGGCAAGGCCTGCGACGACAAGCGCCAGGAGTTCATCCTGCTGTCGGACACGCTGGGCGCCTCGATGATGGTCGTGATGCTTGACCAGCTGCGCGCGGCACGCGATGCGAAGCAGGCCGGCGCCGTCGGCGACCTGGCCGTGACGCCGACCACCGAAGCCACCGTGCAGGGCCCCTACTACTGGGCCGGCGCGCCGGAGATGCCGTGCGGTGCCGACATCGCGAAAGGCACGCCCGGCGAGCCGACCTTCTACAGCGGCCGGGTCACCGACACGCGCGGCCAGCCGATCGCCGGCGCCCTGCTCGACATCTGGTCGGGCGACGGCGAAGGCGTGTACGACATGCAGGTCGAGGGCGCCGGCATGGCCGCGCGCGCACGCATCCGCACCGACGCCGAGGGCCGCTACTGGTTCTGGTCGATCCGGCCGTCGTACTACCCGGTGCCGGTCGACGGCCCGGTCGGCCGCATGCTCGACGGCATGGGCCGCCACCCCAACCGGCCGGGCCACATCCACATGATGGTGTCGGCGCCGGCGCACGTGCCGGTGACCACCCACCTCTTCGTGGCCGGCAGCCCCTACATCGACTCCGACGCGGTGTTCGGCGTGCGGCCCAGCCTGATCGTCGACTTCGAATCGCACCCTGCAGGCCAGGCGCCCGACGGCCGCACGCTGGACACGCCCTACTGGTCCGCGCACTACGACTTCCACCTGCAACCCACGGCCGCCTGAGCGCACACGTCATCATGAAAATCGGCAAATCCACCGTCCCGCGCACCGCCATCTGCACCTCGGACGAACACACCATCGTCGTGCGCGGGCAGGACCTGTGCAACGACCTCATCGGGCACGTGTCCTTCGCGGACTACTTCTTCCTGCTGCTCACCGGCAAGCGTCCCGATGCGACATGCAGCGCCGTGCTCAACGCCACGCTGGTCGCCATCGCCGAGCACGGCCTGGTGCCGAGCGTGCAGGCCAGCCGCATGACCTACGCCGCCGCGCCCGATGCGCTGCAAGGCGCGGTGGCGGCGGGCATCCTGGGCTGCGGCTCGGTGATCCTGGGTGCCTCCGAAACCGCCGGGCGGCTCTTCACCGAGGTCGCGGCCCGGGTCGATGCGGGCGAGGCGCTCGACGATGTCGCGACCGACGTCATCCGCACGCTGAAGGCCGAGCGCCGCTCGATTCCCGGCTACGGCCATCCGCTGCACAAGAGCAACGACCCGCGCGTCGACCGCCTCATCGCCGTCGCCACCGAGGCCGGTGCCGACCTGCGCTTCGTGCGCATCGCGCAGGCCATCGAGCGCGTGATCCCCAGCATCGTCGGCAAGGAGCTTCGGCTGAACGTCTCGGCTGCCATTCCGGCCGTGCTGCTGGGCGTGGGCTTCCCGGTGGCGTCGCTGCGCGGCGTGCCGATTCTTGCGCGCACGGCAGGGCTGATCGCGCACCTGGCCGAAGAGGCCGAGATGCCGAGCGGCTTCGCGCTGTCGTACCAGGCCACGCGCGAGCTGCAGTACGAGGGCGAGGTGCCCGCCGGCTTCGGGGCGTCGACATGACGCGGGACATCGCACGCCGCGCACTGATCGCGAGCGCGCTGCTGGCCGCCGGTGCGGCACTGGCACAGACGCCGTCGTCGCGCCCCATCAAGCTGGTCGTGCCCTTCGGCGCGGGCACGACGACCGACATCGTCGGGCGCACGCTGGCCGACGCGCTCGGCCGGCAACTCGGCCAGGCCGTGATCGTCGAGAACAAGCCGGGCGCGGGCGGCGCCATCGGCAGCGAGCAGGTCGCCAAGTCGGGCACCGACGGGCAGACGCTGCTGATGGGCACCGTGGGCACGCACGCCATCAACCCGTCGCTCTACAAGCGCCTGAGCTATTCGCCGCTGCGCGACTTCGCACCGCTGGGCTTCGTCGGCGCCACGCCGACGCTGCTGGTGGTGCCGACCGCCTCGCCGTGGAAGACCGTGGCCGACCTGCGGCAGGCCGGCGACGCGGCTGTCAATTTCGCCTCGGCTGGCAATGGCACCTCGGGGCACCTGGCGGGCGAGCTGCTCAACGTGCGGCTTGGAAAGAAGTTCGTGCACGTGCCCTACCGCGACGGCGCACAGGCCATGACCGAGCTGGTCGCCGGCAACGTGCAGTTCATGTTCTATCACCCGGCCGCCGTGCTGCCGCAGGTGCGCGCGGGCCGGCTGCGCGCACTGGGCGTGTCCAGCGCCAAGCGCAGCGCCGCCGCGCCCGACGTGCCCACGCTGATCGAGCAGGGCGTGCCCGACTTCGACCTCGTCGCCTGGTTCATGCTGTATGCGCCGGCCACCATGCCGGCCGACCAGCGCGACCGCCTGCGCGAGGCCACGCGCCAGGTGCTGGCGCAGCCGGAGGTGCGCGAGAAGTTGTCGCAGCAGGGCATCGAGCCCAGCGACTTGAGCGGTGCCGCACTCGACGCCTTCGCGCGCAACGAGATCGCGAAGTGGGGCGAAGCCGTCCAGCGCTCTGGCGCGCAGATCGACTGAGGAGACACCCACCACCCACGGACACGATGAACTTCGGCGCGGCCACGCGGCCCGGCGAAGCGACGCGATTTTTCAAACAAGCGGGCGAGCGCCCGCCATAAGGAGACAGACATGCGTTCGAGAATTCAATGGTTGACGGCCCTTTGCCTGGGCCTGGCCTGCAGCCTGGCTGCCGCGCAGCCCGCGGCCTGGCCCAACAAGCCCATCCGCATCGTGGTCGGCTTCGCGCCGGGCACGCCGCCGGACATCTTCGCGCGGCTGTACGGCGACTATGCGTCCAAGCAGCTCGGCGTGCCGGTGGTGATCGACAACAAGCCGGGCACCGCCGGCAACCTGGCGGCCGACACCGTGGCCAAGGCGCCGGCCGACGGCTACACCTACCTCTACAACCTGTCGACCGGGTTCACCATCAACCCGTACATCTACAGCAAGCTGCCGTACGACCCGCAGAAGGACTTCGTCCCGGTGGCGACCACCATGCGCCAGGGCCTGGTGCTCATCGCCCCGACCAAGTTCCCGGCCAAGTCGGTGAAGGAACTGGTGGCTGCAGCCAAGGCCAAGCCCGGCACCATCTCGCACGCGTCCTACGGCGCCGGCAGCCCGTCGCACCTGATCGTCGAATGGCTCAAGGACGAGACAGGCGCCGAGATGATCCATGTGCCCTACCGCGGCAGCCCCGTGGCCGACCTGATCGGCGGCCAGGTCGACACGCTGATGGAGCCCATCGCCACCGGCTACCCGCTGATCAGCGGCGGCCGTGCGAATGCGCTGGCCTATTCCGGCGAGACGCGCCACCCCGCCATGCCCGACGTGCCCACGCTGTCGGAAGTGGTGCCCGGCCTCACCATGATGTCGTGGCACGGGCTGTGGGCCGCAGCCGCCACGCCGGCCCCGATCGTCACCCGCTTCAACGCGCTGATGGTCCAGGCCAGCAAGGACCCCGACCTGGCCAAGCGTATCCGCGACCTCAACAGCGAACCGCTGGGCCTGACGCAGGCCGAGATGGTGGCGATGGTGCGGCGCGACGCCGACATCTACAGCCGCATCGTCAAGGCGAAGAACATCCGCGTGGACTGACGCGCTGCCGTGCGACGGAAGGGTCGCTGCTAGGATGGAAAAGACCTGTCGTCCATCCCTGCCTCGAGAGAGTCCGTGCGCCCACCTGCCCGCTTGCCAGTCCTTTGGACGATCGTCGCCATCGCGGTGGGGGTCGCGGGTGCGCTGCTCTACACGCGCGGCCTGCCGTGGGGGTCGACCGAAGAACAGGTGCGCATGCTCGACCCGGCGCAGGTCGTCGTGCTGCGCACCCCCGGTGGTTTCCTCGAAGTCTCCACACTGGTGAAGACCGAGGAGTTCCGGTGGCGCTCGTCGTACACCTGCCTCGGGCAGGACTGCGGGGCGCTCCTGGGCGAACGCATCGGCCAGATACGCGTGCCGGTGCACTACACCTACCGGCTTCCGCTCGCCGACACCTGGACGCTGACGCTCGACGGCGACGTTTACATGCTCAGCGTGCCGGCACCGAAGCCGCTGCTGCCGCCCGGCATCGACACGCCGAAGGCGCAGATCACGAGTGAACGCGGCGGCCTGCTCGCACCCGGCGCCGCCGCCAACCAGGCGAACCTACTGAAGAACCTCGGCCCCGAACTGGCCCAGCGCGCGCAGCGCGTCGAGTACCTGCAGCAGCAGATGCCGGCGGCCGAGAAGACGGTGCGGGAGTTCGCCGAGAAGTGGATGAAGGAACAGCGCACCGAGCCCACCCGGCCCGTGCGGGTCGAGTTCCGGATGGGCGACAGCGGCTGAGGCCTGCGTTCAGGCGGCGATGCGCAGCAGTTCAGCGCCTTCAGTGACCTGGTCGCCCGGCGCGTAGAGCAGTTCTTCGACCGTACCGTCGGCCGGCGCGGCAATGGTGTGCTCCATCTTCATCGCCTCCATCACGGCCAGCGGCTGGCCCTTGGCGACCTTGTCGCCGGCCTTGACCGCGAAGGACACGACCTTGCCCGGCATCGGTGCCGTGAGGCGCCCGCCTTCGGCCTGGCTGTCGCCGGCATGCGCGAGGCGGTCGATGGCGGTGATGCGCGTCGCGCCCGCCGCTGCGAACACGTGCGCGGCCCCCTGGCGCTCGTACACGTCCAGGGTATGGCGCGCGCCGTTGAAGGCCAGCTCGATCTGTCCGTCCGGCAGGCGCCCGATCACGAGCGGGCCACTGGCGCCGTTCGCGCCGCCCACGTCGAGCATCAGCGCGCCGTCGTGCAGGTAGCGCAGCGTCGCCGTCTGCGTCTCGCCGCGGAACTCGAAGGCGAAGATGCGCGCGGTGGTGCCGAGCGAACGCCAGCCGTCGCGCTGGCTGAACGGGTCGGGCGTGCCGGTGGCGCGCTCGTCGAGCAGCGTGCGCGCGATCGATGCGGCCGCGGCCAGCGGCAGGCCGAGCGGCTCGCGGTCGAACAGCACCGCGCGCTCGCGCTCGATCAGCGCGGTGTCGAGGTTGGCTTTGGCGAACGAGTCGGTGGCGAGGATGCCGCGCAGGAACTGCACGTTGGTCTGCACGCCGACGATGTGCGTCTGCGCCAGGGCCGCGTCGAGCCGGGCCAGCGCCTCGTCGCGCGTGGCGCCGTGGACGATCAGCTTGGCGATCATCGAATCGTAGAAGGGCGAGATCTCGCCGCCCTCGCGCACGCCGTCATCAATGCGGACGCGGCTGCGCTGGAAGGCCGTCGCCTGCGGCTTGCGGTAAACCTGCAGCGTGCCGGTGGCCGGCAGGAAGTTGTTGTCGGGGTTCTCGGCGCAGATGCGTGCCTCGATGGCGTGGCCGTGGATCTTCAACTCGCTCTGCTTGAGCGGCAGCGGCTCGCCCGACGCCACGCGGAGTTGCCATTCGACCAGGTCGAGACCGGTGATGGCTTCCGTCACCGGATGCTCGACCTGCAGGCGCGTGTTCATCTCCATGAAGAAAAAGTTCATGGCGCCGCCGTCACGCTGCTCGACGATGAATTCGACCGTGCCCGCACCGACGTACTTCACCGCCTTGGCCGCAGCCACCGCCGCCGCGCCCATCTGCGCGCGCATCGCCTCGGTCATGCCGGGCGCCGGCGCTTCCTCCAGCACCTTCTGGTGGCGGCGCTGCACCGAGCAATCACGCTCGAACAGGTAGACGCAATCGCCCTGCGTGTCGCCGAACACCTGGATCTCGATGTGCCGCGGGCGCTGGACGTACTTCTCGATCAGCACCGCGTCGTCGCCGAAGCTGTTGATGGCTTCACGCTGGCAGGACGCGAGCGCCGCCGCGAAATCTTCCGGCTTCTCGACCGCGCGCATGCCCTTGCCGCCACCGCCCGCGCTGGCCTTGATGAGCACCGGGTAGCCGATGCGGTCGGCCTCGCGTTGCAGCAGTGCCGGGTCCTGGTCGTGGCCGTGGTAGCCGGGCACCAGCGGCACGCCGGCCTTTTCCATCAGCTGCTTCGACTCGGCCTTCAGGCCCATGGCCTTGATGGCCGACGGCGGCGGGCCGATGAAGACCAGGCCCGCGTCGGCGCAGGCCTGCGCGAACTCCTCGTTCTCGCTCAGGAAGCCGTAGCCGGGGTGGATCGCCTCGGCGCCCGTGGCCTTGGCGGCCTCGAGGATCTTCTCCCAGCGCAAGTAGCTGTCCTTCGGCGCGCTGCCGCCGAGGTACACCGACTCGTCGCAGGCACGGACATGGTTGGCGTGGGCGTCGGCATCGGAATACACGGCGACGGTGCGGATGGCCATGCGCCGTGCGGTGGCCGCCACGCGGCAGGCGATTTCCCCGCGGTTGGCGATGAGAATCTTTTTAAACACGGTGCGTCTCCGCGGTGAAATCGCCTGCACACGCTACGCGTGACACGCAATTTGGCTGAGCCGCTGCGCCGCTTCGCGGCTGGTCACCGCGGTTGGCAATGAGGATCTTCTTAAACATTCGGTGGGTCTCCGGGTATTTCTTTTCGCTTGAACTGGAAGGCGGACGTGACACCCGGGTCGGGCTGGCCGCTGAAGATGCGCGTGACGCGATTCACGAGCCCGCGCAGGAAGCGCCAGCTCTTGCGGATGAGCCAGACGCTGAGGATCAGCACCAGCACGAAGAGCACGACGAACACCAGCGGGTGTGCGACCGCGAGCCACAGCCCCGCCGGCACCATGCTGTCTTCGACCAGCGACGCGCCGACGTTGGAGAAGGGCTCGGGCGAGGTGTTGATGGCCGCGCGCGTCGTCGCCTTGGCCGCATGCGCCGTGGCCGCGAAGCCGCCGCCCAGCAGCGCGGCGACCAGCGCCATCACCGCATGGTCGCCGCCGAACACGCCGGCCGCGAGCGCGGCACCGGCCGGAATGCGGATGACGGTGTGCACCATGTCCCAGAGCGAATCCAGGCCGGGAATCTTGTCGGCGAAGAACTCGACGAACACCATGAAGCCGCTCGCCACCAGCACCACCGGATGGGCCAGCAGATGCAGGCCGCTGGGCAGGGGCACCCAGCCGAAGTAGCCGGCCAGCCCCGTCAGCAGCACGACGAGGTAGAGGCGCACGCCGCTGGCCCAGCCAAGCGCGGCCGCCAGCGCGAGCAGTTGGGGCATGTCGAGTTCGGGCATGGTCATCCCAACCAGGCGGGCTTGCGCTTCTGCAGGAAGGCTTGCACGCCTTCGCGGCCTTCGTCGCTGGCGCGGATGTCGGCGATGCCGTCGACGGTCTTCGCGATCAGCGCGTCGTCGATGGCGCGGCCGGTGACGTCGGCCAACAAGGTCTTGCAGGCGCGCACGGCGGCGGGGCTGGCACCGGTCAGCGCCTTGAGCAGTTCGTCGACCTTGGCATCGAGCGCATCGGCCGCGACCACCTCGTGCACGAAGCCGATACGGTGTGCCTCGGCCGCGGTGAAGCGCTCGGCCGTCAGGAAGTAGCGCTGCGATGCACGCGCGCCCATCGCACGGATCACGTAGGGGCTGATGGTCGCGGGGATGAGGCCGATCTTCACTTCGCTCAGGCAGTACCCCGCGGTGTCGACGCTCACCGCCATGTCGCACGCCGCCACCAGGCCCATGCCACCGGCATACACGTCGCCTTGCACGCGCGCGATGGTCGGCTTGGGGCACTCGGCGATCGTGCGCAGCATGTCGGCCAGCTTGCCCGCGTCGGCGATGTTCTCGTCGCGCGTGTAGTCGGCCATGCGGCGCATCCAGTTCAGGTTGGCGCCGGCGCAGAAGGCGGGGCCATTGGCGCCGAGCACGATGGCCTTGACCTGCGTTGCATTGCCGGCTTCCAGGAAGGCCTGTGTCAGTTCGGCAATGACGGTGTCGTCGAAGGCGTTGCGCGTATCGGGCTGGTCGAGCCAGATGCGGGCGATCGCGCCATCGATGGAGAGTTTTAGCTTGGTGAAGTCAGTCATGTTCAAGGTTTCCAGACGATCTTGTCGTCGACGGCATAGAGCTGGCACGCGCCCGACGCGGCCTTCTTGGCGCAGTTCTCGAGCGCGCGCGCGAGCGGATCATCGCCGCCCCAGGCCGAGCCCCACCCCCCTTGGGCATTGATGGCGAAGGCGCGTGGGAATGTCTTGCCGAGGAACACGCGGTAGCCGGCCAGCGAAGCCGCACTCTGGTCGGGCACGCGGTCGACCGCATCGATGGCGGCGAAGTCAGTGGCCGGCGGCGCGGTGGTGGCGGGCGCCGCGACATAGCGCGCGAACGCAGGCAACGGTTGGTCTGGCATGCCGATCTCGCGCAGGAACTCGGCGACCACCGGTTGCCAGATGCGGGCGCCGTCGGCCGCGCCGAACATCGTGTGCGCATCGCTGCCGAAATTGCCGAAGGCCACCAGCTTCGCCGATGCGCCGCCGGCCACGTAGCCGTCGTGCATGCCCTTCCAGGCGAAGGGCGGGAAGTAGCTATCGTTGTCGCCGTAGAACCAGAGCGATGGCGTACGCGTTTCCTTGCCGTAGTTGCCGGCAGCGCCAATCAAGCCCTGCTGCCAGCCAACGCATTGCTCCTGCCGCAAGCCACCGGCGAAGTCGATCAGGCCCTTCACGCCGGGATAGCCTAGCGTGCCGAAGGCCAGCGTGGTCCAGCCACCGTGCGACTGACCCGCGACGACGATGCGCGCCTTGTCGGCCCAGGGCTGTGCCGTCACGTAGTCAAGCACGGCCGCGACGTCGCCGGCCTGCTCGCGCCCGTTGCTTTCCACGTTGCAGCCACCCCCGATGTAGCTGCCGCTCGACTTCGAGAAACCCTGGCGCATCGGCACCACCACGGCATAGCCGCGCGCCAGAAAGAAGCGGGCGGGGCCACCGGGTCGGTAGCGCGCCTGGAACTTCGGGTCGCCGTTCGCCTTGCCGTGGTTGATCACGACAATCGGGAAGGGTCCGTCTCCTTCCGGAAGGTAGAGCGTGGTTTCCAGTTCGGTGGTGAACAGCCCCGATTTCTTCGGCACCATCACGACCGATTCCGGCAGCGGCGCCGCACTGAACGCCTGCGTCACCGCCATCAACAGAGCGGCGGCGAGGGCGGCCGCGGCACGACGGCGCGTGCGCGAAGAAAGGAGCTGAACGCGCGTCATGGGGTCACCTGCGGAAGATGGTGAACGTCGGTTTGGACAGCGTTGCATGGCGCGCGGTCATGCGTTGTGCTCGGGGCGGCTGTGTTGGGGTGCGCGCACAGGCCACCGGGCACTCAAGTCCGCGAATGTCCCCGCCTTCGGCTCTTCCTTGATTTCGCTGCGGGGAGCACCCGATACCTGCGCACGTGAATGCGCCGGGGGTGTGCCGCCATCGATCACTCCTGGTACGCCGTCGGCGTGATCACGCCTCGTCATGTCGGTGATCTCGCTTCGATCTGCAGAAGACTGGCCCAGTCGAGCGACGGCCCGCCATGGCCCATCGCGGTCACCCCCGCCGTGATCTGGCCGCGGTGATGGGTCGCATGGTTGAAAATGTGGCCGAGGGCCGGCGCGAAAGGAATGCGCGCGGCCTCGCCGTCGGTGCGGGTGTAGACCAAGTCGCCGTCCAGTCGTGAGGCATCCATCGCCTCGACCCAAGGTGCCCAACGGTTCACCGCAGCCGCGAGCGCGGCGCAGAGCTCCGCACGCGAGGCGTGAAGCTCGGCATCGAGCGCGATGCGCCGCGAGGTGTTTTCCGCAAAGCGCGCGTACCAGATCGTGTCGGCCACAAGCAGGTGGTTGACCGTGCGGTGCACCGACCCGAAGAACAGGCGCATGTCCCGATGCCACTCATCGTCGCTCAGGGCTGTGAGATCGGTCAGCAGCTTGTGCGTCGCCCACGCGTGGTAGCGCGCGAGCCGGATGAAGTAGTCGGCGATCTGCATCGCAGGCTACATCCGGAAGATGCCGAACTTCGGCTCGGGCACCGGCGCGTTGCGCGACGCCGCCAGCCCCAGCGCCAGCACACGCCGTGTGTCCGCCGGATCGATGATCCCGTCGTCCCACAGCCGCGCGGTCGCGTAGTACGGATGGCCCTGGTCTTCGTACTGCTGGCGGATGGGGGCCTTGAAGGCCTCTTCCTCCTCCTTGCTCCAACTGCCGCCCTTGCCCTCGATGCCGTCGCGCTTGACGGTGGCCAACACGCTGGCGGCCTGCTCGCCGCCCATCACGCTGATGCGCGCGTTGGGCCACATCCAGAGGAAGCGGGGGCTGTAAGCGCGGCCGCACATGCCGTAGTTGCCGGCGCCGAAGCTGCCGCCGATGATGATGGTGAACTTCGGCACGTTGGCCGTGGCCACCGCGGTCACCATCTTGGCGCCGTGGCGCGCGATGCCTTCGTTCTCGTACTTGCGGCCCACCATGAAGCCGGTGATGTTCTGCAGGAACACCAGCGGGATCTTGCGCTGGCAGCACAGCTCGATGAAGTGCGCGCCCTTCTGCGCCGATTCGGAGAACAGGATGCCGTTGTTGGCGACGATGCCGACGGGCATGCCCTCGATCTCGGCGAAGCCGCAGACCAGCGTGGCGCCGAAGCGCGCCTTGAACTCGTGGAACTCACTGCCGTCGACGATGCGCGCGATGATCTCGCGCACGTCAAAGGGCTTGCGCGTGTCGGTCGGGATCACGCCGTACAGCTCCTCGCGCGGGAACTCCGGTGCGCGCACGTCGGGATGCGGCGCCTCGGTCGCGTCCTTGCGGTTGATGTTGGCGATGGCCGAGCGCGCCAGCGAGAGCGCATGCAGGTCGTTCTGCGCCAGGTGGTCGGCCACGCCCGACAGGCGCGTGTGCACGTCGCCACCGCCCAGGTCCTCGGCCGTCACGACCTCGCCGGTCGCCGCCTTCACCAGCGGCGGGCCGCCCAGGAAGATGGTGCCCTGGTTCTTCACGATGATCGACTCGTCGCTCATCGCCGGCACGTACGCGCCGCCCGCCGTGCATGAGCCCATGACCACCGCGACCTGCGCGATGCCCTGGGCACTCATGTTGGCCTGGTTGTAGAAGATGCGGCCGAAGTGGTCGCGGTCGGGGAAGACCTCGTCCTGGTTCGGCAGGTTGGCACCGCCGGAATCGACCAGGTAGATACAGGGCAGGCGATTCTGCTCGGCGATCTCCTGGGCGCGCAGGTGCTTCTTCACCGTCAGCGGGTAGTAGGTGCCGCCCTTCACCGTCGCGTCGTTGCAGACGATCATGCAGTCGACGCCGCTCACGCGGCCGATGCCGGCGATCAGGCCGGCGCCGGGCGCCGACTCCACGCCCTTGGCGTCGAGGTACATGCCGTACGCCGCCAGCGGCGCGATCTCCAGAAACGGCGTGCCGGGGTCGAGCAGCTCGGCCACGCGGTCGCGCGGCAGCAGCTTGCCGCGCGCGACGTGCTTGGCGCGTGCCGCTTCACCGCCGCCGGCCTCGACCTTGGCGAACTGCGCGTGCAGGTCGTCGACCAGGGCACGCATGGCCGCAGCGTTGGCCTGGAAGTCCGCAGCGCGGGCGTTGAGTTTGGTTTCGAGCTTGCTCATGCGGTCTTTTCTTCGTTGAGTCCGAGCCGCTCTTTCATCTCGTCGCGGATCTTGAACTTCTGGATCTTGCCGGTCACCGTCATCGGGAAGGCGGTGACGAACTGGATGTACTTCGGCACCTTGTAGTGCGCGATCTGGCCCTTGCAGAAATTGCGGATCTCGTCTTCCGTCGCTGTCTGCCCCGGCTTCACGATGACCCACGCGCACAGCTCCTCGCCGTACTTCTTGTCGGGCAGGCCGACCACCTGCACGTCCTGCACCTTCGGGTGGCGGTAGAGGAACTCCTCGATCTCGCGCGGGTAGATGTTCTCGCCGCCGCGGATCACCAGGTCCTTGATGCGGCCGACGATGTTGACGTAGCCCTCGTCGTCCATGGTGGCGAGGTCGCCGGTGTGCATCCAGTGTTCCGCATCGATCGCCTCGCGCGTCTTGGGTTCGTCGTCCCAGTAGCCGTGCATCACCGAGTAGCCGCGGGTGCAGAGCTCGCCCGACTGGCCGCGCGGCACGGTTGCGCCGGTCTCGGGGTCGACGATCTTCACCTCCAGGTGCGGCTGCACCTTGCCGACCGTGGCCACGCGCTTGTCGAGTGGCGTGTCGGCCGCGCTCTGGCAGCTGACGGGGCTGGTCTCGGTCATGCCGTAGGCGATGGTGATCTCCCCCAGGTGCATGCGGTCGACCACGCGCTTCATCACCTCGATCGGGCAGGCGGTGCCGGCCATGATGCCGGTGCGCAGCGCCGACAGGTCGAACTCGGCGAAGCGCGGATGGTCGAGCTCGGCGATGAACATCGTCGGCACGCCGTGCAGCGCCGTGCACTTCTCCGCCTGCACCGTCTCGAGCACGCTCAATGCATCGAAGCCGTCGTTCGGGAACACGATGGTGCTGCCGTGCGTGAGGCAGGCCAGCACGCCCAGCACCATGCCGAAGCAGTGGTACATCGGCACCGGGATGCAGAGCCGGTCGGCCGGTGTGAGGCGCATGCATTTGCCCACGAAGAAGCCGTTGTTCAGGATGTTGCGGTGCGTCAGCGTCGCACCCTTGGGGAAGCCGGTGGTGCCGCTGGTGAACTGGATGTTGATCGGGTCCGTCGCCTTCAGCGTGGCGCCGACTTCCGCGACGCGCGTGTCATCCGGATCGCCGCTCGCGAGCAGTTCCGAGAAGCGAAGCATGTCGGCCTGATCCGCATCGCCGGCCTTGTCGATCCACACCGTGTGCTGCAGCAGCGGCAACCGCTTCGGGCCCAGCTCGCGCAGCATGCCAAGGTAGTCGCTCGTCTTGAACTGCGCCATGGTCACGAGCAGCTTGCAGCCGACCTTGTTGAGCGCGTACTCGACTTCCGACGTGCGGTAGGCCGGGTTGATGTTGACCAGCACCAGCCCGACCTTGGCGGTCGCGATCTGCATCAGGATCCATGGCGCGTTGTTGTGCGACCAGATGCCGACACGGTCACCGGATTGCAGGCCAGTCTTGAGCAGCGCGCTGGCGAGCCGGTTGGCAGCGGCCTGCAGTTCACGGTAGGTGAAGCGCTGGCCTTCGTGGCGGCTCACCAGCGCCTCATGGTCCGGCTGCTTGCCCACCATGTCGTCGAAGAAGGCGCCGAGCGTCTGCTCGATCAGCGGAATGTCGGTGGCGCCCTGGGCGTAGCTGGGGTTCGCTGCCATCGCGCGGCCTCAGGCGGTTTCGTTGAAGAGCTCGCGGCCGATCAGCATCCGGCGGATCTCGCTGGTGCCGGCACCGATCTCGTACAGCTTGGCGTCGCGCCACAGCCGCTCGACCGGAAAGTCCTTGGTGTAGCCCACGCCGCCCAGCGCCTGGATCGCCTCGCCGGCCATCCAGGTCGCCTTCTCGGCCGAATACAGGATGGCGCCGGCGGCGTCCTTGCGGAAGGTGCGTGCGTGGTCGTTGCGGTCGCAGGCCTTGCCCACGGCGTAGACGTAGGCACGCGTGGCCTGCCACGTCGAGTACATGTCGGCGATCTTGCCCTGCATCAGCTGGAACTCGCCGATGCTCTGGCCGAACTGCTTGCGCTCGTGCACGAAGGGGATCACCGCGTCCATGCAGGCCGCCATGATGCCCAGCGGGCCGCCCGAGAGCACGGCGCGCTCGTAGTCGAGGCCGCTCATCAGCACCTTGGCGCCCATGCCTTCGCCGCCCAGCACGTTCTCCTCGGGCACCTCGCAGTTGTCGAAGAAGAGCGGGTAGGTGTTGCTGCCGCGCATGCCCAGCTTGTCGAGCTTGGTGCCGGCGCTGAAGCCCGCAAAGCCCTTCTCGACAATGAAGGCCGTCATGCCGCGTGCGCCCATCTCGGGCTCGGTCTTGGCGTAGATGACCAGCGTGTCGGCATCGCCGCCGTTGGTGATCCACATCTTGCCGCCGTTGAGCACGTAGCGGTCGCCCTTCTTCTCGGCGCGCAGCTTCATGCTGACGACGTCGGAGCCGGCGTTGGGCTCGCTCATGGCCAGGGCGCCGACGTGCTCGCCGCTCACCAGCTTGGGCAGATATTTCTTCTTCTGCGCTTCGCTGCCGTTGCGGTGGATCTGGTTCACGCACAGGTTGGAATGCGCGCCGTACGAGAGGCCGACCGAGGCCGATGCGCGGGACACCTCTTCCATCGCGACGATGTGCGCGAGGTAGCCGAGTTCGGTGCCGCCGTACTCTTCCTTGACCGTCATGCCGTGCAGGCCGAGGTCGCCGAGCTTCTTCCACAGGTCGTGCGGGAACAGGTTGTCGCTGTCGATGGCGGCGGCGCGCGGCGTGATCTCGTGGTGCGCGAAGTCGTCGATCGCCTCGCGCAGGGAATCGACGGTGTCGCCGAGATCGAAGTTCAGGCCGGGAAGGCTCGGTGCGGGCATGGGCGTTGTCTCCTCTGAGGGGGCGTCGCGCAATGCGCCATAAGGCGGCAACGCGCGCAAAAGCCGCAGCTTACGCCCGCCCCCGGCGCATTTGCGGCCACAATGGTTGCAAATTGCGCCAGCCGTACGCCCATTCGCCATGACCGCCCCCGCCTTCCTCAAGCCCGGCCGCGCCGCCACGCCGATGGCTTTCGTGCGAGCGATCGTGCAGGGCTACGCACGCTACGGCATGGACCCGTCGAAGGCGCTGCGCGCGGCACAGATCGCGCCGCGCGAAGTCGGCAAGGCGAACGCGCGCGTGACCGCCCTGCAGTTCGAGGCACTCAATGCGCACGCGATGCAGGAGCTCGACGACGAAGCGCTCGGCTGGTTCACGCGCCGCCTGCCCTGGGGCAGCTACGGCATGCTGTGCCGCGCGTCGCTCACCGCGCCCGACCTGGGCGTGGCCATCAAGCGCTGGTGCCGGCACCACCGCCTGCTGACCGACGACATCGTGCTCGACCTGCAAGTGGCGAGTGGCGTGGCCACGGTGTCGATCACCGAACAGCGCGACCTGGGCGCCTTCCGCGAGTTCTGCCTGGTGTCGAGCCTGCGCTTTTTGCACGGCTACGCCTGCTGGGCGATCGACTCGCGCATCTCGCTGCGCAGCGCGGACTTTCCGTTTGCGCCGCCACCGCACCGCGACGCCTATCCGCTGATGTTCACCGGCGAGCTGCACTTCGGTGCCCGGTGCGCCAGCTACAGCTTCGACGAACGCTACCTGCACCTGCCGCTACAGCGCGACGAGCCCGCGCTGCGCACCATGCTCAAGCGCGCCCTGCCGCTGACGGTGCTGCAGTACCGGCGCGACCGGTTGCTGGGCGAACGGGTGCGCGAGCTGCTGCGCCTGCGCCCGGCGGAAGCCGCCACGGCCGATGCCATCGCCGCGCTGCTCCACATGTCGAGCCGCACGCTGCATCGGCAACTGCAGGAAGAAGGCGTGCCGCTGCAGGCCCTGAAGGACGAGGTGCGCCAGGCGCAGGCCGCCGACCTGCTGCGGCGCACGAGCCGTCCGATCAAGCAGGTCGCGCTGGCCGTGGGCTTTCGCAATGAGAAGAGCTTTTCACGCGCGTTCCGCGAATGGACCGGCACGACCCCCGGCGAGTTCCGGCGCGAAGGTCGTTGAACGCTGATCAGTGGCGGTAGGGGTTGTTCGGGCGGCGGTCGTAGCGGTTGGGCACGCCGTCGCGGTCGTTGTCGCGCCAGCCTCCGCGGGGACCATGGCGGTCGTAGCGGCGATGGTCGTAGCGGTGGTCATAGCGATGGTCGTAGCCGGGGCGCACCATATGGCGCGGCGGCGGCGGGACCACCACCACGCGCGGCCGGTAGTCCGGGCGATGGTCATAGGGCTGGGCCTGGGCCGGCGCACTCAATGCGGCCAGTGCCAGAAGTGCGGCGGTGCCGAGGGCAAGGGACATCTTCTTCATCATGGCAACTCCTTCGAGGCGTTGTGTTCAGGAGCCTTCATGTTGAAGGCCCGATGTGAACGCCACGTAAGGCTGCGACGAATTCTGATGAACAGGTGCAACGCGCCGGCACGAGGGCGAATCAGCCGCCGGCCATGCGCACACGGCGCGCCGACTCTTCGGCCCGTGCATCGTCCACTTCGCGCAGCACGCCGCCCACGTCCACCGGACCGGTGGCCCGAACGAACTGCCCCGTCAGTGCCGTGGCGGTGTCGAGTTCGCCGCGTTCGTAGAGGTTCCACATCTCCTCGCCGTAGCGGGTCTGCAGCAGTTCGGGCGCGAACTGGCCGAAGAAGACCTTCAGGTTCTCCACGTCGCGCAGCAGCATGCGCTTGGCGTGGTTGTTGCCGGCAGCGTCCACGGCCTGCGGCAGGTCGATGATCACCGGGCCGTCGGCCGCGAGCAGCACGTTGAATTCGGAGAGGTCGCCGTGCACGACGCCCGCGCACAGCATGCGGACCACCTCCCTGAGCAGCGTCGCATGGTGGCGAAGCGCGTCCTCCTGACTGAAGATCACGTCGTTGAGCCGCGGCGCCGCATCGCCCTCGGCATCGGTCACCAGTTCCATCAGCAGCACACCGTCGCAGAAGTTGTAGGGCACCGGCACGCGCACGCCGGCCGCGGCCAGACGGTAGAGCGCGTCGACCTCGGCGCTCTGCCACGCAGCCTCGGTGGCCTGCCGGCCGAACTTCGTGCCCTTGGCCATGGCGCGCTGCAGGCGTGTGTTCTTGACCTTGCGGTTCTCGGTGTAGTCGACGGCCTGGCGGAAGCTGCGGTTGGTCGCTTCCTTGTAGATCTTGGCGCAGCGCGTGTCGTCGCCACACCGCACCACGTAGACCATCGCCTCCTTGCCGCTCATGAGCTGGCGCACCACGGTGTCGATCAGGCCTTCGTCGACGAGCGACTGCAAACGGGGAGGGGCTTTCATCGGCGCATTCTGCGCTGTGGCCGGGTCACCCCTCATTGCCATGCCCCTTGGCCACGCGTACCGTCCAGCCGATTTCGTCCCGTCCCTGCCCTCCCCACTTGCTCAGGAGCCTCGCCATGATCCGTCGTTCATCCTTCGTCGCCCTCTCCGCAGCAGCCGCGGCCCTGTTGGCCGCGTGCGGCGCCATGGGCCCGTCGACGCCACAGGCGGGCATGAGCTTCTTCGTGACCAGCACCAACCCGGGCAAGGGCGCGGACTTCGGCGGCCTGGCCGGCGCGGACCGCTACTGCCAGTCGCTGGCCGCGAGCGCAGGCGCAGGCAGCCGCACCTGGCGCGCCTACCTGAGCGCCAGCGCCACGCCCGGCAGCCCGTCGGTCGACGCGCGCGACCGCATCGGCAGCGGCCCGTGGCGCAACCTCAAGGGCGATGTGATCGCCACCAGCGTGGCCAACCTGCACAGCGACACCAACAACCTGACCAAACAGACCGCGCTGACCGAACGGGGCAGCACCATCAGTGGCCGCGGCGACCCGGTCAACCTGCACGACATGCTCACCGGCTCGTCGCCCGACGGCCGCGCGGTGAACGACGGCAAGGACAACACCTGCGGCAACTGGACGAAGAGCGGCGACGGCTCCGCGCTGGTCGGCCACCACGACCGCATGGGCCTGCGCGACGATGCACCGTCGAAGTCGTGGAACTCGTCGCATCCCACGCAAGGCTGCAGCCTCGACGCGCTCAAGAAGACGGGCGGCGGCGGCTTGCTCTACTGCTTCGCGCAGAACTGATCGACACCTTCAGGCGACGGCGTCGGGCAGCCGCTGCAGGCTGCCGACCTGTGATCGCACGATCAGCAGCGCCTGCAGCACGAAGCCCGCGAGCGCCAGCCACAGGCAGGCGGCCTCGCCCCAGCGCGCGCCGACCAGTCCGCCCAGCGCGGCTCCCACCGGCCGAGCACCCGCGTTCACCGTGAGAAACAGTGCGCCCACGCGTCCGAGCATCGCGCCGGGCGTGAGGCTCTGGCGCAGCGTGGTCGACGTGATGGTCCACACGATCGGCCCCGCGCCGAAGAGGAAGAAGGACAGCCCCGCGACCCAGGCACTCGGCACGAACAAGGTGGCGACCATGGCCGCAGCCGCAGCCACCGACACCACCGGCCCCAGCTGGATCGCACGGCCGAAGGGCATGGCGCGCACGAGGCGCGGCGCCAACAGCGCGCCCACCACCATGCCCGCGCCGAACGCGCCCAACGTGACGCCGACCACGCCGGCGCCCAGGCCGAGCACGCGGATTGCATACGGCACGTAGGCAGACTGCAGCACGAACCACGCGATATTCCAGGCGACGGCGGTCAACAGCATGGGCCGCAGCATCGGGTTGTGCCAGACGAAGGCCGCGCCGTCCTGCACCTCGCGCAACGGGTGACGCGGCGCGCGCGGCACCATCGGCGGCTCGACCAGCCGCCACAACAGCGCGATGGCTGCGATCGACAGCACCGTCGCCAGCACGAAGGCGGCCGACGCACCGGCCCACGCCACCAGCGCGCCACCGATCGCCGGCCCGCCGGCGTAGGCCGCGCTGCGGGCGAGCTCCAGCCGCCCGTTGGCTTGCGCCAAAGCGGCGCGCGGCACCAGCGCAGGCACGAGAGCGGGCGCCGCGACGCTGAAGGCCACCGTGCCCACCGCGCCGATGAAACCCAGCACCGCGAGCCCGCCGATCGACAGCCGGCCCGTCGCCACCGCCGCGAGCAGCCCCAGCAGCGAGGCCGCGCGCAGCAGCTCCGCCCCCACCATGAGCCGCCGCCGCGGCAAGCGGTCGGCCATCCAGCCGAGCGGCAGCGACAGCAGCAGGAAGGGCAGGGTCTGCAGCGCCGCGAGCAGCCCGATCTCGCCGGGCCCGGCGCCGAGCAGCAGTACGGCGACGAGCGGCACGGCCGCCAGGCTCAGTTGCTCAGCCGACTGCGCGGCCAGGTTGGCGGCGGTGAGGGCCGCGAAGGTACGGGGAAGAGGGGCGATCATGCGGTGTGCGGGAAAGGTTCGATCATCGGTGCGCCATCGCGTCTTGGCTGGCCATTTGCGGACATGAAAATTCACGTGCACGATTTATTTCAATAAATCAATTCCGATTTTCAATTGAATATTATTTCGGCCTAGATTTGTGAATTATATTTCAATATACACACCTGCACTTAGGCTGGTATACTTACGTCCCACACACTTCGGCCCATCCGCGCCGCGAACCAGAGGCACCCGGTGACAGAGACATCCGACAGCATCGTCGAACAGGTTTACGAGAAATTGAAGCTGATGAGCATCGACTACAGCTTCAAGCCGGGTGAGCGCCTGAATGAAGGTACGCTCGCGCGCTCGCTCGGCGTGAGCCGGACGCCATTGCGCGAAGCATTGACGCGGCTTTATACCGAAGGGCTTTTGCAATTCGTTTCCGGCAAGGGCTTCTATTGCCGCAACCTCGACGTGCAGGAAGTCTTTTCGCTGTACGAATTGCGAAAGGTGATCGAAGTCGAAGCGCTGCGAATTTCCATCGATCGCGCGAAAGACGAGGACATAGACGCGCTCCTCGCCTTTCTTGACAGCACCGGCCCCGAGCCCGGCGACCGTACCGTCGACGAACTGGTCCGCTTGGACGAAACCTTCCACGAGCGCCTGATGCAGATGTCCGGCAATGCCGAAATGATGCGCGTGCTGGCCAACGTCAACGCCCGGATCCGCTTCGTGCGCTGGATCGACATGGAGCGCTGCGACCGCACCCTGAGCCAGAAGGACCACCGCGACATCCTGCTGGGGCTGAAGGCGCGCGACCCGGATCGGTGCATTCCGATCCTGAGCAAGCACATCAACCGTCGCCTCGACCAGATCTCGTCAGCCCTCAAGGAAGGCTACGCCCAGATCTACATGAGCACCGCGCCGGTCGCCTGAAGCGGCGCCGACGCGGGCCGGCAGCGGATCGCCCCACCCCATCGATGCGCGTCAGTCCACCTGCGCGCCCGACTCCTTCACGATCTTCGCCCAGCGCACCAGGTCCGCCTCGTGCACCTTCTTGAAGGCGGCCGGCGAGCCGTCCTCGATCGGCGCGATGCCCTGGCTAACGAGCCACGCGCGGAAGCTGTCAGTCTGGATGGTCTTGAGCACGGCCTGCGACATCTTGGTCTGGATAGTCGCCGGCAAGGCGGCCGGGCCGAAGAGGCCGTACCAGGTCGTGCTCTCGAAACCCGCGAGGTCGCAGGCCTCGGCCGCAGTCGGCACGTTCGGCAGCGCGGCGATGCGCTGCGATGAGGTGACGGCCAGCGCGCGCGCCTTGCCCGATTGGACCACCGGGATGCTCGGCGAACTCTGGTTGAAGAAGAAGTCGACCTCGCCCGACAGCAGCGCCGTCATGGCTGGACCCTGGCCGCGGTAAGGCACGTGGGTGTAGCGGGTCTGTGATGCCCCGCCGAACTGCACGGCTGCCAGGTGCCCCGAAGCGCCGTTGCCGGTCGACGCGTAGTTCAGTTCGCCGGGCTTCTTCTTGGCCAGCGCCAGCAGGTCCTTGCAGGTCTTGATGTCCGGGTGCTTTTCCGGATTCACCAGCAGCACGTTGGGCAAATTGCCGAGCAGCGCGATGTGCGTGAAATCCTTGACCGGGTCGAAAGGCAATTTCTTGTAGAGCGCCGGATTGATGGCGTGCGTGCCCGCCGTTCCCAGCAGAAAGGTATAGCCGTCGGGCTTGGCCTGCGCCACGATATTCGACGCGATATTCCCGCCGGCGCCCGTCCGGTTATCGGAAATGAACGACGTGTTCAGGATCGGCGTCAACTCACTGCCGAGTTTGCGCGCATAGATATCGGTCGCGGCGCCGCCCGGAAAGCCGCTGACGAAGGAAATGGGCTGGCTTGGCCAATTGGCATCCTGCGAAATGGCCGGCACGCAAAAAAGGGCCATCACGGACGCCAGAACACAACGCAACTTCATACGAATTTCCTCGAAGAGTGGTGCGACGAAGCGGTCCTTGCAACATGCAACGCCTGCGCTCCGCCCTGTATACAGACTATAACTATTGCCTTGTATGCTGACAAGCGATATGCTTTCCGCACGTTTTCATGAGGATGCGCACCGATTTGGTTCGCATCTTTTCACCGATCCAGCCCCCTCTTTTTCCCGGAGAACCAGCCCGTGACGTCTTCCGTTTCCCATGCCGCTGCCGCCCCCGCCAGTCCCCCATTTGGGGAATGGCGGGCGACTTTCGTGGACGCCAATCCCACGCTCTCCGCAGTGTTTTCAAGCCTGCATCGCGCCGACGACCTGCCGTTGCACATCAACCGGCAGCCCGACATCACCTCGGCCGAGCTGCCCGCCCTGCTCGCCGGCGCGCCGATCGCCATCGTCGACCACACCTTCCTGCCGACCGCGATCGCGCGCGAATGCCAGGGCCTGAAGCACGTCGTGTTCCTCGGCACCGGCGCGCGCAGCTACATGGACGTGGAAGAACTCGCGACGCTCGGCATCAGCGTGCACACCATCAAGGGCTATGGCGACACGGCCGTGGCCGAGTGCGCCTTCTCGCTGATGTGGGCAGCGGCCAAGGGCTTCGCGCTGATGGACCGCGGCATGCGCGCCGGCCAGTGGCTGCGCACCGAGGCGGTCCAGCTCACCGGCAAGACGCTGGGCCTGGTCGGCTTCGGCGGCATCGCCGAAGAACTGGCGCGCCTGGCCACCGGCGCCGGCATGAAGGTGATCGCCTGGAACCGCTCGCCCAAGCAGCACGCGGGCGTCGAGTTCGTCGATATCGATGAGCTGCTGGCGCGCAGCGACGTGGTGTCGCTGCACCTGCTGCTCAACGACGAGACGCGCGGCTTCCTGTCGCGCGAGCGCATCGCCGCGATGCGCGATGGCGCGATCCTGGTGAACACCGCGCGTGGCGCGCTGACCGACGAGGACGCGCTGGTCGACGCGCTGCGTGCCGGCAAGCTCCGCGCGGCCGGCCTCGATGTGTTCGTCACCGAGCCGCTGCCCGCCGACCACCCGCTCACGACGCTGCCCAACGTCACGCTGTCGGCGCACTCGGCCTTCCGCACGCCCGAAGCCAATGCCAACCTCGGCGAAGCCGCGCTGGCGCACTGCCGGCGCATCGTCGCCCAGAACACCTGAGGCATCGAATGACCACGCCCACCCCCACCACCGAATCGACCCCGCGCGACATCGTGCGCCTCGACCAGAACGCCCGCCGCAGCCGCGCCGTGATCGCCGGCGGCATGGTCTACCTGGCCGGCCAGGTCGCCGACGACAAGACGCTCGACATCGGCGGCCAGACACGCCAGGTGCTGCAGAAGATCGACGACCTGCTCGCGCAGGCCGGTACCACCCGCGACCGCCTGGTCACGGCACAGATCTGGCTTGCCTCCATGAGCGACTTCGCCGGCCTCAACGCCGTGTGGGACGCCTGGGTCGTGCCCGGCGAGACACCGACGCGCTGCTGCGGCAAGGTCGAGCTCGCCGACCCGGACTTCCGGGTCGAGATCGTGGCGACGGCCCTGCTGCCCTGAACCGACTTCCTTCCCACCGACGGACACCGCCATGATTTCCACCACCGATCCGCACCGCAACCGCAAGCCGCGCAACATCAGCGACGAAGAATGGGCCGTGCGCACGCAGCTCGCCGCGTCGTACAGGCTGGCCGCCAAGTTCGCGCTGACCGACCTCATCTACACACACATCTCGGTGCGCGTGCCGGGCCGGCACGACCAGTTCCTGATCAACCCGCACGGCTGGTTCTTCGACGAGATCACCGCGTCGAGCCTGGTGAAGATCGACGTCGACGGCAACCCGATCGGCGACGACCGCTTCGAGGTGAACGCCGCCGGCTTCACCATCCACAGCGCGCTGCACCAGAGCCGGCCCGACGTCGAATGCGTGGTGCACCTGCACACCAATGCCGGCATGGCCGTGGCCGCGCTCGAATGCGGGCTGCTGCCGCTCAACCAGATCAGCATGCAGTTCTACAACCGCGTGAACTACCACGACTACGAGGGCATCTCGCTCGACCTCGACGAGCGCCAGCGCATCGTGCAGTCGATGGGCAACGCGCACTACCTGATCCTGCGCAACCACGGCCTGCTCACCACGGGGCGCTCGGTGGCCGAGGCCTTCACGCGCATGTTCTACCTGAACCGCGCCTGCGAGATCCAGGTGCAGACGCTGTCGATGGGCCAGAAGTACGTGCTGCCCTCGCCCGAGGTGTGCGAGCACGCCGCCAAGCAGCACGACGACTACGCCTACCTCGACACGGTGCACCTCGACCGCGAATGGACCGCGCTGCTGCGGCTGCTCGACCGCGACGGCGGCGACTACAACTGCTGAAGGCATCGGCATGCTCAAGGTCTGGGGACGGCGCAGCGCGTTCAATGTGCAGAAGGTGATGTGGCTGATCGGCGAGCTCGGCCTGCCGCACGGGCACGTGCCGGCCGGCGGCAGCTTCGGGGGGATCGACCAACCCGACTTCCTGGCGCTGAACCCGCACGGCCGGGTGCCGGTCATCCAGGACGTCGACGGCACGGCGGTGTGGGAGTCGCACAGCATCCTGCGCTACCTGGCGGCGACCTACGGCACAGCCCACGGCGACGACGTGCTCTGGCCGGCCGACGCGGCGGGCCGATCGCAACGCGACCGCTGGATGGACTGGTCGCTGAGCCGCCTGCAGCCCGCCCTCATCGACGGCATCTTCATGCCGCTGTGCCGCACGCCGGAGGCACAGCGCGACCCGGCGCTGGTCGAACGGAGCATTGCGCAGTGCGCGGCATCGTTCCAGCTGCTCGACGCCCGCCTGCAGACGCGCGACTTCCTGGAGGGCGACCGGCTCACGCTGGCCGACATCCCGGCCGGCACCTGCCTGTACCGCTACTTCGAACTCGACATCCCGCGCCCACCGCTGCCGAACGTCACGGCCTGGTACCAACGGCTGCAGGCGCGGCCGGCGTACCGCGACCACGTGATGGTCGCGTTCTAGACGGCTCCTCTTCGCCATCGTTCCTCGCCCCACGAAAGCCACCATGTCATTGCCGCTGGACCACGTCGTCATCGCCGTCCTCGACCTCGAAACCGCCATCGCGGACTACACCGCACTCGGCTTCCAGGTGCTGCGCGGCGGCGACCATCCCGGCCGTCCGACGCACAACGCGCTGGTCGTCTTCGCCGACGGCAGCTATCTCGAGCTGATCGCCTGGAAGTCCCCCGCGCCGCAGGAGCGCTGGTGGCCGCTGCTGCAGCGCCACGGCGAAGGCATCGTCGACTTCGCGCTGCTGCCGCAGGACACGGCCGAGACGGTGGCGGGCGCCGCGCGTCGTGGGCTGGTGCTCGAAGGCCCGCTCGACGGCGGCCGCCTGCGGCCCGATGGCGAGCGCCTGCAGTGGCAGACCGCGCGCCCCGCGTCGGCCGACCTGCCCTTCCTGTGCGGCGACATCACGCCCCGCGCCCTGCGCGTGCCGGAAGGCGCGGCGCGCGTACACCCCAACGGCGCCATCGGGGTAGCGCGACTGGACATTGCCGTGCACGACCTCGACACCAGCCTGGCACGCTACCGCGCCCTGTTCGGTGAGGCCGCCTCCGATGCGCAGATCGGCACCGCGGTCACCGAGCCCGGCAGCGGACTGCGCCATGCGCGGATCACCGTCGGCAGCAGCACGCTGGTGTTGTCGTCGGCGACCGGTTCGGGCGCCGCATCGCCGAACGCGATCGCGCGGCGCCTCGCATCGCGCGGCGAAGGCCCCTCGGCGCTGGTGCTGCGGCGTGCCGACACCGCACGGGCCGGCCAGGTCCTCGACATCGCACGGACGCACGGCGCGCAAATCCGCTTCGAGTCGGACGACGGCCGCTAGGATTTTTCCGCCGCGCCCGGCGCCGGCTTGCCGCCGATCCACAGCCACGCGCTCACCGCACTCAACAGGGCCAGCAGCGCGCTGATGCCCATCACCCACCGGAAGCCCGCGACAAAGGCGCCATGGACCGCGACCTTCACGGCCTGTGCGCTCGCCGCATCGAGGCCGGCGGGCGGCTCGGCGGCGGCAAGCCGGCTGCGCTGCGCCTGCAGGTGGGCGACGAGTTCGGGCGAGGCCTGCATGTCGCGCAGGCCCGTCGCCAGGCTCGCATCGAAGGCCATCGCCATGACCAGGCCGAACACGGCAACGGCCAGCACCGCCGCCGTGCGCGACACCGCGTTGTTCACGCCCGAGGCGATGCCCGCCAGGTCGGGCCCGACCGCGTTCATCACGGTGGTGGTGAGCGGCGCGACGGTGATCGTCATGCCGATGCCCAGCACCACCACGGCAGGGAAGAAGGCTGTCCAGTAGTTCGCGCCCGTGCCCGGCAGCGCGAACAACGCGAAGCCGACACCGGCGATGACCGGCCCGACGACCAGCGGCAGGCGCGGGCCGAAGCGGTCGACCAGTTGCCCGGCCTTGGCGGAGAACAGGAACATGATGACGATGAAGGGCAGCAGCGCCGCGCCCGCCACCGTGGCGGAGTAGCCCTGCACCTGGATCAGGTTGAGCGGGAAGAAGTACAGGCCACCGCCAAGCGCCGCATAGAGCAGCAGCGTCAACGCATTCGCCCCGCCGAAGTTGCGGCGCGTGAACAGGTCGAGCGGCAGCATCGGCGCCCGGGCGCGCGACTCGACCCACACGAAGGCCGCGCTGGCCGCCACGCCGATGAGCAGCGCCGCGATCACCGCGGGCGCGTGCCACTGCTGCACCGGGGCCTCGATGAAGGCGTAGACGATGCCGCCCAGGCCGACCGTCGCGAGCACCGCGCCCCATGTGTCGAGCCCGCTTTCCGACGGGCTGCGGCTTTCGGGCACGCGGCGCCACACCACCCACAGCACCACCGCCGCCATCGGCACGTTGATGAGGAAGGCCCAGGTCCACGAATACTGGTCGACCAGCCAGCCGCCGATGACCGGGCCGATGGCGGCCGTGATGCCGCTCGCGCCCGACCAGGTGCCGATCGCCCTGCCGCGCTCGCCTTCGGGGAAGGACGCGCTGATGAGCGCCAGGCTGCCTGGTACCAGCAGCGCAGCGCCGATGCCCTGCACCGCACGCGCGGCGATCAGTTGCTGCACCGTGGCCGACGCGGCGCACGCCGCCGACGCGACCGCGAACAGCGCGACGCCGGCGGCGAAGATGCGGCGCCGGCCGAAGTGGTCGCCGAGCGAGCCGCCGACCAGCAGCAGCGCCGCGAGGAAGAGCGCATACGACTCCACCACCCACTGCGCCTGGAAGGCATCGGCGTGCAGGTCGCGCTGGATGGCCGGCAGCGCGACATTGACCACGGTGCCGTCGATGAAAGCCATGCTCGAGCCGAGGATGGCGGCCAGCAGGATGCCGCGCTTGGCCGCGTCGGAACAGGGTGCGGCGACGTCGCGACCGCTGCGGATGATGGCGTCATCGCAGGGTGGTTTTCCGATCTGGGTCATGGGACTCCTGGGTGCGCCGCACGAAGACAAAGCGGTGGCGCCCGCGCACTGTGGTGCGAAGCGCCGCGGGCGTCAATCGCCTGTCAGGGTCAGCCCTGGCCGGGCGATGGCTCCACCGACACGCCCTGCCCGGTCGCCGCGGCGGCCTGCGCGGCCATGGCGCGGCCGAAAGCGTCGCGCTGCTGCAGGCGCCCCCAGTAGGTGGCCACGTTCGGCGGAAAGCGGTGGACCAGGTCGAGGTGGCTCGCGAGCAGCAAGGCATAGCCCACCGAGACGTCGGCCGCAGTGAAGCGGCCTGCACAGAGCCAGTCGTTGCCGGTCAATGCGGCCTCGATGCCGCGCAGGCGTGCGATGAACCACTTGGCATAGTCGTCCGCCGCTTGCGGCAGGCGGCGCTCGACGGGCTCGAAGCGGCCGTAGCGCAGCACGATGGTCTGCGGAAAGGTCAGCGTCGCTTCGCCGTGGTGCAGCCAGTTGAGCCACATGCCGTAGGCCGGCTCGTCGCGCCGCACGGCCAGGCCCGTCGTTCCTTCGGGGTCGCAGCGTTCGGCGAGGTACTGGCACATCGCGGCGGACTCGGTCATGCGCGTCTCGCCATCGACCAGCAGCGGCACGGTGCCGAGCGGGTTGATGCCGAGGTAGGCGCGCGCCAGCACGCGCGGTGGAAAGGGCAGCATGCGCAACTCGTACACCGCGCCGAGCTCCTCGAGCATCCAGAGCGGACGAAAGGACCGGGCGCTGACGCAGTGGTGAAGAACGATCATGCGACGAATTTAGCCACCTGCATGCAACGCCGCCACGATGGCATTCCCCATGTGCTCGGTGCCGACGCAGCGCGTTCCTGGGGCCTGCACCATGTCGGCCGTGCGCAGGCCGCCCACGAGCACCGCAGACACCGCGTCTTCCACACGCACCGCCAGGTCGGCGCGGCCCAACGAATGCCGCAGCATGAGCGCCACCGCGCGGACGCAGGCGATCGGGTTGGCGCGGTCCTGCCCCGCAATGTCGAGCGCGGTGCCGTGCCCCGCCTCGTACATGCCGCGCGGCCCGTCGCCCAGCAGCGCGGATGCGGACAACGCGATCGAGCCCGTGAGCACCGATGCCGCATCGCTCAGCAGGTCGCCGAAGAGGTTGCCGGTCACGATCACGTCGAAGCGTGTGGGCTGTGCGATCAACTGCATCAACGCGTTGTCGGCGTAGAGGTGGGTGAGCGTCACGTCCGGGTAGTCCGCCGCCATCTCGCTGACCACGGCACGCCACAGGCCCGAGGTCTCGAGCACATTGGCCTTGTCGACGCTGGCGAGACTGCCGCGCCGCGCACGCGCCGCCTCGAACGCAATGCGCGCGACGCGACGCACTTCGCCCTCGGCATAGCGCATGGTGTCGAAGCCTTCGCGCTGGCCGGTGAAGGGTCCGCCGGGTGCCGCACGCCGGCCGCGGGGTTGACCGGTGTAAACATCGCCATCGAGTTCGCGCACCACCAGCAGGTCGAGGCCTGCGATTCGCTCATCGCGTAGCGGAGAGAGCGAGGCGAGAGTTGGCGGTACGCAGACATGCTTGAGCTGGGCGTAGAGCCCCAGTGCGCGGCGCAGCCCGAGGATGGCGCGCTCGGGCCGCAGCGCGCGCTCGAGGTGGTCGAAGCGCGGGTCGCCCACCGCGCCGAACAGCACCGCATCGGCACCGCGCGCGAGTGCGACGGTTGCGGCGGGCAGTGGATCGCCGTGCATCTCGTAGGCCATGCCGCCGACCGCCCCCTCGACCCATTCCGCCTCGAAGCCGAAGTGCCGCAAGGCCTCGAAGACCTTGCGGGCCTGCGCGACGATCTCGGGGCCGATGCCCTCGCCCGGCAGCACGGCGATGCGCGTCATGCGGCGCTCAGTCGAGCGTGGCGCCGGACTGCTTCACCAGTTTCTGGTGCTTGGCCAGCTCAGCCTGAAAGAAAGCCGGTGCAGCGTCGGGACCGATCGACATCGGCGTCAGGCCCTGGCCGGCCAGCGCGCTCTGCAGTTCGGACGCGGCCATCGCGGTCTTCACCGCGGCGGCGTAGCTGTCGATGGTGGCCTTGGGCAGGCCCGCCGGGCCGACCAGCGCGATCCACGCGTCGAAGCTGTACTTGGGCACACCAGCCTCGGCCAGCGTCGGCACGTCGGGCAACGCGGCCGAGCGGGACGTGGTCGACACGCCGAGCGCGCGCAGCGTGCCGGCCTTGATGTGCGACGCCACCTGCGAGATCGACACGAAGCCCATCTGCACCTGGCCGCCGACCAGGTCGGTCACCAGCGGACCGGTGCCGCGGTAAGGCACATGCTTGATCTCGATCCCCGTCTCGCTCACGAGCAGCTCCGACGCCAGGTGCAACGTGCTGCCGTTGCCGGCCGAACCGTAGTTGAGCGTGCCGGGCCTGGCTTTCGCGAGTGCGATCAGTTCCTTCACGTCCTTGGCAGGCACCGACGGATGCACCACCAGCACCAATGGCACCGTCGCGATCACGGCGATCGGCGTGATGTCCTTGAGCGAGTCGTAGGGCACCGTCTTATAGATGCCCGGGTTGATGACGTGATTCGACGAGATCATGCCCAGCGTCAGCCCGTCCTTCGCGGCTTTCACCAGCTGCGAGGTGCCGGGAATGCCGCCCGCGCCGCCGATGTTCTCGACCACCACCGGGTGTCCGGTGGCGCGACCGAAGCCCGGCCCGAGGGCGCGCGCCACCGCGTCGACGGTGGAGCCGGCGGCCAGCGGCACGATCATGCGAAGGGGTCGGTCGGCATGGGCGGTTTGCGCGCCGGCCGTGAAGGATGCGCCGAGCAACGCGGCGACGCCGAAGGCTGCGGCGAGGCGTTGGGTGATGCTTGCGTGGTTCATGTCTCTGTCTCCTTTTTTTTGGGATGGATCGATGCGGCTTCAGGGCGGTCGCTGCTGCAACTCCGCGAAGGACACCAATTGGCCGGCGATGGCGCTTGCGGCCACCGTGGGCGGACTGGCAAGCCAGACCTGCCCCGGCCCGCCGCGGCCGGGAAAGTTGCGGTTGATGGCGCTGACGGTGACCTGCTCCGCACGCACCGAGCCGCCCGGGCCGCAGTTGCCACAGGCGCCGCAGGAGGGCTGCAGCATCCGTGCGCCCACCTGCTCGAACGCATCCATGTAGCCCGCGGCGATGCAGTGGTCGCGAACGGCCGTGGTGCCGAACTGCAGGAACAGTTCGACCCCCGGCGCCACCTTCAGGCCGCGGTCAGCGGCCCAGCGCAGCACCGCGTGGTAGTGGTCGAAGTCCTCTCGTTTGCCCGCGGTGCATGAGCCGCCGTAGGCGATGTCGATGCGCGGCCGCTCGGCCAGATCGGCCAGCGGCAGTCCGTTGCCCGGGTCGCCGGGTGCGGCCACCATGGGCGGCACCGCGCTCACGTCGAGCACGATCTCGGCCGCATAGGGCGCGCCGGCATCGCTGTGCATCCAGGGCTCGATCGTGAAGTCGACGCCACGACGTTCGCGCAGGAAGCGCACCGTCTCGTCGTCGGGCGCGACGATGCCGGTAAAGCCACCGAGTTCGGCCGTCATGTTGGTGAGCGTGGCGCGTTCGTCGGTCGACAGTCGTGCGATGGCCTCGCCGGTGAATTCGAACACCTTGCCGACACCGCCACCCTCTCGGATGAAGGGAAGCGCCAGCAGGTGCAGCACGATGTCCTTGGCGGTCACGCCCGCGGGCACGCGGCCATCGAGCACGATGCGCAGCGACTGCGGCACGGTGAGCCGCACGGCGCCGGTGACGAAGGCATTGGCCATGTCGGTGGTGCCCACGCCGAACGCCACGCAGCCCAGCGCGCCGCTGTGCGGCGTGTGCGAATCGGTGCCGACCACCAGCTGCCCGGGCAGCGCATAGTGCTCGGCCACCATGGCGTGCGAGATGCCGGCGACATGGCGGCCGTCGTCCGCGGCGGCTTCGCGCTCGGTCAGCGTCCGGTGCGTGCGCAGGCCGAAGCGCGCCGCGAAGGCACGCTGCGCCTCGACCATGCGGTGCACGTTCGGCACGATGCCGCCGCGCACATGGGCGGGGCTTTCCGCCACGTAGGAGGTATGGTCCTCGAAGACCACGATCGATTCCGGCGCATGCAGCGCCAGCGCGTCGCCGAAGGTCTTGGCCAGCATGTGCGCGGCCATGCCCGTGTAGTACTCGTGAATGAAGCGGCGGTCGGCATGCACGAAGGCACCGTCGCCCGGTGCCGGGTGCGCCTGCGTCAGCTCGGTGCCGAGCGCGTGGCGCGAGACGATCTTCTCGAACAAGGTGCGCGGGCGGGCATCCTCCGTGTCGTCTGCCGTGTCGATCTGGCGCATGAAGCGCTGACCGAAGCGCAGCAACCCGCCGTTGCGCAGGATGGCCGCCGCCAGGGCGTCGCGGCCAGCCACCAGGTCGTCGACGGCGATCGGCTCGCCCGCGCGGATGCGCTCGATCAGCGAGAAATCGGTCGACGTGAAGAGCCCGATGTTGTCGGCGTTCTGTCGGTAGATGCGCTCGAAGCTCTCGGCCACGACCAGCCGCACGCCGGCGGCGCGCTCCGCCGCCGGGCTGTGCTCGCGCGACGAGCCCTTGCCGTAGCGCTTGCCGCCGACCACCACCTCGATCTCGGCGCGGCGGACGGCGTCGATGCCGATCGGTGTGCGGTCGCCCGCGCGAAAGCCGGTGTAGGGGTAGCGGCCCAGCGTGTCGTCGTAGTGCGTGAGGATGGGCAGCGGCGTGATCTCGTCGGTCGAGACGTCGTCGCGCAAGGGCAGCGCGTCGGCCAGCGCGGGCGTGTCGCCGGCAAGCGCACGCTCGACGGATGCTGCAGCGCAGCTCAGGAAGAGGATGCGCGGCGAGAACCGCAGCGACGAGGGAGACGCCGACGGTGCGGCGCCGGCTGGCGTGGAAGCTGGCATGCCCCATCTTCCGTGCGACCGTGCCACGGCGGTAGCGCCAAGTCGGCACGGGGGCTCTCGCGAAATGCGCGAGCCCCGGCGCACGGCCCCGGGTTCAGGACGTCGTCCGCGGCGGCCGGGCCCGCCTGCGCGTCGGGCCCTCCTCCGTGGGCAGCCGCAGCGCATCGATGAGCGCCTCGACGGCGCGCGAGCGCGGCGCCTTGCGCAGGGCATACACGCTCAGCTCGCGATCCGCCCAGGGCTCGGCCAGCGGCCGCCGCACGAACCGCGGGTTGCCCGCATAGGCCGCCGCGGCGCTCCGAGGGATCACGGCGATGCCCAGACCCGCCTCGACCATGCGGCAGACCGCGTCGAAGCTGCTCACCGTCACCTTGGGGGCGAACACGCGCGCCAGGGCTTCGGCCCGCGCGTGCAGCGAGCGGTCGAGCGCGCCGCCGCTGTGCACGCCGATGAGCGGATGGTCGAGCGCCTGGGCGAATCGCAGCGAAGGGCGGCGCGCCAGTGCATGCCCTGCCGGCATCACGACCTGGAGCGGATCGACGGCGAAAGGCCAGGCCTCCAGGCCGGCCGGCACCGGCAGCGCGACACCGACGCCCACGTCCGCCCGGTCATCGATGCAGGACCGCAGCAGGTCGCGTGTGTCCTCCTCCTGCAGCTGCACCTCGACATGCGCGTAGGCCGCCATGAAGGGCTGAAGGCGCTCGGGCAGGAAGCCGATGACAGCCGACATGTTGGCGTGCAAGCGCACGCTGCCGCGCACCGCGTCGTCGAGCGTCTGCACCTCACGCACCAGGCCCTGCAGGTCAGCGTCGATCTGCTCGCCGCGCGCCAGCACCAGGTGGCCGGCATCCGTCAGCGCGATGCCGCGCGGCGACCGCACGAACAGCGCCGCGCCGAAGGCATGTTCCAGGTCGGTGATGCGACGCGACAGCGCAGACGGCGCGATGTGCTCCTGCTGGGCGCCGCGAACGATGGAGCCGGCGCGCGCCGTCGAGACGAAAAGGCGGAGGCTGTAGGCGTCGATGCGGCGGGTCATCGCGCCATTCTGACCTTTCGTCGTCGCCGTCAGGCTCGGTGCGTCAACGCCCGCACCGCCGTCGCCTCGATCTCGAACAACATGCCGTCGAGCGCCAGCCGCGGCACGGGGATCAGCGTGCAGGCCGGCGGCGGCTCGTCGCCCCACGCGACGGCCAGTGCGCGGCTCAGCACCGCCAGCCGTGCTTCGCTGTGGTCGACCACGAGCACGACCAGGCGCACCACGTCGAGCGGCTCGGCGCCCGCGGCTTCGAGGGCGATCCGCAGGTTGCATAAGGCCTGGTCGACCTGTGCGCCGAAGTCCGGCGACAGCGCGCCCGACGCATCCTCCCCACCCTGCCCCGCCACATAGATGAAACGGGCCGGTGAGGTCGCGACGGCCACGTGCGAGTAACCGTTGGGGCGCGGGTCGTAGAGGCGCGGCGGGTTGATGAACAACGGCAGCGGCTGTGGCGCCGGCACCGTGGTCGTGAAGAAGGACAGGGTTGTCATGGCGAACGATGAGTGCGGGAGGAAGAGGCTAGTATCGAATCTCAACCTAACTTGAGGTCAAGCGCTTTCGACAGGCGCGCTTCCTTTCATGGCATCTGCAATCACGCCCCTCCCCGACACACGCGCCCCGGCGCCCGAACTGGCCGTCGGCGATGTCGCCGCGCGCAGCGGCGTCGCCGTCTCGACGCTGCACTTCTACGAATCGAAGGGCTTGATCCAGGCCGCGCGCACCGGCGGTAACCAGCGCCGCTACCCGCGCGCGATCCTGCGGCGCGTGGCCTTCATCAAGGTCGCACAACGCGTGGGCATTCCGCTGGCAGAGATCGCCGAGGCGCTGCAGGCGCTGCCCGAAGGGCGCACGCCCACAGCCACCGACTGGCGGCGCCTGTCACGCGAATGGCGTGCCGAACTCGACGAGCGCATCCGCACGCTGACGCAGCTGCGCAACCAGCTCGACGGCTGCATCGGCTGCGGCTGCCTGTCGCTCAAGGCCTGCCCGCTGCGCAATGCGCAGGATGCGCTCTCGCAGGAAGGGCCGGGGCCGCACTTCGAGGATTGAGGCGCTGCGCTGTCAGGCCGCGCGCGGGCGCCAGGCCGCCAGCACCGCCGGCAGCGCGGCCATGTCGGTGAAGACCTCCACCACGCCGGCCGCACGCAGCGCCTCTGCCCCGCTGTGGCCCAGGCCGCCGGGGCTGTAGCCGAACACGGTGGCGCCCGCAGCGACGCCGGCGGTGGCGCCCGTCACCGTGTCCTCGACCACCGCGCAGCGCGTCGGGTCGACGTCCAGCGCGGCGGCGGCGGCGAGGTACACGTCCGGGTAGGGCTTGGAGCGTGGCGTCTCGTGGCCGCTGAAGATGCGGCCGTCGAAGGCATCGAAGAGACCGATCTTCTGCAACTGCAGCTCGACCTTCCTGCGGTCGGCGCCCGACGCGCAGGCGATGCGCCCTCCCAGCGCGGCATGCAACGCGCGCGCAGCCGCCGGCGCGCCGGGAATCTCGAGCAGGTCGCGGTCGAGCTGCACGTTGCGCCGCTCCCAGAAGCTGCGCAGCCATTCGTCGGTGACGGGCGCGCCGGTCTGCGCCTCGATCAACGCGCGCTCGTCCTTGACGGCCTTGCCGACGAAGATGCGCATGCATTCTTCGGGCGTGAGCACCCAGCCGCGCTCCTCGAGCATGTCGCGCAGCACGCCGTTGGTGATGGGTTCGGAGTCGACCAGCACGCCGTCGCAGTCGAACAGCACGGCATCGAAAGGAATGGAAAGGGTCATGGGGCGATCGTAGCAACCGCCCCACCTCGACCGCCTGCGATTGATGACTTTAGGCACTCCCTTGCCAGCGCACTCCGGGCCAATATCCGTCGCCGACCGTTCTGGTCGATCGAGCAACCTTGAGACGGAGAAGCCCGGATGAGAGAAAGTCTATGGCGCGTGGGCGCCGCGACGGCGATGGCCGCTGCCGCACTGGCAGCATGTGGTGGTGGCGGCGGAGATGGCGGTGGCCAGACCACACCGGCACCAACTCCCGCTCCCGCTCCCGCGCCGGCTCCGGCTCCGGCTCCCGCGCCCGGAACTTCCGAATCGGCCAGTGCGTGTGTCAACGAAGCGGACTTCAACCCCGGCACCGTGCTCGATTACGACCTGCGCTCCACACCGACAGGAGGCAATCCGACCACCGGGCGGCTCGTGGTGACCACCGGCCCACGCGACGCCTTCGCCGGCGCCAATCCGGTGGCCTTCGGCCAGACCATGTACAACGGCGCGAACGCGCTGCCCGTCGCGACGATCTTCAAGGACCTCATCGACGGGAACGTGGTGCGCTATGGACAACGCACCGGCACGGGCAGTTCGACCGTCACCACCACCGAGGCGCCAGCCGTCACGATCCCGCGCGCGATGCAGCCCGGCCAGACTGTCAAGCTGACGCGACGTTCCACGTCGGTGAGCAGTGCCTCGACGACTAGCCTGAATGTCACCGAGGACCTCACCTACGTCGGCCGCGAGACACTGCAGTCGCCGGTGGGCACTTTCAGCACCTGCCGTTTCGCCAGCGTGATCACCACCACGCCCGACCAGGGCTCGGCGTTCGTCACCTCTGCGACCACCTGGATCGCGGCCGAAGGTCCGTACCGGGGCCAGATGCTGAAGACGTACGTGCCGACCGAAGGCAACCGGGTCGAGACCACGAGCGAGGTGACGCGCATGACCTATGCGCCCCAATAGCCTCGACCGCGGCGCCACCCACGTCGCTCGTGGCCTGCGGGTCGCCTTTCTTCTTCCTGCTGGACGGCTCTCGACCCGTTCGCTCCTGATGCCTCCTATGAATCTCTCCCTGATCTCCACAACCACCGCGGTGGCCGCGGCCTTGACACTCGCCGGCTGCCAGACCATGCCCGGCCTGGACATGCAGATGGGCAGCCCGTCGGCCAAGACGGTCGCCACCGGCGCCACCGCGGGCGGAACCGCTGCCGGCGAAAGCACCGCACTCGAGCGCTGCGATTCGCCACTCGGCACCGTGTCGCTGGTCGAGAATGTGAACGCAGGCTGGTACACCATCCTCACCAACGAATACAAGCTTCCGCCGACCGCCAATCTGCTGCGTCTGCTGGTGCAGCAGTCCAACTGCTTCGTCGTCGTCGAGCGCGGTGCGGCCGGCATGAACGCCATGACGCGCGAGCGGGCGCTGATGCAGTCCGGCGAGATGCGCGGCGGCAGCAATTTCGGCGCTGGCCAGATAGTCGCGTCCGACTACGGGCTGTCGCCCGAGATCGTGTTCAGCAACAGCGACGCCGGCGGCCTCGGCAGCGCGCTGGGCGGCCTCCTCGGCGGCAGTCGGGGCCGCACCGTGGCCAACCTCAGCGCCAACGTGCAGACCAAGGAAGCCGCCGCCATGCTGACCCTGGTCGACAACCGGTCGGGCGTGCAAGTGGCTGCCGCCGAAGGCAGCGCGTCCAAGACCGATTTCGGTGGTTTTCTGGATCTCAGCGGCGCCAGGGGCGCCGGCAATGTCGGTGGCTACACCCGCACCCCGCAGGGCAAGGTGATCGCGGCCGCGTTCATGGATTCGTTCAACCAGATGGTGCGCGCTTTGCGCAGCTACAAGGCACAGGCGGTTCAGGGCCAGGGGCTCGGAGGCGGCGGCCGCCTGAGCGTCGATGGCGCGGCCGCACCGTCGCAGACCAGCGCACCGGGTGCCAAGCCCCGTCGCAAGTAGTCGCATCACGCGGCCGGACACGGGCCAGCGTGGCCGGTGGCGAATCAGGCCGGTCTAACCCGCTGCTCGCGCGGCCCCATGGGCCCTGCCTTGCCAGCGGACACCACCGCGTCCATCGTCCGCAGCAGCGCCGTCGCGCTGACCGGCTTGAACAGCATCGGCACACCCGAGGCTCGTGCGCTCAGCAGGCGCTCGGGCGAGGTCTCCCCGGTGATCAGCAGCAGCGATGAAGAGGGCAGGAAGCGCCCGCACAGGCGCAGCCCGGCCTCCAGACCGTCCGCACCATCGGCCAGGCGGTAGTCACACAGCAAAATCACGAAAGGGCGGGCCTTCGCCTCGGCACTCGTCAGCACCTCGATGGCCTGCGTCTCGTCGGCCACCGCCACGACCTCGATGCCGTAGGCGCGCAACAACTCCGTCATCGCCACCCGGATCTCTGCCTCGTCGTCGATCAGCAGTACGCGCCCGCCCAGGTCCGGCGCAACGAGGCGATGACGCACCTGGGACTCGAGCCCCTGCAGCAGGAGATCCGTGGCCGCATGATCGACGGCCTCGGCGAGCGGCAGCTGAACGGAAAAACGTGTCCCTCGTCCCTGGCGCGAATGCACCCGCACCGGATGATCCAGCAGGCGCGACAGCCGCTTCACGATCGACAGGCCGATGCCCAGGCCCCGGGCACGGTCGCGGCCGGGGTTGTCGACCTGGTAGAACTCCTCGAAGACGCGGCTGGTCTGTTCCGGTGCGATGCCGATCCCGGTGTCCGTCACATCGATCCACACCCCCGAGCCGCGCGAGCGTGCGGTGACACTCACGCCGCCGCGCTGGGTGTACTTCAAGGCGTTGTCGATCAGGTTCGAGAGCATTCGATAGAGCAACTGCACGTCGCTGCGCACCCATAACCCGCTGGCGCGCAGACGCAGTTGCAAGCCCTTCTCTTCCGCCGGCCCGGCAAAGGTGTGGTCCAGCGCCTGGAACAGCACGTCGAGGTCCAGCTCACGCGGATCGGCGCTCACCACGCCGGCATCCAGGCGCGAGACATCGAGCATGGTGTCGAGCGAGGCACTCAGGGCATTGACTGCGCGCATCAGCCGCTCGGCGCTTTCTCCGGCTGGATGGTCGACCAGTGCGTTTTCCAACGCGGCGCCGAACAGCGCGACGGCGTGCATTGGCTGGCGCAGGTCATGGCTCGCGGCCGCGAGAAATCGGGTCTTCTCGGCGCTGGCGCGTTCGCTGATGGCGATCTGCTCCTTCAGGCTGGTGGCCAGTGCTTCGTTCTCGAAGCGCAGGATGAGCGATTCCGTCAGTCGCTTGTTCTGCTGGACGCCAAAGCGCAGCGTGAGCACCAGATTGACGGTACAGAATGCTGCAAGGAACAGGCACAGGACTCCCCCTTGCCAGACCAGCCCTGCGATCAGTCCGGAAATCATGGGGATACCGTAGCCGAACATCGCCGACTTGAGCGGCCATCGCGCCTGGACGGCCCGCGTCCAGCTGCCGATGACCACGACGGTGATCACTGTCGTCACGACAAGGTCGGCCGTTGCCACGAAGACAAAAGACACCGGCGCGGATGCACCACTCACCATCGTCACGGCGAAGGCATAACGGCGGACCCACAAGGGGCTGTCGGACACAGGCCGGTCGGGGTTCCAGCGTGGTAACAGCAAGACATAGATGTCCACCACCGCAAGCAGCGCCAAGCCATAGAGCGGCAATCGAGTGCCCTGGTGCCAGAAGGTAAAGAGGCCCAGGGCCGTCGTAAAGCCGAGATGTGCCAGGATCGCGGTACTGTGGCCGGTATAGACCGACGCCAGGTGCTCGCGCAGCACGCGCTGCTCTAGGCTTGCAACCTCCGTCTGCCCGCTGGTTGTGCTGTTAGTCATCTGCATCTCTGCCCGGAGTCGGCTGCTGCGCTGCTGCCAGCAGTACGAACCCCACTCATCGGAGGCTGCTGATCAGCTGCGCGCGAGAGCGCACGCCGAAGCGCAGCAGGATCGTCGACACATAGTTCTTCACTGTGCCCTCGCTGAGGTGGACCGCCTCGGCGATCTCCCGGTTGTTCTTGCCCTCGAGCATCAGTTGAAGGACCGGAACGTGGCGCGGCGAAAGCGCTTGCAACGCGCGTTCGGACAGGCTGCGCGCGCTCGGCGGTGTGTTGCTCGACAAAGGGGGCAAGCCGTCGACGACGTCGCTGCCGAGCACCCCGCAGGCGCGGATGAAACTCAGCACTTCCTTCAGGTTGGCACTCTTCGGCAGGAACGCACTCGCGCCCATCGCCAATGCGCTCTGCGCCAAGCCGTTCTGGGCCAGCGACGACGCGCCGGTGCCGGAAATGACGACGATGCGCGCATCCGGGTAGCGCGCATGGAGCTGCGTCACACCATTGAGGCCTTGCGTGTCCGGCAAGGCGATGTCGAGCAAGACGAGATCGATCGCCTCCTCGTGGCGCTCGTACAGCGCAAGCGCATCGGCCAGGCTGCCCGCCTCCAGGATCTCCACCGTGGTGCCCGACGCTGACACCTGGCACTGAAGCAGCGCACGCACCCCCAGACGAACCAGTTCGTGATCGTCGACCACCAGGATGGTGAAGCGTCGTCCGGATGGGGGCACATTCATGGCCACAATGTTAGACGGCTCGCATGCGCGTCATGGTGACGAAAGTCACTCCCGCTGTCGACCTCGCACCGCGCCGACCTTTCGATCCGGTGCTGTCGACGAGGCGAGCCGTGGCTGCGCAGACCCTATTGCTGCACCAGTTCGACCCGCCGGTTGCGTGCGCGACCGGCCTCACTCGCATTGCTGGCGAGTGGCGCGAGCGAGGCGACCCCTTTGGCCACCATGCGCTGCGGATCGATCCTGAGCGCGGCCAGTGCCTTGGCCACTGCTTCGGCGCGCCGCTGCGAGAGTTCGAGGTTGGCGCCGAGCCCACCGGCGCTGTCGGTGTGGCCGACAACGTAGATACGCAGCGCCGGATTCGACGTGAGCAGCTTGGCCATCTCTTCCAGGGAAGGTCGGGACTCGGGCTTCACATCGGCCTTGGCCGTGTCGAAATAGACGCCGTAGATCGCGACGCGGCCCTCGGCATCGAGGCTTTTCTTCAAGTCCGATGCGCTGAGCACGCTGACCTGCCCGGTGGCCATGGGCCGACCCTCGACGATCTGCTGGTAGGCGAGTGTCCGCTTGTTGGCGGGGTCTTCCACCACCCAGAGCAGCACATGCACATCGCCGTCGGGGCCCGACCGCCGGGTGAGCAGGTAGCGGCTCTTCTCGTCGAAGCTCGCCGTGAAGCCCGTCGGCATCACCTTCCCGCTGTTGGCGATATATCCGCCCATGTCCCGCCCGCACGCGTCCGATGCGCACTGGAACACAACCTGGAAGCCGCCGCGGCTCAGCGCCTGCTCGTAGTTGCGCATCACCTCCAGCGCTGTCTTCTCGCCCTCGATGACGTAGCCGATGCGGGTGATCTTCCCCTCGACCTTGGCGAGGTCGCCCGCGCCGATCTTGTCGACCGCCGGAATCGCCTTGACGGGCAAGACGGCTTCGTCGAACGCACTGACCTTGTACTCCGCAATTGCTGCGCCCTTGAAGCGCGTGAGCAGCGGATGGTCCTTCGCGCCGGCCGCGTCCGCCGCGACCGCCGACGGGCTGGCGAGCAGTGCATGGGCCGCGAAGGCCGAGAGGATGAGGCGATGGATCGGATGCATGGTCCCCGAGGGCTCCCTGAAGTCAATGGCGGTCGCCGCGGATGCGGCGCTCTTCGAAAAATTCTAGGGGTGCAAAGGTTCGGCGTTGGATGACTTTGGTCACCAACGAAAGCCATGCGCGGTCAACCCGTGCGCTGCGTGCGGCTTGTCTGCCATGTTCTGAAGAGCCGGGCGCGACGATCGACGCGTCGGTCTGTACCAGTCGCGCTGATCGGCGGCCGCGTGTACGGTGAGCTGCGGTCACTCGGTCCGGATCGGGATGTACATCTCCCCGCCCGCCGCCTTGAACTCCGCCGACTTGGCATGCATGCCGTCGAACACCGCCGCGCCCTCGTCGAGCCCGCGCTGCGCGGCGTACTCGCGCACTTCCTGCGTGATCTTCATCGAGCAGAACTTCGGGCCGCACATGGAGCAGAAGTGCGCCGTCTTGCTGGCGTCCTTCGGCAACGTCTCGTCATGGAAGTCGCGCGCGGTGTCGGGATCGAGGCCGAGGTTGAACTGGTCCTGCCAGCGGAACTCGAAGCGCGCCTTGCTGAGCGCGTCGTCGCGCGAGCGCGCACCCGGGTGGCCCTTGGCGATGTCGGCCGCATGCGCGGCGATCTTGTACGCGATGATCCCCTGCTTGACGTCGTCCCGGTCGGGCAGGCCCAGGTGTTCCTTGGGCGTGACGTAGCAGAGCATCGCGGTGCCGGCCCAGCCGATCATCGCGGCGCCGATGGCGCTGGCGATGTGGTCGTAGCCCGGTGCGATGTCGATGGTCAGCGGGCCCAGCGTGTAGAACGGCGCCTCGTGGCAGTGCTTGAGCTGCTCGTCCATGTTGGCCTGGATCATGTGCATCGGCACGTGGCCCGGCCCTTCGATCATGGTCTGCACGTCGTGCTTCCAGGCGACCTGCGTGAGCTCGCCCAACGTGCGCAGCTCGGCGAACTGCGCCTCGTCGTTGGCATCGGCGCCACTGCCCGGGCGCAGGCCGTCGCCGAGCGAGAAGCTCACGTCGTAGGCCTTCATGATGTCGCAGATGTCCTCGAAGTGCGTGTAGAGGAAGCTCTCCCGGTGGTGCGCGATGCACCACTTGGCCATGATCGATCCGCCGCGCGAGACGATGCCCGTCATGCGGTTCGCGGTGAGGTGGATGAAGGGCAGCCGCAGCCCGGCATGGATGGTGAAGTAGTCGACGCCCTGCTCGGCCTGCTCGATCAGCGTGTCGCGGTAGATCGCCCAGGTCAGGTCCTCGGCCACCCCGCCCACCTTCTCGAGCGCCTGGTAGATCGGCACCGTGCCGATGGGCACGGGCGAGTTGCGCACGATCCAGTCGCGCGTGGTGTGGATGTTCTTGCCAGTCGAAAGATCCATCACGTTGTCGGCACCCCAGCGGATCGCCCACACCAGCTTCTCGACCTCTTCCTCGATGCTCGAGGTGACGGCCGAGTTGCCGATGTTGGCGTTGATCTTCACCTTGAAGTTGCGGCCGATCGCCATCGGTTCGACCTCGGGGTGGTTGATGTTCGCGGGGATGATGGCGCGGCCGCGCGCCACCTCGTCGCGCACGAACTCGGGCGTGATGATCTGCGGGATGCGCGCGCCCATCGGGTTGCCCATGACGCGCCTGGCGCGCTCTTCGTTGGCTAGGTACTCGGCCATCCATTCGCGCTTGCCGTTCTCGCGCAGCGCCACATATTCCATTTCGGGCGTGACGATGCCGCGCCTTGCATAGTGCATCTGCGTCACGTTGGCGCCGCTCTTCGCGCGGCGCGGCGTGCGCTGCAGGGCGGCCGCATCGGCACGCAGCTGCGCGATGCGCGCGTTCTCCTCGCCCTTCACGCCGTCGTCGAGCGCGGCCAGCTGACGGCCTGCGTAGCTTTCGGTATCGCCGCGCTCCACGATCCACGCGCCGCGCACGTCGAGCAGCCCGAGGCGCACGTCGATGGCTACCGTGGCATCGGTGTACGGCCCCGAGGTGTCGTAGAGCGACACGCACTCGCCGTTGGTCAGCGCCACGTCGCGCACGGGCACGCGCAGGTCGGGCCGGCTGCCGACGATGGCGGACTTGGTGGAGGCGGGGAAGGGCTCGCGCGTGAGCGTGAGCAGCGAGGCGAACTTGTCGGTGGCGTTCATGGGGGCACTCCGGTGGGATGAGGGTGCTCCGCAATCGCTCGACGGACCCATGGCCCCAAAAGAAACGGGGCCTGTGGATCAGGGGAACTGCAGCTCTTCTTCCGCCGGTACTAACCGGTTCAAGTTCGCGGGTTCGACGATAGGAATCGCCATCTCAGCACGTCGACACATGCGCCCCGGAGCGGGTTGGATTCTAGGGGCCGAGCAACGGCCGACGCAAGGGCCGTGATCGCGATCCGCACATCGGTTGCCGCTCGTCGGCTGTCAAAGGCTTGTCACGCACGCGGATGAAGATCGTGGCACGAATGGTAGTTGTGGATTTGGTTGCACTTTCGACGCAACTGCAATTCGCCGGATTCACCGCCTCGACCACCCCTTTGAAAGCCCCCGATGAAACCTCTCTCGCCTTCGTCGCGCACCACGCCGCGCCAGCTGGCTGCCGGCGCCGCGCTGGCCCTGCTGACCCTCACGCTGACCGCTTGCGGCGGCGGCAGCGACAGCACGCCGGCCACCCCCACGACACCGACCGCGCCCACCACGCCTGACACCACCGTCAAGCCCGAGATGCGCTGCGCGCCCTGACCCTTTAGCGAGCACACACCATGACGACATCCCGCCGCAACTTCCTGCGCAACACCGCCACCACCGGCATCGCCGCCGCCACGTTGGCGGCCTTTCCGCCGAGCATCCGCCGCGCCCTGGCCATCCCCGCGAACAACAAGACCGGCACGATCAACGACGTCGAGCACGTTGTGATCCTGATGCAGGAGAACCGCTCCTTCGACCACTACTTCGGCACGATGCGGGGCGTGCGCGGCTTCGGTGATCGCTTCACGATCCCACTGCCGAATGGCCGCACGGTTTGGGAGCAGGAGTATCGGGCGGGCCAGATCGTGTCGCCGTACTACCTCGACAGCTCTCAGGGCAACGCGCTGCGCGTCAAGGGCACACCGCACGACTGGAGCGATGGTCAGGACGCCTGGGACGGTGGTCGCCTCAGCAAATGGCCGCTCTACAAAGAGACATCGAAGGCGCCCTTCACGCAATCGATGGGGTACTACAAGGAGGCCGAACTGCCGTTCCAGTTCGCCCTTGCCAACGCCTTCACGCTTTGCGATGCCTACCACTGCGCGATGCACACAGGCACCAACAGCAACCGGACTTTTCTGTGGACCGGGACCAACGGCCCCACGGCCGCCAATGTGGCCATGGTCACCAACGAATGGGACGACATCGGGCCCTCGACCAGCGGCTACGACTGGACCACCTACCCCGAGCGCCTCGAGAAGGCCGGTGTGAGCTGGATCGTTTATCAGAACATGCCGTCGAACTACACCGACAACTCGCTGTGTGGCTTCAAGCAGTACCGGCGCGCCAACGAGGCGTCCGGCAAGCCCGTGAGTCACGACGGCAACGTCGTTTCGCCCGCCTATGACCCGGCGTCCGACAACGTTGGCAACCCGCTCTACAAGGGCATCGCCAACACCATGCCGGACGGCGGCTTTCTCGGCACGTTCAAGCAGGATGTCCTGAACCGAAAGCTGCCGAATGTCAGTTGGATCGTCGCACCGTCGACCTACTCGGAGCACCCGAGTCCCTCCAGCCCGGTACAGGGCGCCTGGTACACCCAGGAGGTGCTCGACGCTTTGACCGCCGTGCCGGAGGTCTGGAGCAAGACCGTGCTGATCGTCAACTTCGACGAGAACGATGGCTTCTTCGATCACCTGCCTTCACCCGCAGCGCCGTCCCTCAATGCCGACGGCACGCCCGCCGGCAAAACCACGCTGACGGAAGCCGAAGTGGCGTTCGAGCGGTTCACACATCCTCACCCGCCCGGTACGACGGAGCAAGACACACCGGACGGTCGCGTCTATGGCCCCGGCATGCGGGTGCCGATGTACGTGGTGTCGCCGTGGAGCCGCGGCGGCTGGGTCAATTCGCAGGCCTTCGACCACACTTCGGTGGTGCGCTTTCTGGAAGCCCGCTTCAACGTGATGGAACCCAACATCAGTCCGTTCCGACGCGCGGTATGCGGTGACCTGACGAGCGCCTTCAACTTCGCGACGCCCAACACCGAAGTGCTGCCCAAGCTGGCCGGCCGTACGACGAAGGTGGATGCGGACACACTGCGGGCAACACAGGACGCACTCACTCAGATCGCACTGCCCGGCACCGTGGTGCGCCCGACACAAACCACCGGTACCCGCCCCTCGCGAGCGCTGCCTTACGAACTGCACACCAGTGCGCGGGTCGATACCACGCGCGGCACGGTACAGCTGCTGTTCTCGAACACCGGCCGGCAGGCCGCCGTGTTCCACGTCTACGACAAGCTGCACCTCAATCGGTTGCCGCGCCGCTACATGGTGGAGGCCGGCAAGGCACTGGACGACACCTGGAACGCCGCGACCGACAACGGCTCCTACGACCTGTGGGTGCTCGGCCCGAACGGCTTTCACCGCCACTTCAAGGGCGACCTGAACATGCTGCGCGCGGGCGACGCGCCGGTGCCGGAGGTGCGCGTCTGCTACGACATCACCAACGGCAACGTCTACCTGAGCATGACGAACACGGGCAAGAACGCGGCCAAGTTCAGCATCCGCGCGAAGGCCTACCGCGAGGATGGCCCGTGGGTTTCGACGGTCGCCGGCGGCGCCACGGCGGAACAGCACTGGGAGCTCGCCGGGAGCGGCCGCTGGTATGACTTCGAGGTCACCTGCGACGCCGACGTGAACTACTACCGCCGATTCGCCGGCCGCGTCGAGACCGGCGAGCCGTCGGTGAGCGATCCGGCCATGGGCCTGACCGCGCTGTGAGTTCGGCCTGAGCGCAACGGCCCGCCCTGCGCGGGCCGTTTTCCTTTTCAGGCGGCGATGTCCGGCACGGTCGCCAGCCATGACAGCGCCTCGCGGTGCAACGCCGCGGTCGCGGCCGCCAGCACCCGCCCGTTCGAATGGATGGACAGCGCGCGTCCTTGCCAATCGGTGATCACGCCCCCCGCCCCTTCCACCACACCCACCAGCGCCATGTAGTCGTAGGGCTGCAACTGGCATTCGGCCACCAGATCGACATGGCCGCCCGCGAGCTGCGCATACCCATAGCAGTCGCCACCGAAACGGCGCATCGCGGCACGCCGACTGAGCGCATCGTAGGCGGCCCATTCATCGGGGGCAAAGGCATCGGGCGACGTGGTGAGGACGCGGGCCTGCGCCAGCGCCGTGCAGCCGCTGGTGTGAACCGGCTGCCCGTTGCAGTGCGAGCCCCGGCCGGGGCGGCCGATCCAACGCTCACCCAGGACCGGCATGTCGATCAGTCCGAGATCGACCGAACCTTGGTGCACCAGCGCGATGAGCGTGCCCCACAGCGGCGAACCGGTGATGAAGCTCTTGGTGCCGTCGATCGGGTCGAGCACCCAGACATGCGCCGCGTCGATGCGCTCGCGGCCGTGCTCCTCGCCCAGGATGCCGTGCGTCGGCGCCTCCTCGTTGATCAGGGCACGCATGGCGGCCTCGGCGGCACGGTCGGCCAGGGTGACCGGGCTGGCGTCGGCCTTGAGGTCGACCTGCAGGCGGGTACGGAAGCTGCCCAGCGAGTGCGTGCCAGCGACATCGGCCAGACGGCCGGCGAGTGAGAGGGGGTCGGTGTAGGGCATGTCGGAGGTGAGCCGCAAGCGGCGCAGGTTGTCAAAGAGTTGTCATGCCTGTCGATCAAGATCGTGGCATAGATGGTGCTTGTGGATATTGTTGCAAATTACCAGTATTCGCACAAACGCAATTATTTGCACAATATTGGTGAAGCGCCCCGACCCGTTCCGCCCCATTTCCGATCACCGCACCCAGGAGGTTCACATGTCTGCCACCGCTCGCTTCCGTCCCGCGATCCTCGTCGCCGCCTTGCTCGCATGCGCCGCCCACGCCGGCACCCTCACCGTCTATTCCGCCCTGGAAGAAGATGAAATCAAGGACTACGTCGCCGCGGCCAAGAAGGACATGCCCGACATCGACGTGAAGGTGCTTCGCCTGTCGACCGGGGACCTCGGTGCCCGCATCCTGGCCGAGTCGGCCAACCCGCAGCACGACGTGATCTGGGGCTGGGCCCTGACCAACATGCTCGACCCGCGCATCACCGCGCTGCTCGAGCCCTATGCGCCCAAGGGCAGCGACAAGCTGGCCGCCGCCAACAAGGCCGCCGACAGCAAGTGGTTCACCACCACCGGCTACGTGGGCGCCTTCTGCGTCAACACAGAGGTGCTCAAGGCCAAGGGCCTGCCGATGCCCACCAGCTGGAAGGACCTGACCAACCCGGTCTACAAGGGCGAGGTCGTGATGCCCAACCCGGTGTCCTCGGGCACCGGCTACCTGCAGATCGCGGCGCTGCTGCAGTCCAAGGGCACGGACGAAGGCTGGAAGTTCCTGAAGACGCTCGACGGCAATGTCGCGCAGTACATCAAGTCGGGCTCGCGCCCGTGCAAGGCGGCGCGCGCGGGTGAATTCGCGATCGGCACCTCGCTGGCCTTCGCCGCCATGCAGTCCATCGAGGAAGGCTACCCCGTCAAGATGGTGATCCCGAGCGATGGTGCCGGCTACGAGCTCGAAGCCTCGGGCCTGATGGCCAAGGCGAAGAACAAGGCCGATGCGCAGCGCTTCCTCGACTGGACACTGTCGCCCGGCGCGTCGGCGCTGTACACCAAGTACAAGGAAATGGTGACCATCCCTGGCGCAGCGCAGTCGAAGGCCGCCAAGGCCGCCGGCCTGCCGGTCGACCTGAGCACCGTGCTCTACAAGATGGACTTCGCCCAGTCCGCCAAGGACCGCGACGCGATCCTGGGCGCCTGGACCAAGAACATCGGCCGCTGATCCCGCCCTGCGGACGGCCGGCCCACCGCCCCTCCGCAGATTCGAAGCCGGACACGTCGCGACAACGTGCCCGCGCGCCCTTCTGTTGCTCGAGCTCCACCGATGAAAACACCAAGATCCCGCATCGCGCGTGCCGCGCTGCACGCGAGCCTGCTGCTCCTGCTGACCGCCTGCGGCGGCGGTGGCGTCGGCAGCGATCCCGCGCCTGCCGAGACGACCACGCCGCCCCCACCGACCGCGGCCACCCCCGCGCCCCCTGCCCCCCCTGCGGCACAGAGCAAGACCTTGTTGATCGGCATCGACGGCGTTCACTACACCGAGCTGCAGCGGGCGATGGCCGAGGCACGCGTGCCCAGCCTGCAGGGGCTCGGCACCGTGTTGCCCGCCTATACCGGCGGCATCCTGGGAAGGCCCACGCAACAGCAGGCGACCGCTGGTCCGTCGTGGGCCACGCTGCTCACCGGCGCCTGGGCCGACCGTCACGAGATCCGCTCGAACTACGAAGGCCAGGCCTTCCAGGCCGACACCGTCTTCAAGATGCTCAAGCAGCGCAACGCCGGCGCGCGCACCGCGGCCATCGCCAGCTGGAGCGGCCTGCCGCAACTGCTGCGCGCCGACAAGGCCGCGGGCTACCTCGACCTGGCCAAGGACTGCGATGGCAGCGACAGCTGCGTGTCGTCCGAAGCCGGTGCCGCCATCGAGGGCGGCAGCTATGACCTGATCGTGGCGGACTACCAGGGCCCGGCCCAGGTCGCCGACGTGGCGGGCTACGGCACCGACTATCAGAACGCACTGGCCGAAGTCGACCGCCAGGTTGCGCTGCTGAAGGCGTCGCTGGCCAAGCGCCGCGCCGCGCACCGGAACGAGGACTGGCTGGTGATCGTCACCACCACGCATGGCCTGGGCGCCACCGGTGTGGCCGACGGCATTCCGGTCCCGTCCAATCTCGCGACGGTCATCGCACTCGACAAGCCGGCCAATCTGTCACCGGCGCTGCCGGCCGGCCTGCCGACCGACATCGCACCCTGGTATGCCTACGCGGCGGCCACCGACGTCACGCCGACGGTACTCACCCACCTGTCGGCCCGCCCCGCCGCCACGCAGTACGGGATGGACGGCAGCCCGCTGATCGGCGCGGCGGCCGTGCGCCAGCTCGCCGCGACGACCAACGCGAAGCAGACCGGCATCCAATTGAACTGGACCTTGCCCGCGACGCCCGCCGCCATCACGGTGCTGCGCGATGGCGTCGCAGTGGCCACGCTGCCGGGCAATGCCCTGGCCTTCGAAGACACGACCATGGCACCGGCCGCCAGCGGTTACTTCAGCTACGACTACACGGTGGTCGCCGACCAGGTGCCGGTGTCGCTGCGCGCCACGCTGAACTATGTCAAGCCCATCTCGCTGCTGGCGAGCGTGGCGAACGGCATCACGCACCTGTTCACGCTGAAGACGACGCTGGTCGACCGCATCGGCGGCACGCAGGCCTTCACGCCCTGGGTCAGCGGCGCGGCACCGGTGTACACCGCCGCGGGCGAGGGTCCGTTCGCCGGCACCGACACCGCGTTGGCCTCGACCAGCTATGCCGGCCCGACCGTGTGCAGTGCCTGCGACGGGGGCTACCGCATCCCGACCAGCCAGGTCACCAGCACCAGCGCGCCCTTCACCTTCGGCTTCTGGTTCCGCTCCGACGCGACGCGCTCGGGCATGCCCATCGTGTCGAACAAGAACTGGGGCAGCGGCAACAACGCCGGCATCGCCCTGGGCCAGTACGGCAGTGCGATCCGCTTCAACATCGGCCGCGGCGGCGGGCGGCTCGGCGACAAGGACCTGAGCTTCAGCGCGAACACCTGGGTGTACGTGGCAATGGCGGTGGACGTGCCGAACCTGAAAGTCACCTACCACGCCTACGACCCGGTGTACGGCATGCAGAGCAGTTCCGCCGTGCTGACCAGCGCCTTCGTCGCGGCGCTCAACGGCCTGGGCAACGGCTTCTCGCTGAACGAGGACGGCGACGGTGGCTATGGCCCGAACTACCGCAACGGCAACGCCAGCAACACCATCGGTGGCCGCTTCGACTTCGGCGAGTTCAGCACCTGGAACCGCGCACTGACGAACGCGGAAGTCGAGTCGATCGGCCGCTCCGGCACGTCGCTCACGACGCTGGTTCCCTGAAGGAGGCGACCGTGCACATCACATCTTTCGAGACGACCGCCCGCCCGGCGGGCAGGCCCCTGCGGCTTGCCGTCGCACTGGCCCTTGCCGCGGTGCTGAGCGCCTGCGGTGGCGGCGGCGGCAGCAGCAGCAGCAGCAGCGATAGCAGCGGCAGCGGATCTTCCACCGTCATGGTCACGCCCAACGACCCGGCGACCGCCGGGCCGCCCGCCTCGGCGCTCACGCCGCCCGGCGGCGAAGCCTCGTCCCCCACCCCCGCGCGCCGTCCCGAGACGGTGCGCTGCGCCCCCTGAGACATGCCCATGAGCCAAGACTCCGTATCCAGCAGCCGCCGCGGCTTCCTGCGCGGCGCAGCCACCGCCGCGGGCGCCACGGCGGCCCTCGGCCTGTTGCCACCGAGCATCCGCCGCGCACTCGCCATCCCTGCCGCGCAGGACACCGGCACGATCAGCGACGTCAAGCACGTCGTGATCCTCATGCAGGAGAACCGCGCCTTCGACCACTACTTCGGCACGCTGCGCGGCGTACGCGGCTTCGGTGATCGTTTCCCCGTGCCGCTCGCCAACGGCAAGCCGGTCTGGTACCAGCCCGCGACCTCGGGCACCGGCACGCACCTGCCCTTCCACTACGACACGACCAGCACCAGCGCACAACGCACCACCGCGATGGCGCACAGCTGGCCCGACGGCCAGCAGGCCTGGAACGGCGGCCAGATGAACCAGTGGGTCGCGGCCAAGACCGCGCGCGCGCTGGGCTACTACCAGGAAAGCGACATGCCTTTCCAGTTCGCGCTGGCCGATGCCTTCACGGTGTGCGACGCCTACCACTGCAGCGAACTGACCGGCACCAACTCGAACCGGCTGTTCCTCTGGACCGGCAGCAACGACCCGCTGGGCCAGGGCGGCGGCCCGGCCATCGACAACACGAACGACGACCTCGCGAACGCGCCCGGCTACAGCTGGACGACCTACCCCGAGCGCCTGGAGGCGGCCGGCGTGAGCTGGCAGATCTACCAGGACATGGCCGACAACTTCACCGACAACCCGCTCGAGGGCTTCACCACCTACCGCGAGGCCTACTACGCCACCGCGCCGACCGCCGCGCAGGTGTCGCTCAAGACGCGCGCGCTGTCGACGCGCGACCTGGACGCCCTCGCGGACGACGTGAAGAACGACCGCCTGCCGCAGGTGAGCTGGATCGTCGCGCCGGCCAAGTACTCCGAGCACCCCGGACCGTCCTCGCCGCTGTGGGGCGCCGAATACACCGAGCGCGTGCTGGATGCGCTGACCTCCGACCCGGCCGTCTGGAGCAAGACGGTGCTCTTCCTGATGTTCGACGAGAACGACGGCTACTTCGACCACATGCCGCCGCCGGCCATTCCTTCGCGCAACGCGGACGGCACCGACGCCGGCATGAGCACGGTGTCGACGCTGGGCGAGCGCAACGACCTGAAGGCCCCCTACCTCGGTTCGCCCTACGGCATGGGCTGGCGCGTGCCGATGTACGTGGTGTCGCCGTGGAGCCGCGGCGGCTGGGTCAACTCCCAGGTGTCCGACCACACCTCGGTGATCCGATTCCTGGAAGCGCGCTTCGGCGTGGTGGAGCCCAACATCAGCGCCTGGCGCCGCTCGGTCAGCGGCGACCTGACCACCTGCTTCAACTTCGCGACGCCCAACGCCGCATTGCCGACGCTGCCGACCATCACCAGCGCCGCCGCCGACGCGGCCATCGCGCAGCAGCTGCTCTATCCGACGCCGACGGCACCGGCAGCGGGCACCGGCACGATGCCGGTGCAGGCGACCGGCGTTCGCTACTCGCGCGCGCTGCCGTACGAGCTGCACACCAGCGGCCGGCCCGACGTCGAGCGCAAGAAGTTCTGGCTGGTGTTCGGCAACACGGGCCGGGTCGGCGCCGTCTACCACGTCTACAACCACCTCGCGCTCGACAAGGTGCCGCGCCGCTACACGGTCGAGCCCGGCAAGCTGCTCAACGACAGCTGGGCGCCCGCCGCGGACGGCGGCTACGACCTGTCGGTGTTCGGGCCGAACGGCTACTTCCGGCGCTTTCGCGGCAAGCTGCCGGCCTCGCTCGCGGGCGGGGCCGGACTGCCCGAGATCCGGGTCTGCTACGACACCGCCAACGGCGACGTGCACCTGGAGATGCAGAACCTCGGCAACATCAGCTGCACGGTCACCGTCACGCCCAGCGCCTACCGCACGGACGGCCCGTGGAGCTTCGCGCTGGCGCCCGGCCAGTTGCTGGTGCAGCAGTGGGACCTGAGCTACAGCAAGCACTGGTACGACTTCAGCGTGAGCGCGAACGTCGACGCGGGCGGCAGCTTCCTGCGCCGCTTTGCCGGCCGCGTGGAAACCGGCGCCGATGGCATCAGCGACCCCGAGATGGGGCTCGTCACCTGAGGCCATGGCGCAGCCCCCAGCGATTCAACGACAGACGACACAGACCGGTAGAGACAGCATGGCCTTGCAGATCAGGAACCTTCACAAGAGCTTCGGCGGCCAGTCCGCGCTGGAGCGCATCGAACTCGACGTGGGGGGCGCGGAATTCGTCTGCCTGCTGGGCCCCAGCGGCTGCGGCAAGACCACGCTGCTGCGCATCATCGCGGGGCTGATGGCGGCCGACGGCGGCAGCGTGTCGCTCAACGGCCGCGACCTGGCGCAGATGCCGGCGCGCGAGCGCGGCTTCGGCATCGTGTTCCAGTCCTACTCGCTGTTCCCGCACATGACGGTGGCGCAGAACGTGGGCTACGGCCTGCGCATCCGCGGCGAGGCGGCAGCGACCGTCGACAAGCGCGTGGCCGAACTGCTCGACATGGTCAAGCTGCCGAGCTTCGGCGCGCGCTTTCCCGGCGAGCTCTCGGGCGGCCAGCAGCAACGCGTAGCCATCGCGCGGGCGCTGGCCGTCAACCCCTCGCTGCTGCTGCTCGACGAGCCGCTGTCGGCGCTCGACGCACGGGTACGCGCCGACCTTCGGCGCGAACTGCGCGAGGTGCAGCGCGGCCTGGGCATCCCGACGCTGATGGTCACGCACGACCAGGAAGAGGCCATGTCGATGGCCGACACCATCGTCTGCATGAACCAGGGGCGCATCGAACAGCAGGGCTCGCCGCAGGACCTCTACCTGCGCCCGCGCACCCGCTTCGTGGCCGACTTCATGGGCCACAGCAACCTGCTGCCGGCCGCGCTCGCCAGCGCGCTGGTGCCCGTGCTGCCGCCGCTGCCCGCCGACATCGATGCGGCCGGTGCGCTGCTGTGCATCCGGCCCGAGCGCATTCGCCTCGAGCCCGCTGCCGGCGCGCGCGGCGAAGTGACCGACATCGGCTTTCTCGGCAGCATCCAGCGCGTGCGGGTGCGCTGGGGCGACCAGGCGCTGCTGGCCGAAACCAGCAGCGCCATGCCACTGTCCGTCGGCCAGCGGGTGTCGCTTGCCATCGGCGCGGCCGACTGCAGCTGGGTGACGGCATGAGGGCGCCCGCCCTGCCGATGCACGCGGCCGATCGCTGGCTGCTACGCGCCTGCCTGTGGCTGCCGCTGGCCGCGCTCGTCATGTTCTTCGGCATACCGATGCTCGGCATCGCCTGGCGCAGCCTGGTGCAGGACGGCACGGGCGGTATCGGCCTGGGCAACTACGCCGCGCTGCTCGACACACCTGGCGTGTGGCGTGCGCTCTTCAACAGCCTGCTGCTGGGCGTGTCGACCACGGGCGTCACGCTGCTGCTGGCCTTCGTCGTGGCCTACGGCATCGAGCGCACGCGCATGCCCGGCCGCAGCTTCACGGCCATCGGCATGACGCTGCCGGTGCTGGCGCCCTCGCTGGTGCTCGGCCTGGGGCTGATCTTCCTGCTGGGGCGCAACGGCGTGGTCGGCAAGGCGCTCGGCATCCGGCCCGAGATCTACGGCTTCTGGGGCCTGCTGATCGCCGACGTGCTCTACGCACTGCCGCAGGCGGTGCTCATCCTGCGCACCGCGCTGCGCCACGGCGACGCGCGCCAGTACGACGCGGCCGAGGTGCTGGGGGCCACGCCGTGGCGGCAGTTTGTCGACATCACCCTGCCGGGCGTGCGCTACGGCCTGCTGAGCGCGGGCTTCGTCGTCTTCACCGTGACCATCACCGACTTCGGCAATGCGGTGGTCATCGGCGGCAATTTCCAGGTGCTGGCCACCGAGATCTACAACCAGGTCAGCGGCCAGATGAAGTTCGGCATGGGCGCGGTGATCGGCATCGTGCTGCTAGTGCCGGCCGCGCTGTCGGTCTTCATCGAACACCTGGCGGCGCAGCGCCAGGCCGGGCTGGGCGCGGAATCGGCCCTGCCGCCGACACCCCGACCCCACGCGGGCCGCGACGGCGCGTTCTTCGCCGCCTCGCTCGTCATCGTGGGTTCCATCTACGCGGTGGTGCTCACGGTGATCGTCGCCAGCTTCATCCGCCTGTGGCCCTACCGGCTCGACCTCACGCTCAAGCACTACGACATCGACATCGCCGGCGGCTATGCGCCGCTGTGGACGTCGATCGGCGTGTCGCTCGTCGCTGCGGCGGTGGGCACGGCGTTGCTGTTCCTGCTGGCCTTCGGCGTGCAGCGCCTGCCCGGCCGGGCCGCCAGCGCGGCACGGCTGCTGAGCGCGCTGCCGGTGGCGGTGCCGGGGCTGGTGCTCGGCCTGGCTTACGTCTTCACCTTCAACACGGCCGACAGGCCCTGGGGCGTGCTGTACGGCAGCGCCCTGCTGCTGGCGCTGTGCAACTACTACCACTACCACACACAAGGTTTCGTGAGCATGATGACGGCCATGCGCACCGTGCCCACCGCCCTCGACGACGCCACCACCGTGCTGGGCGGCGGCGTGGCGCGGGTGCTGGGCGACGTCCACTGGCCGGCGCTGCGCACCACGCTGCTGGCGATCGCGGTGTTCCTGTTCATGCGCTCGATGGTCACGCTGTCGGCCGTCATCTTCCTCATCACACCGTCCCTGTCGATGGGCGCCGTCACGGTCATGCGGCTGGACGAAGCCGGCTTCACCTCGCAGGCGGCCGCCTTCTCCACCTGCATCATGGCGGTGGTGGGCACGATGGCACTGCTATTGCATCTGCTCACCCGCCAACCCGTTCCGTCGGCGCACTGACACCGCAACCCCTCTTTTCACATGCTCCAAGAAGAACGATTCCTCCGCATCCGCAGCCTGCTGGCGACCTTCTCGCGGGTGAGCGTCGACCGCATCGTGCAGGACCTGGAAGTCTCGCGCGAAACCGTGCGGCGCGACCTGCTCGAGCTCGAAGGCAGCGGCGAACTGCGCCGCGTGCACGGCGGCGCGGTCGCCACCGGCCCCGAGCCCGAGCCGCCGCTGTCGGTGCGCCTGGTGGCGCGCCAGAAGGAGAAGCGCGCCATCGCCAAGGCCGCCGTTGGCCTGCTGCGCCCGGGGCAGACGCTGTTCCTGGATGCCGGCAGCACCACCTCGACGCTGGCCGAGGAGATCGCCACGCTCAGCGGCATGACGGTCATCACCAACTCGCTGACCATCGCGCTCAAGCTGGCCGGCGCCGACGAGGCCCGCAGTTCGCGCAACGACGTGCGCCTGCTCGGAGGCCAGATCGACGTGAAGACCCAGGCCACGCACGGCGAAGGCACGCTGGAGGACATCCGGCGCTTCCGGGTCGACGTGGCGCTGCTGTCGCCCGTGGGCCTGCACGCCAGGCACGGCGCCATGAGCTTCGAGCACCACGAGGCCGCGGTGGCGCGCGCCATGGCCGAGCAGGCCCAACAAGTCGTGATCCTGGCCGATCACAGCAAGATCGGCCTGGCGAGCCGCGTGACCTACGCACGCACGGCCGACATCGACATCGTCGTGACCGACGCCAAGGCGCGCGAGGTCGCGGGCCTGGCCGCGTTGCGCAAGGCCTGCGAGCGCCTCGTCATCGCCTGACGCCCTGACAGACATACCGAGGCCGACCCACCATGCCCTACCGCCACGCCGCCGGCGACACCACCTGGCACTTCGCCGACCTGCGCACGCTGATGGCCAAGGCCACCCCGGCGCGTTCGGGCGACGTGCTGGCCGGCGTCGCGTCCGAGACGGCGGTGGAACGCATGGCCGCGCGCATGGCGCTGGCCGACGTGCCGCTTCGGCGTTTCCTCGACGAGGCGCTGGTGCCCTACGAAGACGACGAGGTCACGCGCCTCATCATCGACACGCACGACGCCGCCGCCTTCGCGCCCATCGCGCACCTGACGGTCGGCGACTTCCGCGACTGGCTGCTGTCCGACGCGGCCGACAGCGCGATGCTGGCGCAGGTGGCGCCCGGCATCACCCCCGAGATGGCGGCCGCCGTGAGCAAGCTGATGCGCAACCAGGACCTGATCCTCGTCGCACGCAAGTGCCGGGTGGTCACGCGCTTTCGCAACACCATCGGCCTGCCCGGCCACCTGGCGGTGCGGCTGCAGCCCAACCACCCGACCGACGACCTGCGCGGCATCGCGGCGTCGATGGTCGACGGCCTGCTCTACGGCGCGGGCGACGCGGTGATCGGCATCAACCCGGCCAGCGACAGCGTGCCGGCGCTCACGCGGCTGGTGCACATGCTCGACGAGGTGATCGGCAGGCTGGGCATCCCGACGCAGTCCTGCGTGCTCACGCACGTGACCAACACGGTGCAGATGATCGAGCAGGGTGCGCCGGTCGACCTGGTGTTCCAGTCGGTCGCCGGCACCGAAAAGGCCAACACCAGCTTCGGTGTGAACCTGGCCGTGCTGAAGGAAGCGCACGAGGCCGCCCTGTCGCTGCGGCGCGGGCCGCTGGGCGACAACGTCATGTACTTCGAGACCGGCCAGGGCAGCGCGCTGTCGGCCGGCGCCCACCACGGCGTCGACCAGCAGACCTGCGAGGCACGGGCCTATGCGGTGGCACGCGCGTTCCGGCCGCTGCTGGTGAACACGGTGGTCGGCTTCATCGGGCCGGAGTACCTGTACGACGGCAAGCAGATCATCCGCGCCGGGCTCGAGGACCACTTCTGCGGCAAGCTGATGGGGCTGCCGCTGGGCTGCGACGTCTGCTACACCAACCATGCCGAGGCCGACTCCGACGACATGGACACGCTGATGACGCTGCTAGGCGCCGCAGGCCTGACCTTCATCATGGGCGTGCCGGGGGCCGACGACATCATGCTCAACTACCAGAGCACGTCCTTCCACGACGCGCTCTACCTGCGCGAGGTACTGGGCCTGAAGCGCGCGCCCGAGTTCGAGGTTTGGCTGCAGCAGATGCAGTTGGCCGACGCACAGGGCCGCGTGCACAGCGTGACGCCGCAGCACCCGGCGTTGCAGCAGCTGCGTCAATTGCAGCTCGGCGGCGGGAGCAATGCATGAGTACGCCCGACCCCTGGGACGATCTGCGCGCCTACACCGCGGCCCGCCTCGCGCTCGGTCGCGCGGGGTCGAGCATGCCCACCGCCGAGCTGCTGCGATTCGGCTTCGCGCATGCCCAGGCGCGCGACGCGGTGCATGTGCAGCTCGACACACAGGCGCTGGCCGACGCACTGGCCGCCGACGGCCTGCCCACGCTGCAGGTGCACAGCGCCGCCGTGGACCGCGCCAGCTACCTGCTGCGCCCCGACCTCGGCCGCCGGCTCGACGACGCCAGTGCGCAGCGGCTGCGCGACGCGGCCGGCCCGAGCCCCACGGCGGGTTGCGACCTGCTGCTGGTCATCGGCGACGGGCTCTCGTCGCTGGCGGTCGAGCGCAACGCGCACGCCATGGTCACCGCCATCCGCGCCGGCCTGCCCGCGGGCTGGACGCTCGGCCCGGTCGTGATCGCGCAGCAGGCGCGCGTCGCGCTGGCCGACGAAGCGGGCGCGCTGCTCGGCGCCCGCCTGGTCGCGATGTTGATCGGCGAGCGCCCGGGCCTCAGCTCACCCGACAGCCTGGGCCTGTACCTCACCTGGAAGCCCGCCGTCGGACGCCACGACGCCGAGCGCAACTGCATCTCGAACATCCGACCCGAAGGCCTCTCGCCCGCGGCCGCCGCCGGCCGCTTCTGGTGGCTGGCGCAGGAGGCGCGGCGCCTGCAGCTCACCGGCGTGCAGCTCAAGGACCGCAGCGACGCCGCGGTCATCGCGGCCCCGCCATCGACCGCTTTGCCGGCCCTGCCGGACTGAACGCCCACGTTCCCCGTCGGCACGGGAATTCGCCCGGGCCGGCCTGTGTCGTCGGTGGCATTGCGCCACCTTGTCCCCTGCAAACTGGAGTTGCCATGATCCGCACCCTTCGACCCCTGGTCCTCACCGCCATCGTCGGCTCGTTCCTGACGGCCTGCGGGACCACCGGCCCCTCGGCGCCCGCCATCGACAACAGCGCCATCGGCCAGCCCGATTTCCGCGCCCACACCGCCACCTACGGCGTGGTCTACACGCTGCCGAAGGACGTGAACGACGTGCTCGACGCACGCGTGTACCCGGCCTTGCGGCAAGACCTGGTGCGCCTGGGCCTGCAGACCGAGGCGCAGAACGTCAACATCCCGCACGTGACGGTGGTGCACATCCACAGCGCCGACCCGACGACGCCGCAGAAGATGCTCAAGGCCCTGCCCAAGCCGCCCGCGCCGATCCAGCTCACGTTGAAGAACTTCTACACGACCGAGGCCGCCAAGGACGCGGGCCGCCCGTGGTGGCTCGACCTCGGCATCGTCAAGACCGGCCCTGGCTTCGAGTCCCTGATGGCCTACAACACCGTGACCACGGCCGCCATGGCGCCGCTGCGCGACGGCCCGCTGCCGCGCGTGACCGGTCCCGTCTACGCCAAGATGGGCGACGCCGGCAAGGATCTGGTGAAGACGGTGGGCGTGAGCGGCGTGAACGTGGTGAAGGACGGCAAGGAACTGCGTTCGCACAACCCGCACAACACGCTGGTCTACAGCATGACGCCGTTCACGCCGGCGCTGCAGGCGTCGATGAACCAGGTCGCGGCCAAGTTCAACACCGTGCTGCCCAACGGCATCGACACCACCTTCCGCAACGTGTCGATCGTCGAGCTGGCCTTCTCGGGCAACGTGACGCGCGAGATCTACCGCGTGAGCCTGGTCGACGGCAGCGTGCTCGACGTGGCAACGGGCAAGGTTCTCCGGTAGCCGATGAAACGGCACGCCCGAGGCCAGGGCACCCGCGGAACTGGCTCTGCCAGGCCGCCGGGTGCGCCCCCTTGAGGGGCTGAGGGCCGCGGCTCCAAGTCTGCCCGCGCAGACTTGGACGGTCCCGAAGGGCGCCGGACTCCGGCCGGCGCACGGGGCGACGACACGCAGTGCGCCGCATCGGGGGTGGTTTCATTTCAGGGCGCGTGCGTCGCCTGCATCTGCGGCACGGCCGGCGCGCCCTGCATTTCCACATCGGAGAAGAAGGCGAGACCGTGCCCTTCGGTGTTGTCGGCGTCGGCAGAGATGGCGACACCGACGATGTCGGGCTGCAGGCCGCCGGCTTCGTCGCCGAAGGCGCGCTGGTAGTCGGCCAGCAGGTTGCGGCGCTCGCCGCGCCAGCTGTCGATGCCGGCACCGGCCGGGCCCGACTCGAGCACCAGCATGCGGATGCGCCGGGTGAAGGCGTTCGGCAGCAGCGTGCTCTTCGCCTCCTTCGCGTCCCACACGTAGCACAGCGTTTCGCTCGGCACGTCCTCGCCGGTGGCCGAACGCGCCAGTGCCAGCCGGGTGCGCTCGCCGAAGGGCAGCCGGTCGGTCGGCAGCGCGAAGAAGACGCACAGCTTGGCCGCGCCGTCGTCGCCGCTGCGGCTGCGCAGGTCGGTGCCTTCGACGAAGCGCTCGACGCGCCAGCGCCAGGCGAGCGACGCAGCGCCGTCCAGCGCCACACGCACCGGATGCACCAGGTTGCCGTAGGAATCGTCGGCCTGCACCTTGAGCACCGACTTGCCGTCCTGCCGCACCACCTCGAAGCTGGTCGGGTTCTTGTTCGGCAGGGTGGTGAAGTGCCAGGATGCGGGCACCGGGCCGGGCGCGGCGTTCGAGAAGCTGGTCAGCCAGGCCTGGGCCGTGGCCTGCGCCTGCGCCTGCGCGGGGCCGGCCACCGCCCAGGCCAGGGCGCCGGCCAGCAGCCAGGCAAGCCCCGGCCACGCGCGGGGAAAGGACCGATTCGCCGGGGGTGCGGATGGCATGGGGCAGCTCCTGTGTCGTCGGACGGCCGGAAAGCGGCCAGTGTGCCGCGGCGCCGCAGGCGGATAAATACGCCGAAAGGAACCCGGTGTCTCTCTCCTCGAGACAATGCCGCGCCGTCGTCCTACCCTACCCGGCTTCGCCGTCGACGTAGTACCAGCGCTGCAGCTCGCCATCGGGCTCGCGCTGGAAGTTGCTGCGCTCGTGCAGCCGGCTGGCGGTGCCTGAGGCATCGCGCTGGCGGGCGACGAACTCGACCCGTGCATGGTCGGCGTCGAGCACCGAGCGCGAGCGCACGTCCAGGCCGAGCCACTTGGTGCCGGGCTCGAAGGTCAGCGCGGCCGGCCGGGTCGACGCATGCCAGGTGGCCAGCAGGTAGTCGGCCTGCTCGCGCACGAAGGCGGTGTAGCGGGAGCGCATCAGCGACTCGGCATCGGGGGCCGGCGTGCCCGCGAAATCCTCGAGATAGCGTCCGCAGCACAGCGCGTACTGGAGCGGGCGCGCACGCTGGTCGGTGCGTCCGCAGGGGCAGGGGCCGGAGAGTGGTTTGGTGCTCATCGAAGCCTCCATTGGAACACCAGCGGCGGCACGGCCGCCCGAAAGCGTGTGCCGGGGCCTCTCATGCGCCGTCCGGAAGCAGTTCGGCGAGGCTCTCGCGGATGGTCCGCGCGATGAGCTGCTGACGCTCGCGCGGCATGCGCGGCAGGGTCGACGCCACGCTGATGGCCGCCACCGGCTCGCCGCCGGCGTTGCGCACCGCCATGCCCGCCGCGAGCACGCCGCGGGTCGCATGGTTGCCGATGACCGACCAGCCACGCTCCCGTGTGGCACGCACCAGGATCTGCATGCGCTCGGGCGTCATGCCGCCATAGGCATGCAGCCGGGGCGCGTTGGCCGCAATGATGTTCGCGACCTCCGCATCGGGCAGCGCGGCCAGCAGCGCCAGTCCGGCGGCCCCGACGCCCAGCGGCTGCTGCGTGCCGACCTGGATGACCAGCACCTGCACCGGGTGCGTGCCCACCTGCCGGGCGATGCAGTGCGACAGCGGCCCCTCGCGCACCACCGCGAAAGCCGCATCGCCGCAGGCCGCGCTGATGCGGGCCAGCACCGGCTGCAGCCGCACCGCCATGTTGGGCAGCGCGTCGGCCGGGGCCAGGGCCGCCACGCGCGGGCCCGGCACGTAGCGGAAGCGCCCGTGCTGCGCCACGTAGCCGGTCTCCATCAGGGTCGACAGCAGGCGGTAGACGGTGGCGCGTTCGAGCCCGGCCGCGCGGCACAGGTCGACCACGCGCACGCCGTCGCGGCCGCCCGCCAGCACCGCGTCGAGCAGCTGCAGGCCACGGCGCAAGGTGCGGCTGCCGGCATCGTCTTCCGTGGCCGCCGAACGTAAAACGTCCGCTGAACGAACGTTTGAAGTGGAGGTGCGCGCGGTCATGGCGAAGAATTTGGGCGTCGACGAGGTCGTCGCCAGTGTGCCGCAGGGCCACCGTGCCGACGCCCCGGGACATCCTCGATACCCAAAAAGGAGACATCGCCATGCGCCTCGAAGGCCCCCTCTCGCGCCGGCATCTGCTGGCCCTCGCCGCCGGCATCGCCGGCGCCACCGCCCTGCCGCTGCACGCCCAGCCCGACGCCTGGCCGAGCCGGCCCATCAAGCTGGTGGTCGGCTATGCCGCCGGCGGCGCCACCGACGTGATCGCGCGCCTGGTGGCCGTGAAGCTGGGCGAGCGGCTCGGCCAGCCCGTGGTGGTGGACAACCGCGCCGGCGCCAACAGCAACGTGGGCGCCGAGGTGGTGGCGAAGTCGCCGCCCGACGGCTACACGCTGTATGTCTTCACCATCGCCAACACCATCAACGCGTCGCTGTACGCGAAGCTGGGCTACGACCCGCAGAAGGACTTCGAGCCGATCGGCCTGATCGCCAAGATCCCGAACATCCTGGTGGTCAACAACAACCTGCCGATCAAGAGCATTGCCGACTACGTGCGCTTCGCCAAGGCCTCGAAGGACGGCATCACCTTCGCGTCGTCGGGCAGCGGCTCGTCGATCCACCTGTCGGGCGAGATGTTCAAGATGCAGACCCACCTGAACATGCTGCATGTGCCCTACCGCGGCAGCGCCCCGGCCGTGACCGACCTGCTGGGCGGCCAGGTGCAGTCGATGTTCGACAACACGCCCTCGGCACTGCCGCATGTGCAGGGCGGGCGGCTGCGCGCGATCGCCATCACGAGCGCCAAGCGCTCGCCGCTGCTGCCCGACGTGCCCACGGTGGCGGAGTCGGGCTTCCCCGGCTTTGACGTGCAGTCGTGGTTCGGCCTGGCCGCGCCCGCCGGCACGCCCAAGCCCATCATCGACCGGCTCAACGCCGAGCTGAACAAGGTGCTGGCGGCGCCCGAGCTGCGCCAGCGCTTCCAGGACCTGGCGGCTTCGCCCGAGCCCGGCACGCCCGAGCAGATGCGCAGCTTCGCCGCGGCCGAGACCCAGCGCTGGCGCGAGGTCGTGAAGACCTCCGGCGCCAAGGCCGAATAAGGCCACCCGCACCCCATCACCAGGAGCTCCCTCGCCCATGTACCCAATCGATTTTTTCTGGCGCGCCGCCGAGCGCTGGCCCGAGCGCATCGCCATCGACGCCCCCGAGGGCACGACGCGCTACGACACGCTCGCCGCGCGCGTCGCGGCGCTGGCGGCGGCCTTCGTCGCCATCGACCCCACGCCACAGAGCCGCGTGGGCATCTGCGCGAAGAACAGTGCCGAGCACATCACGGCGCTGCTCGCGGTGCTGGCCTGCGGCAAGGTGTGGGTGCCACTCAACCCCAAGAGCACGCGGCCCGAGATCCGCCGCATCGTCGACGCGACCGCGCCGTCCATCCTGGTGCTCGACGGCGACTGCGCCGGGCTGCTCGACGGTGCACCCGGCGAGCGCATCCACACCCACGGCCCGGCCGGCGAGGGCACGCACACGGTGGCCGGCCTGGTGGCGCGCCATGCCGGCGCGGCGCGACCGGCGTTCACGCTGCCCGACGACGCCACGCAGGCCATCAAGTTCACCGGCGGCACCACCGGTGCGCCCAAGGGCGTGATGCAGCCTTATCGGGCCTGGATGGCGAACATCGCCAACCAGATCCATGCGTGGGGCTTCGACGAGCACGAGCGCTACATCGTGGCCGCGCCGATCACGCACGGCACGTCGACCTACATCGTGCCGATCCTCGCGCAGGGCGGCTGCCATGTGGTGCTGGCCGAGGCCGGCGCCGAGGCGGTGCGCACGGCATTCCGCGAACGCGGCGGCACCGTGTGCTTCATGCCGCCGACGCTGGTCTACATGCTGATGGCGCTGCCGGGCGCGAACCGCGCCGACTTCCCGCAACTGCGCCGGCTGATCTACGGCGGCGCGCCGATGCCGCCGGAAAAGATCCGCGAGGTGCGCGCCTTCTTCGGCCCGGTCCTGGGCACCACCTACGGCCAGACCGAGGCGCCGCAGATCCTCACCGTGATGCGCCCCGAGGACTTCGAGGACGAGCGCAACTGGGCCGCGGTCGGCCGCACCGCCTGGTTCAGCGACGTGGCCGTGATGTCGCCCGACGGCCGCCTGCTGCCGACCGGCGAGGTGGGCGAAGTGGTGGCGCGCGGCGACCTCGTCATGACCGGCTACTGGCGCCTGCCCGAGAAGACCGCCGAGACGCTGGTCGACGGTTGGCTGCACACCGGCGACCGCGGCCTGATCGACGCGCGCGGCTACCTCTACCTCAAGGACCGGCTCAAGGACATGGTGATCACCGGCGGCTTCAACGTCTACCCCGTCGACGTCGAAAACGCGCTGGGCCAACACCCGGCGGTGCACGAGTGCGCGGTGTTCGGCATCCCCGACGACAAGTGGGGCGAGGCGGTGCAGGCCGCGGTGCAGCTGCGCCCCGGCCAGCAGGCAACGGAGGCCGAGCTGATCGCCTTCGTGCGCGAGCGGCTCGGCCCGGTGCAGACGCCCAAGCGCGTGCACTTCCACGACAGCCTGCCGCGCTCGCCCGTCGGCAAGGTGCTCAAGACCGCGGTGCGCGAGCAAGCCCTCGCCGCCGCCTGACCCCATTCCAACGAACACGGAGACATCCCCATGGCATCGCCAACGAACCCGCCCGTCACCCGCCTGTGCACGCACACGCTGACCAGCCTGCACTACCGCGACGCCGACCTGGTCGAGGACCTGATGGGCAAGCGCACCTTCACCGAAGTGATGCTGATGCAGATCCTCGGCCGCACGCCGCGCCCGGTCGACCTGCGCATCACCGACGTGGTGCTGATCGTGCTGATGGAGCACGGCCTCACGCCCAGCGCCATCGCCACGCGGCTCATCTACATGAGCGCGCCGGAGAACCTGCAGGGCGCCGTGTCGGCCGGCCTGCTGGCGGTGGGCAGCTCCTTCGTGGGCACGATGGAGAACTGCTCGCGCCTGCTCGACCGCATCATCGCCGCGGCCGCCCCGGACTCTGAAGCGCTGGCGATCGCGCGCGAGCACAAGGCCACGAAGAGCGCCATGCCCGGCTTCGGCCACCACCTGCACAAGCCGGTCGACCCGCGCGCCTACAAGCTGCTCGAGCTGGGCCGCGCCGAAAGCGAACTGGCCGGCGACAAGATCCGCGCGCTGGAGACGCTGTCGAAGGCGGTGGACGACGTGGCCGGGCGGCCCATCACCATCAACGCCACCGGCGCCGTGGCCGCGCTGCTGGGCGAGATCGGTGTGCCGACGAATGTGATGCGCGGCTTCGCCGTGATCTCGCGCGCGGCCGGCCTGGTGGCACACATCGTCGAGGAGCAGCAGAGCCCGTCGGGCCGCTTCATCTGGGACACGGTGGAGCATGCGATCCCGTACGTGGGCGAAGGCGGGAAGGCATGAGCGCTGGGCGCCCTCCGGCGCTGCCGCTCGACCTGAGCGGCCGGGTCGTGTTCGTCGCCGGCGGCGGCTCGGCCGGCCCGGGCTGGAGCATCGGCCGCGCGTCCTGCGTCATCTATGCGCGCCAGGGCGCACGCGTGTGCGTGGCCGACCGCGACGCCGCCTCGGCCGAAGAGACCACCGCGCTGATCCACGCGGAGGGCGGCGAGGCGGCCACCTTCGTCGGCGACGTGGCGCAGCCGGCGGATGTCGAGCGGCTCTTCACCGAAGCTCGCGCGCGCTTCGGCGGCATCGACGTGCTGCACCACAACGTCGGCATCGGCCAGACCGGCGGCCCGATGGAAACGAACGCCGAGGACTTCGACCGCATCCACGCCGTGAACGTGCGCAGCCTGCTGCTGTGTTCGCAGCAGGTGCTGCCGGGCATGGTGGCGCGCGGTCGCGGCGCGCTGATCGCGATCTCGTCGGTGGCCGGCATGCGCTACATCGGCTACCCGCATCTGGCCTACAGCGTGACCAAGGCGGCCGTCACGCAGTTCACCCGCATGGTGGCGCAGCAGTACGCGCCGCATGGCATCCGCGCCAACACGGTGGTGCCGGGGCTGATCGACACGCCGCGCATCGCGACCACGGTGGCGAAGATGTTCTCGGACAGCGGCCTCGACGATGCGCGTGCCGCCCGCGCGCGGCAGGTGCCGATGGGCCGCATGGGCACGGCCTGGGACGTCGCGCATGCCTGCGCCTTCCTGGCCTCCGACGCGGCGGCCTACGTGACCGGCACCGAGCTCGTCGTCGACGGCGGCATCACCGGGAGTACGTCTAGGGCCTGTTCACGCTATTTCCGGAGATTGCGTTGCCCGGCGCAGGGGCTGGATGCAAGGCGGCCGGGCGCAGCAAGGCTGAAGCCTTGCAAGCGCGGGCAACGCCGCAGACGGCCCCTGCACCGGGCAACCCGAAGGGAAGGCATGCCCAGGCCGGCCACTCGGCGTTGCGCTCCTTGCATGTGCCGACGCACATGCGGCGTCACGCGCCTTGATTGGCCGGCCTGGGCATGCCTTCGCAACTCCGGAAATAGCGTGAACAGGCCCTACGCCAACGCGCGCTGAATGAGCAGCTTCTGGATGTCCGAGGTTCCTTCGTAGATCTGGCACACGCGCACGTCGCGGTAGATGCGCTCCAGCGGAAAGTCATTGACGTAGCCGTAGCCGCCGAGCGTCTGGATGGCGGCGCTGCAGACCTTCTCGGCCATCTCGCTGGCGAAGAGCTTGGCCATCGCGGCTTCCTTCAGGCAGGGCCGGCCGGCGTCGCGCAGGGCGGCGGCATGCCAGATGAGCTGGCGCGCGGCCTCGAGCTGCGTGGCGCATTCGGCCAGGCGGAAGCCGACCGCCTGCTGGTCGAAGATCGATCCACCGAACGCCTGACGCTCCTTGGCATAGGCCAGCGCCACGTCGAAGGCGCTGCGCGCCATGCCCACGCTCTGCGCCGCGATGCCGATGCGGCCGCCTTCGAGCGCGCCGAGCGCGATCTTGTAGCCCTCGCCTTCGGCCCCGATCAGGTTCTCGGCCGGGATGCGGCAGCCGTCGAAGTTGATCTGCGCCGTGTCGCTGCTGTGCTGGCCGAGCTTGTCTTCGAGACGTGCGACGTTGTAGCCCGGCGCATCGGTCGGCACCAGGAAGGCGCTCATGCCGCGCTTGCCGGCGCCCTTGTCGGTGACGGCGATGACGATCGCGACCTGGCCGTTCTTGCCGCTGGTGATGAACTGCTTGACGCCGTCGATCACGTAGGCGTCGCCGTCCTTGCGTGCGGTGGTGCGCAGGCTCGACGCGTCGCTGCCGGCCTGCGGCTCGGTCAGGCAGAAGGCGCCGAGCATCCGGCCCTGCGCCAGCGGCCAGAGCCACTGCTTTTTCTGCGCGGCGTTGCCGTAGCGCATGAGGATCGCGTTGACCGGGCAGTTGGTCACGCTGATCGCCGTGCTGGTGCCGCCGTCGCCGGCCGCGATCTCCTCCAGCACCAGCGCGAGCGTGAGGTAGTCGAGCCCGGCGCCGCCGTCTTCCTCCGGCACGCAGATGCCGTAGGCGCCGAGTTCGGCCAGGCCCTGGTGGGCCGCCTTCGGGAAGCTGTGCTCGCGGTCCCACGCGGGGGCATGCGGCCACAGTTCCTTCTGCGCAAACTCACGCACCGCGTCGCGGATGGCTTCCTGGTCGGGGGTCAGCAGCATGTTGTCTCTTTCGTTGTTGTTCGGGGGCGCCGCGTCTAGCGCGAAGGCGTCTGCTCTTCGGCCAGTTGCTGGCGGTAGCGCACCGCCATGTCGGCCGCGGGTTCCGGTGCCTCGGCCATGCCGAGCTGGTCGTGCAGCATCTGGTTGAGCGAGGGCAGCAGGTCGCGTGCGGGCCAGTCGGCCGGCTGCCACAGCTGCGAACGCATGAAGGCCTTCGCGCAGTGCAGGTACGCCTCCTCGACATGGACCTCGATCACCAGCTTGGGACGCTGGCGTTCCGCCGCGAAGCGGTCGACGAACGCGGCCTCGTCACGCAGGCGCGCGGTGCCGTTGATGCGCAGCGTTTCCTCGAAGCCCGGGATGACGAAGAGCAGGCCGATGCGGGGATCGGCCAGCAGGTTCTCCAGCGTGTCGAGCCGGTTGTTGCCGCCGGAGTCGGGCAGCAGCACGGTGGAGGGGTCGGTGACCTTGGCGAAGCCCGGCGCACCGCCGCGCGGCGAGGCATCGAGCAATTGACCCGACGGCCCGGCACTGGCGACCACGCAGAAGGGCGACAGCGTGATGAAGCGCGTCATGTGCACGTCGAGTCGCGGAAGCTGCTTGCGCACGGCGCGCTCACCGGGTTGCGCATAGAGCGCACGAAGCTGGTCGCGTGTTTCGATCATCGTCTTGCGTCCTACTTTCCAGATCCCAGGTCCATGATCAGCCGCGCCGCCATGTAGAGCCGGCGCGGGATCGCGTCGACCAGCACGTACTCGGCCTTGTCGCTGTGGTAGCCGAAGCCCGGCAGGCCCAGCCCTTCGATCACCGGCTTGCCCGACAGCGCGGCGTAGGCCGCGTCGGTGCCACCGCCGCTGCGTTCGTCGATCTCGAGTGTGCCGCCGGCTTCGCGGTAGAAGGCGCTCGCCTTGTCGATCAGCTTGCGGCCTTCGGTGCCGGCGTTGAAGGCCGGGCGGCCGCGCGTGACGGTGAGCTTGACCTCGGCAGCGGGCAGCTTCTTCTGCTGGGCGCGCTCTTCCAGCGTCTTGAGCATGGCCTCAAGGTCGTCGTTCTGGGCGTAGCGCACATCGGCGTTGAGCGTGGCGCTGTCGGGGATGATGTTCGACACGGTGCCGGCCTTGGCCACCGTCCAGTTGAAGCGCAGGCCCTTGGCCTTGTCGTCCAGGTCCATGGTGCGCAGCACCACGTCCGATGCTTCGACCAGCGCATTGACGCCTGCCTCGGGCGCAGCGCCCGCATGCGAGGCCTTGCCCTTGATGTCGGCCTGCACGTAGGCGATGCCGGAGGTGCCGAGGTAGAAGCTCTCTCTTTCGGCGCTGGTGGGCTCGAAGGACAGCACGTAGTCGGCCGCGCGCGCCTCCTGCTGGATCAGGTCGCGCGAGCCGAAGGAACCCTTCTCCTCGTCGACGTTGAACAGCACCGTGATGGTCGCGAAGTCGCGGAAGCCGTAGGTGGTGAGCAGCTTGAGCGCATGCAGGATGACCGCGCTGCCGCCCTTGTCGTCGGCGATGCCCGGCCCGTAGGCCTTGTTGCCTTCGACGCGAAACGGCGCCTTGGCGAGCATGCCGCGCGGGTAGACGGTGTCCATGTGCGACAGCAGCAGCAGGCTCTTGCCGCCACGGCCCTTGAGCCGGCCGACGATGTTGTCCCCGACCACGGCGCCGGCCGCCTTCTGCCGCGTGACCGTGAAGCCCAGCGCCTTGAGTTCGCCTTCCAGCATTGCGCCCGCCGCCGCGATGCCCTCGGCATCGCCGGTGCCGCTCTCGATCTTGACCAGGCGCTCCAGCGTCTTCACGACCGCCGGCTGTTCGCTCGTGGCGGCATCGAACAGCACGTTGTCGCGCTTCTGCGCCCAGGCCGCGGGCGCGAACCCGGCGCTGCCCAGGAGCAGCGCGGCGGTCAGGGCGAACGTGGTCTTCTTCGGAAAGATCATGCGGTCAGACGAGTTCGATGGCGACGGCCGTGCCTTCGCCGCCGCCGATGCACAGCGTGGCGACGCCGCGCTTCTGGCCGCGCGACTGCAGTGCGTGCATAAGCGTGACCATGATGCGCGCGCCGCTGGCGCCGATCGGGTGGCCCAGTGCGCAGGCGCCCCCGTGCACGTTGACGATGTCGTGCGCCACGCCCATCTCCTTCATCAGCGCCATCGGCACCACGGCGAAGGCCTCGTTCACCTCCCACAGGTCGACGTCCTTCACGCCCCAGCCG
>NZ_JASZYB010000004.1:600000-765627 GCF_030317205.1 Variovorax sp. J2L1-78 | reverse complement strand
CAGCACCTCGCCGACCACGGCCGGGTCGATGCCGGCGCGCTCGACGGCGGCCTTGATCGCGGCGCCGCCGAGGTCATGGGCCGCGAGGGAAGAAAAGTCGCCCTGGAACGCACCCATGGGGGTGCGGGCGGCGCCGACGATGACGATGGATTCGGACATGGTGGTCTCCAGAGGGATGAGGACCTACTTCTGGGGCAGGCGCACGGCACCGTCGAGGCGGATGACTTCGCCGTTGAGCATGTCGTTCTCGATGATGTGCCTGGCCAATTCGGCGTAGTCCGCAGGACGGCCCAGCCGAGAAGGAAATGGGACGCTGGCGGCGAGCGCATCCTGAACTTCCTGAGGCATGCCGAAGAGCATCGGCGTGCCGAAGATGCCCGGTGCGATCGTCATGTTGCGAATGCCACTGCGCGCTAGGTCGCGGGCGATCGGAAGCGTCATGCCCACGATGCCGCCCTTGGACGCGCTATAGGCCGCCTGGCCCATCTGCCCGTCGTAGGCCGCCACCGAGGCCGTCGAGATCAGGACCCCGCGTTCACCCGTCGGCTCCGGGTCGTTGCGGCTCATCGCAGCCGCGGCCAGGCGGATCATGTTGAAGCTGCCAATCAGGTTGACCGTGATCGTCTTGCTGAATGAAGCCAGGGCATGGGCGCCGTTCTTCCCGACGGTCTTTTCCGCCGGTGCAATGCCGGCGCAGTTCACCAGACCGAACAACGAGCCCAGCTTTTGCGCGGCCGCCACGACGGCGAGGCCGTCGGCCTCCAGCGTCACGTCGCATCGGACGAACAGGCCGCCGATGTCCAGGGCGACCGCTGCGCCTCTGTCGTCCTGCATGTCGGCAACGACGACCCGGGCGCCGTTCTCCGCGAGCATCCTCGCCGTTCCTTCCCCCAGGCCGGACGCGCCGCCGGTCACGATGAAAACCTTGTCGCTGATCCTCATGTCTTTTCTCCGATGATCGCCGCCTGGCTGCCGGTCTGTTGGCGCAACAGGAACTTTTGAATCTTCCCCGTCGCGGTCTTCGGCAGCGTCGTGAACACGACGCGGCGAGGGCACTTGTAGTGCGCCAGCCGTTGCCTGCAGAACGCGATGACGTCGGCTTCACTGATCGGCTGCGCCCTGGGCTTGAGTTCGACGAATGCGCACGGCACCTCGCCCCACTTGAGGTCGGGATGCGCCACGACCGCGGCATAGAGAATCGCTTCATGCCGATGCAGCACGTCCTCCACCTCGACCGAGGAGATGTTCTCGCCGCCCGAGATGATCACGTCCTTCGAGCGGTCGGTGATCTGGAAATAGCCATCCGGATGCACCACCGCGACATCCCCGGTGTGGAACCATCCGCCTTCGAAAGCCTGCCGCGTCGCGGTGGGATTCTTCAGGTAGCCGGTCATCACGGTGTTCCCACGAACGACAAGCTCCCCCGCCGTACGCCCGTCCTTGGGCACGGGGTGCATTGTCTGTGGGTCGACCACCTGCAAGCCTTCGAGGGCCGCGGCGCGCACGCCCTGGCGCGCCTGAACCCTTGCGCGTTCCGCACCATCGAGCTCGTTCCAGCCGTCCTGCCACGCGCAGCTCACTGGCGTTCCGCTGATCTCCGTGATGCCGTAGACGTGGTCGACCGCGAACCCGAGCGACGCCGTGGCTTCGAGCAGCGTGGCCGGTGGCGGAGAGCCCGCCGTAAGCACCCGCACCGACACCGGCAGGGCACGACGCTCATCGTCGCGCGCATTGGCCAGCATGCCCATGACCGTGGGCGCAGCGCAGAAATGATCGACCTTGTGCGCGGCGATCGCTTCGTAGATTGCCGCGGCGCTGACCTTGCGAAGGCAGACGTGCGTGCCGGCGGCGGCTGTGATGGCCCAGGTGAAGCACCACCCGTTCGCATGGAACATCGGCAGCGTCCAGAGATAGACGGGGGCCTTGGGAACCGCCCAGTCCGTGAGCTGGAGCAGGCTCATGAGATAGGTGCCGCGATGGCTGGGGACCACGCCCTTGGGGTCTCCCGTGGTGCCCGAGGTGTAGTTCAGCGCAATCGGATCCCACTCGTCGATGGGCCAGACGCCTTCGAAGGCACTGTCGCCTTCGGCCAGCAGCGCCTCGTAGTCGAGCACGCCCACGGCTTCGTTGCGCGGACCCTCCACGTCGTAGATGTCGATGAGGATCGGCGGATTCGGCAGCTTGGCCACCGCCTTTTGCGCCATGGCCGAATGCTCGCTGTCCACCAGCAGGATGCGTGAGTCGCTGTGCTGGAGGATGAAGGCGAGGCCATTGACATCGAGCCGTGAGTTGATGGCATTGAGCACAGCGCCCGACAAGGGCACGCCGAAGTGCGCCTCGAGCATGGCCGGGGTATTCGGCGCCATGACTGAAACCGTGTCGCCGCGGCGAACACCACGCTGGACCAGCGCCGATGCAAGACGATAGCAACGGGCACGCGTTTCGGCCCAGGTTTGCCGGTAGACGCCTTGGATGATGGCTGTGCGTTCGGGGTACACGTCCGCTGTGCGGTCGATGAAGCGCAGCGGAGTGAGCGGAACGTAGTTGGCTGGCGTGCGTTCCAGCCCTTCCTTGTAGATGCCGGCGGCCATCAGCGCTGCTCCACACGTTGATTCTGATGGAAGGTGGTGAAGCTCGCGACCGGTTCGCGTTCCGTCGCCAGGGTGTTTTCGGCGCGCGACATGTCGGCGTAGCCGAGGCTCATGCCGCAGACCAGCATCTGGTCGTCGGGGATCCCGAGTTCTTCGGCGATGACGCGATGGAATTTGGTGAACGCGACCTGCGGGCAGGTGTCGAGCCCCCGGGCGCGTGCGGCGACCATGACGCTCTGAAGGAACATGCCGTAGTCGATCAGGCTGCCCTGTTCCATCGCGCGGCTGACCGTGAAGAAAAGACCGATGGGCGCATCGAAGAACCGGTAGTTGCGCCCATGCTGCGCGTGCATGCGCTGCTTGTCGCCTTTCTCGATGCCCAGGAGGCCGTACAGGTCCCAGCCGACCTTCCTGCGCCGTTCCACGAAGGGCGACGTCCATGTCACCGGGTAGTAGTCGTAGGGCTCGCGCAGCTCTGCCGTCTGCGCCGGGTCGGCGTCGATCTCGGTGATGCGCTGGCTGAGCCGTTCCTTGGACTCGCCGCGCACGACGTGTACATGCCAGGGCTGGGTGTTCATTCCCGATGCGGCGTACGACGCGACCTGCAGGATGTCGCTGATCTGCGCGTCCGTGACGTCCTTGGTCTGAAAGGCCCGTACGCTGCGGCGTGTCGTGATGGCCCAGTCCACTGCGCGTTGCAGATCCTGGTCGTTTCCGATCGGTGCGTCGGACATTCGATTCATAGAGTCTCCAAGTTTCATGGCCGTGAGGGACGTTCCGCTTCAGGACCCTCGTCCGCATTACCGATGCTAGGAGTCGAGAGGTCATGCGAATGTCGGGCAGATGACACTTGCGGCCAGATCGCTATCGGATCTGGTCGACTGAGGTTTGCCCCCGTTGCCCTTCTGGGTGTCAGCCATGAGAATCATTGGTTTCGGGGCCGTTGGAAAAAGCCGAATGACTGAGCCCGGTCGATTGACAAACTTTTTGCTTGCGTCCAGCTGGAGCGCTGGGCTAACCGAGATTCAGTTGAATCGCGTGCGAAGAGACGCGTTCTTGCGCGAGTACCAGGCGGGCGCAACGGTGTGCACCCGTGGCCAGCCTGCGATTCATTGGATGGGCGTTGTGGCCGGCATGCTCAAAGTCGACAAGGTCGCAGAGGATGGACGTAGCACGACGTTTGCCGGGGTGCCCGCAGGCGCCTGGTTCGGTGAGGGCGCCGTCATTAAGGGCGAACTGCGGCCCTATGCGGTCGTCGCCATCCGGGACAGTGGGGTGGCGTTCCTGCCGCGCGCCACCTTCCAGTGGCTGATCGACGACAGCTCGTTCTTCAGCCGGTGGGTGATCGACCAACTCAATGCGCGTCTGGCGCATTACGTCTCGCTGGTCGAAACCTCCAGATTCCAGGAAGCGACGGCACGCGTCGCGTTCTGCCTCTCCGAGCTGTTCAATCCCCAGCTATTTCCGACGACCGCCAAGCAGCTGGCCATTTCGCAAGAAGAGATCGGCCGGCTGAGCGGATTGGCGCGGCAGAACACGAACAAGGCCATTCGCGAACTGGAAGACGCCGGTTTCCTTCGAAGCCGCTATGGGACCATCGAGGTGCTGGACTTGCCGGGACTGCAGCACTTCGCACGCACGGCTTGAACCGTCGGGCTGTTAGACGGGCGCCCGCAGGTCTTCAATGACCAAGCCATCGTTGGGCAGCGTACCGGGGCCGACGAACTCGACCTCGCATCGCAACTTGGTCAGCTCGCGAACCGTACGCGCGAGATTCAAGCCGAGTTCGTCGTTTGCGCTCGCACATTCCGCGTGCAGACACATGGCGTCGGGTTCCCAGCTGGTGCTGCTGCTGCCCCCGATCACCAGCCTGAGCCGCAGAAGCTCGCGGTGGCGGCGAGCGACCTCGGCGATCTGCTCCGGCCCGACGAACATGCCGCGCACCTTGGTCGTCTGGTTGGCGCGCCCCAGCCAACCCCGGATGCGCGCGTTGGTCCGGCCCGAGGCGCAGGGCCCGGGCAAGACCGCAGACAGGTCTCCGGTGCCGAAGCGGATCAGCGGATAGTCCGGGTTGAGCGAGGTCACCACGACCTCGCCGACCTCGCCCTCCGGCACGGGGTCGCCGGTGCCGGGCCGGACGATCTCGACGATGATCCCCTCGTCGAGCACGAGGCCCTCGCGGGGCGCGGTCTCGTAGGCGATCAGTCCGACGTCGGAGGTCATGTAGCACTGGTATGCGTCGACCCCGCGTTCGCGCAGCCAGTCCCGTGCCACCGTCGGGAACGCCTCGCCCGACACCAGCGCTTTCGCGAAGGGCATGCGCGTTGCGCCTTGTGCGGCTGCGCGCTCGAACAGTACCTTCAGAAAGCTCGGTGTGCCCACATAACAGGCCGGCTGCAGGTCCAGGATGGCCCGCAGCTGGAGGTCCGTGTTGCCCGTCCCGCCCGGGAACACGGAGCATCCCAAAGCCAGAGCACCGGCTTCCATGATCGCGCCGGCGGGCGTCAGGTGGTAACTGAAGCTGTTGTGGACCAGGTCACCGGGCTGGAAGCCCGCGGCGAACATCGCCCTGGCGCTTCGTTCGAAATCGCCGCCGTGGCCTTCCGGCTCGTACAGTGGGCCAGGTGACTGGAACACCCTGCGCACGCCCGACCTGACGCTCGCCCCGTGCCATCGGATCGCCGCGAATCCAGCGAATGGATCGACCGGGGTCCGCCGGGACTGCCGGCTCATGAAGCCCTCATGTTTGCGAAGGACTGGAAGCGCCGCCAGCGCGGCGCGGCTGGTGACTTGCTGCGGGGAAACGGCGGCGAGGATCTCCGCCATCGCCGGGGCCTGTGCCTTGGCATGCGCGATCTGCCGCGGCAGGGCCGCCAGCAAGGCGCGCTCTCGTTCGGTCGGCGAGCGGACGTCGAGCGCGTCGTAGTATTTGTCGGCCTCGTGCCGTGCGCGAGACCCTTTTGCGCCGGCTGCCATGCCTTGTCCTTTGTCGTTCATGCCAACCATCTCTTTCTGCGCTTGTAGCTCTTCACGTCGCGGAAGCTCTTGCGGTCGGCGCCGCCGACGCCGAGGTAGAACTCCTTGACGTCCTCGTTTTCGCGCAGGCCCTTGGCCTCGCCGTCCATCACGACGCGGCCGTTCTCGAGGATGTAGCCGTAGTCGGCGAAGCGCAGCGCCATGTTGGTGTTCTGCTCGGCCAGCAGGAAGGTCACGCGCTCCTTCTCGTTCAGGTCCTTCACGATCGCGAAGACCTCCTCGACGATCTGCGGCGCCAGGCCCATCGACGGCTCGTCGAGCAGCACCATCGTCGGGTTGGCCATCAGCGCGCGGCCGATGGCGCACATCTGCTGTTCACCGCCCGAGGTGTAGGCCGCCTGCGACGTGCGGCGCGTCTTCAGGCGCGGGAAGTAGGCGTAGACTTTCTCCAGCGTCTCGGCCACCGCCGCCTTGCCGTCGGTGCGCGTGTAGGCGCCGGTCAGCAGGTTGTCCTCGATGCTCAGGTGCGCGAAGCAGTGGCGGCCTTCCATCACCTGCACCAGGCCGCGCTGCACCAGCGCCGAGGGCGTGAGCGCCTCGATGCGTTCGCCGCGCAGTTCGATCGTGCCCTTGGTCACGGCGCCGCGCTCTCCCGCCAGAAGGTTGCTCACCGCTCGCAGCGTGGTGGTCTTGCCCGCGCCGTTGCCGCCCAGCAGCGCGACGATGCCGCCTTCGGGCACCGTCAGCGACACGCCCTTGAGCACCAGGATGACGTGGTTGTAGATGACCTCGATGCCGTTGACCTCGAGGAGAGGGCGGGCGCGTTGGGCCAGTGCGGTGTCTTGCTGCTGTGCGCTCTCGGTCGCCGTCATGGTTCGCCCCTTCAGCTCTGGCACGCTTCGGGCGTGCGTCGGGTGATCTTCTTCTCGGCCGCGTACTTGTCCGCGGCCGACTTGATCATCGGCCGCAGGATGGACATGTCCGCCTCGATCGGGTCGCTGATGAACGACCACTTGGTGCCATCCCAGGTCTGGGCCCGGGCGGTGGCCGTGCCCATGTGGTCGCTGCACGACGTGCTCATTGGGCTCTTGAGCTTGCCGAAGCCCAGGGTGTCGAGCCGCTTCTGATCCAGAGCGAGGTTCTCCAGCCCCCAGCGGACCTGCTCGCCCGTCATCGGCTTGCCCTTGCCGAAGCGCTCCTGCGCTCGGCGCACGGCTTCCACCGTGATCATCGAGATGATCATTCCGTTGTTGTAGAGGATCGAGCCGACTTCTTCCTTGGGGCCGCTGCCCTGGCCCTTGGCATGCACGTATTTGAGGATCTCTTCGGTGACCTTCGTGCCACCCAGCAGGTTCTGCATGTTGATGGCGCTGTACCCCTTCGCGCCCATGCCCACGTCCTTCACGTCCGGCTCGGTGCCCGACCAGTAGACGCCGACCATCTTCTCGCGTGGAAAGCCGGTGGACTGCGCTTCCTTCAACGCCGTCGAGTTCATCACGCCCCAGCCCCAGAGGATCACGTGGTCGGGCCTCGACTGGCGGATCTGCAGCCAGGTCGCCTTCTGCTCCACGCCCGGCGCGGTGACCGGCAGCAGTTGCAGCTCGAAACCATGCATGCGTGCGCGTTCCTGCAGGACCGGAATGGGTTCCTTGCCGTAGGGCGAATCATGGTAGGCGAAGGTGACCTTCTTGCCCTTGAGCTTGTCCAGGCCGCCCTCCTTGCGCCCGAGGTACTGGACCAGGATGTCGGCCGCGGTCCAGTAGGAGCCTGCGATCGGGAAGTTCCATGGGAACACACCGCCATCCGCCGCTTCGGAGCGGCCGTAGCCCGGCGTGATCAACGGGATCTTGTCCAGCGGCGCCTTATCGGTGAGCGCGAAGGTGATGCCGGTGGCCTGCGGATCGAAGGCCGTGGCGCCTGTCGGGCCCTTGGCCTTGAGGCGCTCGTAACATTCGACGCCGCGGTCCGTCGCGTAGCCCGTTTCGCACTCCTCGTAGGTGAGCTTCACGCCGTTGATGCCGCCGTCGCGCTCGTTGACCAGCTTCAGGTAGTCCTGCTTGCCGTTCGCCCAGGGCGTGCCGCTGGGCGCATACGGGCCGGTGCGGTAGACGAGGAGCGGGATGAACTGCTCCTTGGCCAGCGCTGCGGCGCCGCCTGTTTGTGCATGACTCTGCGCTGCGCAGAGCATCCCGAGTGCCAGCGCCAGCGGGAGGGTGAAGGTTCTCTTGATCAGCATTTTGAGTCTCCGGTTGTGTTCGCGAATTGGTCAGTGGGGGAAGGGCCACAGCCTCAGCTTCTCCTTCACCGTCGCCCACATACGGGCCAGTCCGTGCGGCTCGACGATCAGGAAGAAGACGATGAGGGCGCCGAAGATCATGGCTTCGAGATGGGAGGCCAGCGTGACCGGGATCTGCACGCCGAATAGCATGGGCAGCTGGCTCAGCAGCAGGGGCAGCAGCACGATGAACGCCGCGCCGAAGAAAGCACCGACGATCGAGCCCAGGCCGCCAATGATCACCATGAAAAGCAGCTGGAACGAGCGATCCACGCTGAACGCCGCCGGCTCCCAGCTCCCGAGGTGGATGAAGCCCCACAGCGCGCCGGCGACACCCACGATAAAGCTGCTCGCCGCAAAGGCCGTGAGCTTCGCGTACACCGGGCGAATGCCGATCACCGCCGCCGCGACGTCCATGTCGCGCATGGCCATCCACTCGCGCCCGATGGCGGCTCGCACGAGGTTCTTCGCCATCAATGCGAAGGTCGCCAGGATGGCAAGACACAGCAAATACTTCTGGACCGGCGTCTCGATGGGCAGGCCGAAGACCTGCAGGTTGCCGACGCTGACCGAGCCCGATGCGGAGTAGTTGGTGAACCAGCGGATGCGCAGGAACGACCAGTCGACGAAAAACTGTGCCGCCAGAGTAGCGACCGCGAGGTACAGCCCCTTGATCCGCAGGCTCGGGATGCCAAACAGCACACCCACGATGGTGGCGCAGAGCCCGCCGACGAGCAGCGAGAACACCAGCGGCATTCCTTCGATGCGCGCCTGCAGGTTGTAGGCGGCGTAGGCGCCCACGGCCATGAAGGCGCCGCTTCCCAGGGAGATCTGCCCGCAGTAGCCGACCAGGATGTTCACCCCGATCGCCGCCAGCGACAGGATAAGGAACGGGATGAGGATGGCGCGAAGCCAGTATTCCGATGCGACCAGCGGCACTGCGACGAACACCAGTGCCAACACGCAGAACATGAACGCCCGGTCCTGCGAGAGCGTGAAGATCTGCTGGTCCGCCTTGTAGCTGGTCTTGAACTGACCGTTTTCGTTGTAGATCATGCGGAGCCTCAGACGCGATCGATGATTTTTTCGCCGAAGAGTCCTTGCGGACGCACCAGCAGGAAAAGAAGCGCCAGTACGTAGGCGAACCAGATCTCGATGCCGCCGCCCAGCAGCGGCCCGAGGTAGATCTCGGACACCTTCTCGCCCACGCCGATTAGCAGGCCGCCGACGATCGCGCCCGGTATCGAGGTGAGCCCGCCGAGGATCACCACCGGCAGTGCCTTGAGTGCGACCAGGGACAACGAGAACTGCACGCCTAGCTTGGAGCCCCAGATCACGCCGGCGACGAGCGCCGCGAACCCTGCCACCGACCAGACGATCACCCAGATACGGTTCAATGGAATGCCGATCGACTGTGCCGCCTGGTGGTCGTCGGCCACGGCGCGCAGGGCGCGGCCCGTGTCCGTCTTCTGGAAGAACAGCGCCAGCAGGATCACCAGCACGATCGAGATGCCCGCGGCGACGAGGTCCTCCTGGCTGACCAGCAGTCCACCTTCGAAGGTGCCTTGAAACGCCATCAGCGGATCCTTCGGCATGCCGACGTCGATCTTGTAGATGTCGCTGCCGAACAGCGTCTGGCCCAGCCCATCGAGAAAGTAGGCAATGCCCAGCGTGGCCATCAGCAGGGTGACGCCCTCCTGATTGACCAGGTGGCGCAGCGCCAGGCGCTCGATGAGCCATGCGACGACGACCATGATCACCATGGCCGTGAGGAAGGCCAGCAGGTTCGCGAGAAGCAGGCTCTCGAAGCCGAACCACAACGGATACCAGGCCGAGAAGCGCGCCATCGCGAGCGCCGCGAACAGCACCATAGCACCCTGCGCGAAATTGAACACGCCCGAGGCCTTGTAGATCAGCACGAAGCCGATGGCGACCAGCGAATACAGCATGCCCGCCATCAGGCCGCCGATGACGGTCTCCAGAAAAAATGCCATGTCTATGCTTCCTGTTGGGCGCCGAGATAGGCGCGGATGACGTCTTCGTTCGCCATGACTTCGTTGGGCGTCCCGTCGCCGATCTTCTTGCCGTAGTCGAGGACGACAACGCGGTCGCTGATGTCCATGACCACGCCCATGTCGTGTTCGATGAGGACCACCGTCACGCCGAGTTCCTGATTGACTTCGAGGATGAAGCGGCACATGTCCTGCTTTTCCTCGACGTTCATCCCGGCCATCGGTTCGTCGAGCAGCAACACCTTGGGCTCCATGGCCAGCGCCCGGCCCAGATCGACGCGTTTCTGCAACCCGTAAGGCAGCTTGCCGACGGCTGTCTTGCGGTACGGCTGGATGTCGAGGAAATCGATGATCTCCTCCACGCGCTCGCGATGCGCCAGTTCCTCACGCGCCGCTGGCCCCCAACGCACGGCCTGCAGCAGCGGATTCACCGTCATCTTCAGGTTGCGGCCGGTCATCAGGTTGTCCAGCACGCTCATGCCCTTGAACAGCGCCAGATTCTGGAAGGTGCGCGCGATGCCCATTTCTGCCACCTGGCGCGAATTCATGTGGCGGAAGGTGCGGCCCTCGAAGGTGATCGCGCCTTCCTGCGGCTGATACACGCCGTTGATGCAATTGAGCATCGAGCTCTTTCCCGCGCCGTTCGGCCCGATGATGGCGCGGACCTCGTGCGCGCGCACGTCGAAGCTGATGTCCGTCAGTGCCTTCACGCCACCGAAGCGCAAGGTGATGTTGCGCACGTCGAGCAAGGACTTCGCGTTGGCGTTTGTCGATTTCGAAGCGGCTCCTGCCGGCATCGTCATCTCGCGCTTGATGGTTAAGAGCACGCTGTTTCCTTGTATGGTTGTTCGGGGTTGCAAGGCACCATCAGGCGGCGCATTTCAACGCGGGGAAGGTCTTCGCGTCGTGCACCGCCACGGTGGCCGCCACGACGCCTTTGCGGCCGTCCTCGAAGCCGATTTCCGTCTCGACGTGCTGCGAGGTGCGGCCTTCGAACAGGGCGTCGACGAGCACGCGATAGCGCTCTGCGATGAAGCCTCGGCGAACCTTGCGGGTACGCGTGAGTTCTTCGTCGTCGGGGTCCAGCTGCTTGTGCAGGATCAGGAACCGCGCGACCTGGTTGCCTGCGACGAGGCTGTCCTGCGCCAGCTCGGCGTTGGCGGTCTCGACGCACGTCCGGATCAGATCGGCCACCGCTGCTTTCTGCGCCAGGTCCTGGTATCCGGCGTAAGAGAGGTTTTTCCTCTCGGCCCAGTTGCCCACGGATTCGAAGTCGATGTTGATAAACGCACACACGCGGTCTCGGCCGTGGCCGAAGGCGACGACCTCCTTGATGTAAGGCGAGAATTTCAGCTTGTTCTCGACGTACTTGGGCGCGAACGTCGAACCATCGTGCGGCCCACCCTCCAACGAGCCGACGTCCTTGAGGCGATCGACGATTCGAATCTGGCCATCCGGCGTCAGTAGCGCGGCATCTCCGGTGTGGTACCACCCGTCAGCGTCGAGCACTTCGCTTGTTGCCGCGGGGTTCTTGTAGTACTCCTTCAATGCGCCCGGTGTCCGCACCTGCAACTCGCCGTCTTCAGAGATTCGAACCTGGACGCCAGGAGCGGGCACCCCGACCGTCTCTGGCCGCACACGTCCGTCCGGCTGCATGCATACGAAGACCGCGGTTTCCGTGGTGCCATACAACTGTTTGAGGTTGATCCCGATGGACCGAAAGAACGTGAAGAGATCCGGCCCTATCGCTTCGCCAGCGGTATAGGCAAGCCTCAGTCTGCTGAGCCCCAGTTGAGAGCGAAGTTGGCGGAACAGCAGCAGGTCGCCCAGCCCGTATGCAAGGCGATCGAACAGGCTGACGGTATCGCGGGCCAGGATGGCTGGACCGACCCTGCGTGCGAGGCCGAGGAATGCGTCGAACGCGCGCCGCTTCAGTACGCCGGCGTCGGCCATTCGAACCGTGACGGACGTGAGCATGTCCTCGAACGTTCTTGGTGGGGCGAAATAGTAGGTCGGGCCGATCTCCTTTAGGTCGATGGCGACCGTCTCCTGAGATTCGGGGAAGTTCACCATGTAGCCACAGACCAGCCACATCGCATACGAGAAGATGTTCTGACCGAGCCAAGCCGGTGGCAAGAAGGCGAGTACTTCCTCGTTGCTGGATATCCGGTCGAAAGCCGCCCCTGAGCTCGCGCTGCTGATGAGTGATCGATGCGTATGCACAACACCCTTCGCCAGGCTCGTAGTGCCCGACGTGAAGAACATGGCGGCAACATCGTCGGCCTGCACGAGCGAAACAGTCGCCGCATAGAAAGTGGGGCTTGCGATATCAAATGCCTGGCCCGCGGCGACCAGGTGATCTATCGACTGAAGATCGGCGTGGGTATAGCTGCGCAGACCGCGAGGATCGTCGTACCAGATGGTGCCCAGGGTCGGACAGGCCGGCCGTATTTCAATCAGCTTGTCGACTTGCTCCTGCTCTTCCACAATCGCGAACTTCACGCCCGCGCTGTTGAGCAGATAGACGTACTCAGAGCCGGGTGCGTCTTGGTAGAGTGGAACGGGGATGGCCCTCAAGGCTTGTACGGCGGCGAACGCGGCTTGCAACCGAGGCCGGTTGCCGCCGATCAGGACGACGTGGTCCCCGTGGGTCACGCCCGCCTGCGCGAGTCCACAGGTCAAGGCGCGCACCTGCGCTGCGAACGCCATCCAGGTCATTGTTTGCCAGATGCCCAATCGCTTCTCCCGAAGTGCGACTTCGGCCCCACGGATCCTGGCAAGCTGTTCAAGACGCAAGGGGAAGGTCGTCGCCGACCCGTCCTCTCGCCATGTGTTCTCGATATTCAATGCTGTCTCCGATTTGTGGCCACCTGTCCGTCCCAAGTGGCTGCCAGGCCGAAGTCTTGCGTTGTTCGCGGGCGGCCAATGTCTTAGCTATGACATTTAGGGGTTTGCCCTCAAGCGTGGGGGGGCTTCACGCACCGATCTCAAGCCATCCGGATGCTCAGGGTGATGGCGCCAACACAGGGCCCCGTGAGATGGCCGCTTCAGCTGCCCGATCCAAGACGATGTGAGTTTGCCCAGGAGCCTCGGTAGATCGAAATGGCACTTGCGCACAGCGACCTGGGCTTGCTCGGACGACTTCGTAAGGGGCGTTAGCTACCGCGGACTGCGACAGAGATCTTCACCACCCGCTTGAATAGAATAAAACCGCCCTGCGAGTCCCTCGGGCGATCGCCTCATCGATACGTCGAGAGCGCGCTCGTGCCCTGGCCGAGGCTTACCCAAAGTGCGTTCTCGCCGGTGCTGCCATGACCCCTTCTGTCATGTCGCCCCCTGCATGGCTGGACAAGCAAACCGAGCGACGTCGCACCTGAGTGCCCCCGCGCTGGCCTCAACAGGAGCCGCGCATGTCTGTCAGCGCGGCCTCACGAAGCGCTCAGGCGCTCGCTCGCCGAGTTGGGCATGCCTCAGTCCAAGCGACATGCTATTTCATGCGTCGAAACAGGCCTGCGCCGGGAAATGCTCAAGCTCGCAACGAGCCCGGACGACGGTGTCCGGGCTCCGGTATCACGGTAGACGCACGAGCTGGCCGTTGGCTGCGCGCGAGTATTTGGAGAACATCTCTTCCCAAATCTTCGCGGCTTGCCCTTCATTCCAGAAATGCGGCTGGTACTGCGTGAGCTGCCAACGGTATTCGGCGACACCGTTGTTCCAGATCTCGGTCACGCGTCGTCCATCGACTTGCAGCGTAGGGACCCCGCTGTTCTTGTTGACCGTCTCACGCCAGAACAATTGCGCAGCCGCTTCCCCCGCCGTGCCACCCGGAAAGTCCGAAGGCACTTCGTCCTGGCCCCTGCACTGCCAGGTGGGCATGGGAACGTCGGTTCGAACGATCGGATCGGCATAGTTTGCCGGGCTCAGGTGCCCCGAATAGCAGGGTGCGATGGCGGCGAACAGAAGGGGGTATTGCACGGCCATGCGGTTCGTGAACGCGGAGCCCATGGACGCCCCGTTCAGGAACACGCGTGTCGGGTCCACCGCGTACTTCGTTTTCAACTCGTCGATCAGCGAGAGTTCGAAAGCCACATCCACGTTGGTCGGCGCGATGCCGGTGTTCCAGGTCGCGCCATTTCCTTGCGGATAGACCACGATGAAACCGTACTTTTCTCCGACCTCGTGCCACTGCGAGGTGATGGCTTGCCAGCGCCCGGATCCGTTACGCCCGTGATGACTGATCACGAGCGGGATCTTTTGGCCGCCGGCGGTCAGCGCGACATAGTTCGAGGGCAAATAGGTAAGCCAACGCCGTGGCGAGCCGGGCACGAACTCCTTGGTCGTATCGATGAGCTTCATGTCCTCGATGGTCTGATTCGCATGGATCGAGCCGTTTGTCCGGTTGTCATCGAAGAAGCGGACCGTCTTGGCGAAAAGGGCATCCCAGATGTTCTCCGTCAGCGCCTTCCCTGCATAACCTGAAAGCTTCGGAGTGGAGACCTTGACCTGATGCAGCGGGCGTTCATCCGAGGCATACACCTGAGAAGTGAAGACTGGATCGTCGACGGCGATCGGTGCGGAATAGGCTGAATTCTGCTTGTTCCAATAGGCGATCTGAGTGGCTTCAGATGCGTTCGACTGCGCCTTCGTCTTGATGATCCACGACGACATCGTCGTGGAAGGCAGCTTGGCGGATCCCAGGCTGAAGATCTCAGGCTCAGCCGTCCCGTCGATGCTGGCGACCGCTGCGAGGAACTGTGGCGCCTGCATCGCCATCGACTGCGCCATCCGACCGCCTTGTCCGACGCCCGTGTAGTAGACGATCGCGTTGCTTGCTAGCGCGTACTTCGTTTTGATCACCGGCAAGAGAGCCTTGAGAAAGGCCACTTCGTCAGCTGCAGACGCATCGCCCTTCGAGTTCCAGGTGCCTCCAAGGGCCGACGGGAACACTGTCACGAATCCCTTCGCTTCGCCCACTTCGTTCCAGCAGGTGCTGGCCGCTCCGGACTGACCAGTCTGGTTGGCATCGTGGAAGTTCACCACAACGGCGATTCCTCGTGCATCCTTCTCGCGCAGTGCGAGGATGGACGCCGGCGCGCTTTCGAAATACTCGCGCGCTGTGCCGTTGACGGTGATGGTGCCCTTGGTAAGCGACGCACTTGACGCCGCGCAGGTAATGGGTGGAGGCGCTGCCGCCTGTTCGCTGCCTCCGGGGCTTCCAGGCGCAGGCGGATTGGCTCCGCCCGATGGGTTATCGCTTCCACCTCCTCCGCAACCCGCGAGGATCGCGCACGCGAAGCCGATAGCAGCCAGTTGAATCTTTCTCATTGTCTGTCTCCGTTGTTAAGGCTAACGGCGGAGATGATCTGCATGCATGGCGACCCCGGCCAATGCTGTTTTTTTCGAAGTTGATGCCCTGAAAGCACCGACGATCGGTGATCGAGCGATCTAAATCGAGCCGTGCGCCAGAACGGCACTCCAGAAAGCCTCGCCAGCCTTTCCCGCCGGCACGGTCGACCGATAAAGTCGGATCTCGGTGGGAATGTCAAAGCTGCCATCCGGAGATGCCCTGACGAGGCGTCCCGAGGCCAAGTCCTCCTCGATAAGCGTCAAGGGAAGCCACGCGATGCCACGTCCGTCGATCGACATGGACCTGAGCACCGAAGCGAGGTGCGCAGTTACCACGACATGCGTTTCGAGCAGCGCAAGCCGTTGCCCCAACACCGCCCGCGTGATACGCCCGATTCCCGAATCAGTGCTGTACTGAAGGACCGGCACATCACCGCTGCTTTTCTGTCCTAGGGTAAATACTGGCCTTCCCTCCTCGTCTCCTGCACAGACTGGCACCAGTGCGTCTGTGCCGACGCACACTGACACTTCGAAGCGACCTGAACTTCCGCAGTGGGCCCAAAGCCGAAGTCCAGTTGCGCGGAAAGCCGACGTTTGCCGATGACGCCTTGTCACAGCTCTTGCTGCATCCATGCCGAAAAGGCTCGTAGGCGGTCAACGAAGTCAGTGGTAACGACCTGCGACGGTTCGTTTTCAGGTAGCGCGGCGAATGAACGGAAAAACGCTGCTTCCTGTGCCCTCTGCGGATACGTTTCTACAAACAAGGCAAAGTGGTCTTCTAGTGATTCCGGCCAAGAGCCAGATGCGACGGGCCGAAGCACGTTGGTCGCACGAATCAGCTTTCTGGAGGCCTCTCTTTCCAATCGGGCGATGGCGGCGGCATCGGACTCAATCCGGATGCGCCGCGCGTACCCGTCCAGCACGTCGTAGAAGTCGCCGTTTACGGCGCGGGCAATTTTCCTAGACGGACGGAAGGGAGCGAGGTTGCGGGCTAGGTCGTCGCCGTAGATACATCGGCAATGATGCTTGAGCCAGAAGCCCCATCGGTGCAGGTTCTCTGGGGCCAACACTTCTTCGAGAAATCCCACATCGAAGTCGACCTTCAACACCTCGGGATGGCGGCTCTCCAGCGCCCGCCGTGCGGCTTCGATGTGTACGTCGTCTTGCAAGGCGGGTTTGCCAGCGAGCACCAGTACGACGTCCAAGTCCGAGCGCCCCAGTACCGCTTCGCCGCGCGCCACGCTCCCATAGAGATAGGCACTGTCGACTCGGTGCCCAAGAGGGTCAAGGAGCATGCTGCGAAGGTCGTCGACTACAGCGAGAAAGGCCGCCTGAAGGGGGACGTGCGGAATCGTGCGGATGTAGCCGTTCGCGTCGACGCCTATTGTTTCGGCCAACATTTTTTCTTGGGGTGGATGAACGGCATGCTTTGAACGTCGACCGAAGGCGGTTATTGCGGCGAGCGTTCCATGGCGGTCGATGAGCCGCTAAAGCCCAGCTTCGCGGAGAATTCTGCAGCGCCTGTCCTTCCGGCCCGAAGCATCCAGGTGATGTTCGGGTCAGACCCGGTGAGGTGTTCAACAAGTGCCCGGCCGATGCCCCGTCGTCGATGCTGCTCGGCGACGACGACCATGGACACGTACCCGTTCGAAATCCCGTCGGTAATCGCCCGAGCGAAGCCAGCGATTTCATCGTCTACCACCGCAACGACCGCACGCTGAGAAGCCGAGATTAGTCGGCTGAGGTCGTTCACGTCACTGACTCGATGCGCCCATCCGCTGGTCACAAGCAGATGATGAACGGCTTCGAAATCGGAAGGGGCGATGCTGCGAACCTGCATGCCTGTTTCTCCTGAAATTCGAGCAATTGCGTTCATGATGGGAAGGTCTGGTTCTGGCCGTAGGCCGTCAGGTACGGGCGCAATAGAAGAAGATGCTCACGCCCACAAGCAACCAGAAGACTAGCCCGAACAAAGCGCCCAACTCGGCATCCATGATGTAGACGCCGTCGTCTCGTCGCTTGATGCCACCTCCTGAAGGAAAGACCACTTGCTTCTTTGAGTCAGGCTCGACAAGCACGCGGCCCAATGTGAACACCGGTACCGCGACATAGCCGGTGATGTAACCAGCTACTCGGAGCACCAACTCCAGAACCGGCTGCAGTACTACCTCAAGCAATCCACTCAGCATGTTGTTTCTTAGGAGATGAACTCAATGGGCTTCTGTGCAGTTGACAGCGCCAACGAATGACGGCTTCTGGCCGCATTCTGCCTCTTGCTATTGCGCCTGCTCAAGGTACGAACGCCTGCGTACGAATCGTTCGATTCGCGACGCAGTTTCGTCTGGAGACGCATCGCTTCGAAACCGAGCGCAGGGCAACGCCATGAACATCGGGAACCGCTCCCGTATCCGTCGCTCCTCGCTTGCTCGATTGCCAGGGAGGTAGGGCCTTGAGAGTTGTCGCCGCACGATGATTTCAACGCATGCTTCGAGCTCAAATGCGGGCAGCAGCAGTGCGGTCGATGCGTCGCTTTCGATGGAACGACGGAGCGCCGGATACTCGGTGTCAACGTCCTCGGGGTACGTCAGAAATCCCGAGGAGAGGGCCAGAACCGTCGGGCATACCAGCGAGCGCTTGACCGCGCGATACACAGCTATGTTCCGCTTCGCATAGCCGCTGTAGCCGGACGCCTCGATGGACGCGCCAATGCTGCCTTCCCGTGACATAAAGCGCTCATCGAGGTCGACGAACTGCCAGCCGAGCCGCTGAGCTAAAAGCGGGCCAGCGGAAGTCTTACCAGAACCGCCAGGACCGACGAGGTGAACAATGGGTGTCATGGGTGAGAAGTCTGGCGTGGAGGTGGAAGTCCGCTTCTGGCCGTGTTGCGACGTCCAAGCCAAATTCAAGCCGAAAACTATCGGGTGCCGGGGGAGCCCTTGTTGTCCCCCCGTGCAACGAAAATCCTGAGGAAGCACCTGTACGTTGCGACTAGCACCAACGTTGACAGCACAACAGCAAGCAAGAATGCATACCACCCCCATTCATGCGACGGGCCATCAAAAAATGTGGCGAGGCCTCAAAAACCATGGCCCAAGTCGCCGTGCCAAGTACGGCTGCACACAGAAGAGCGAGAAGTTTTGCGGTGGATTTTAGAAGTCGCATGGGTACTTAGACGTCAGCTTCTCGCATCATTCTGCCGTGGATCCGAACGTCGGCTTCTGGCCGCATGCTGCCTCAGCGAGCCGTATGCTACTCAACTCATTGCGCCCAGACCCAGGTGGCGCGATGCCGCCTCCAGCGCCGCAGCCAGGCCGACTGTTGGGCTGCCAAGGGGGCGCGGGCCTGCTGAAACTAACGCGGCGGCACCGCTCATTGACGCTTGTGCCAGAGCAACAATTGAAGCACCGCTTGCATAGGCGCCGTCCGCGGCCTTAGCTATGGTCGCCAGGTAGCCGTCCAGGTCGCCGGCTTTGAACATGACCCACGCTTCGGGAACAAGCTGTACCTCGACGGTAGCCTCCGATTGCTGCACGGCATCGAAGAAGAGACGAGACGTCGGGTCGATGGTCGTCTCGACCGCGCACAAGGCGACGATTCTGCCGCCCGCACGGGCTGCTGCTGCCGCTAACGCACCGTCCGTCCTCAGGATGGGGGCCCTCGAGTTTGCTGCGATGGTGTCGACCGACGCCCCCAAGGTCGAACAGGTTAGAACCACGGCATCTGCGCTTTGAGCGAGGGAAAGCAGCTCAAGCCTCGTGGTGTCGGCGATATCGGCAGTCAACCCGCCGGCACCCTCGGCTGCGGCCAAAAGGTCAGCTCGGACTTCATGGCGCAAAACATCAGGCGGAATGCCAAGTTCCCTTGCTGCGGCGTCAAAAACCGCGATGTTGCTCTCGGCAGTGTGGAGACAGGCAATTCGCATAGGCCGCATTCACTTCTTTTATCTTGGATATCTCGGACCGACGCAACGGCGCGGAGGTCATCCAGAAACAGCTTACTGGACTTGACCGTCGAAGGCCCGCTAGTGGCCGACTGTAGCCGCTGGTGGTCAAAGCTGCTGCTAGCCGTCCAGAGCGCGAGAATGCGAGCAACACCATAGGAGAACCTTTCTTGACGACAGTCGCCATCACCCCCGCAATCACCGTCAACAACAGCGATGGCTTTGTCCTGTTTGGTGGCGTGAACGTGCTCGAGTCAAAGGACATGGCTCTGCGTGCTGCAGAGGAATACGTCCGAGTAACCCGAAAACTAGGTATCCCATACGTCTTCAAGGCAAGTTTCGACAAGGCGAATCGGTCGTCAATCCATTCCTTCCGAGGGCCCGGCTTGGAGGAGGGCCTGAAAATTTTTGAGGCCGTTAAGGCTGAGTTCGGTGTTCCCGTCCTCACCGACGTGCACGAGCCCTGGCAGGCGAATCCCGTCGCCGAAGTGGTGGACGTGCTACAGCTGCCTGCCTTTCTCGCCCGCCAGACTGATTTGGTTGTCGCTCTTGCCAAAACGGGCAAGGTCATCAACGTCAAGAAGCCCCAATTTTTGAGCCCGTCGCAAGTGCTCAACATCGTCGAGAAAATCAGAGAGGCGGGAAGCTCCCCCGTCATTCTGTGTGACCGAGGAACCTGTTTCGGCTACGACAACCTGGTGGTGGACATGCTTGGCTTCGGTGCCATGAAGAAGGTCACCGGGAACCTGCCCGTCATCTTCGACGTTACCCATGCCCTCCAGCAACGCGAAGCGAACGCAGCGGTTTCTGGGGGGCGACGTGAGCAAGTGGTTGAACTTGCGCGTGCCGGCCTAGCCGTAGGTTTGGCGGGCCTCTTTCTGGAAGCTCACCCTGACCCCGCGCTGGCCAAATGTGACGGTCCCAGCGCTCTGCCGTTGGACCAGTTGGAGCCATTTCTCGCGCAGCTGAAGGCGCTGGACGACTTGGTGAAGTCGTTTGCGCCCCTGCATATTCGCGCCTGAGCAAGACGTCGAAACCCAGGAACTGGAGGCGACGTCGACAGACCGCTTTTGGCCGACTGTAGCCGGTCAGTGGCTCGGAGCTTCGGACTCGAAGCGGATATCGATTTCAACCTAGCTGCGCAGACCGAAACGTGTTGTCGCCATCATCCTGATGTTCTTGGAGGAGTTGATGGACGGGGTGTGCAGTACGCGCATGTCCATCAGAAAAACATCGCCTACCTGCCCCGACATTTCGATGATTTCGGTGTCGGAGGCGAGCAGAACTTCTTGGATGTCGGCGGGCTTTTTCAGCGAGCCACGAAGACGACCGAATGCTCCGGCCGTCATGCGGTGCGAACGCGCCAGTGCCAACGTCGCTCCTCCGTGCGGGACGACGTCGTCAATCAGGTGAAAAGCCTGAACGCCGGGAATTCTGTCGGTTGGCGTTGACGCGATATCAACATGCCAGTTCAAGCTATTCAGCGACCAGCGCCCTTGGTGCGCAAGGGAAAGCAAGGGCTGCGAGCCCTGCTCTGCCAGAGGAGTCCTGTCGGTGAGGCCAACGATTGCGCTGTGAATTTCGGGGATGTTGAGAACGTCATGCACGTCCACCTTCACCATCGAGGACAACTTGGCAATCTGCTGAAAAGGCGTCATGGATTGCAGCGAACCGCCGATACTTTTCCCTCCATCCCAGATTCTGAGGCGTGAAAGCTCCCGGAGAATTTTCTCCTTGAGCGCTTCCATACGGGCCTTCGAGTGAACGCCGTTCAATCGCAAATACCCTTGCCTATGAAAGGAGTCGAGTTCTGACGGGTTGAATGCTTTGCCTGCCATGTTGATGAGTCGATACGTCTGCTTTTGGCCGTTTGTGAGCGCACACCAAGAAGGGCAGCCACCCGCGCCCGCGGCTTCAGTTGACCGCAGTCTCCTGCAGGCGACCGCCGTCCATCACGAGCACTCGGTCGGCTACGTCGAAGTATCGTTCGTCGTGTGAGATGACAACCAACGTGTGGCCATGCTCGCGCAGCGCGGGCAGGAACTCGCGGTAGAAGCGCGTTCGAAACGCAGGGTCTTGGTCCGCAGCCCATTCGTCGAACACCATGACGGGCCGGGCCTCAGCCCAGGCATGCACCATGGCCAAGCGTTTGCGCTGGCCGGTGGACAGGTCCGTGCTGCTCAGCCGACCGGCCCGAACGGAGAGCTTGTGCGCCAGGCCCAACCGCTCCAGCGCGGCCTGTGCGGCGGCGTCGCGCTCGGCCGGCGGCGCATCGGTGTCGGGTAGTTCCTCGAATAGGTGAAAATCCGATAACACGGGCGAGAAGAGCTGGCGGTAGGCGTCTCGGCCGGCGTCGTCCACCTGCCGGCCGTCCAGCAGCAACTCGCCTTGCTGCGGCCGGTACAGCCCGGTCAGCAGCTTGAGCAGCGTGGTCTTACCAGCGCCGTTGTCACCGGCGATGAACAGAATCTCGCCACGGCGCAGCTGCAAGTCCAGCGGACCGAGCGTAAAGGGCGCCACGCCATCGGCGGCTTCGTAAGCGTAGCGAACGCCCTGCAGCGCGATGCCGTGCATCAGCGGCGGTGGCGTACCCTCCGCACTACTGCTCTCGGGGTTTGAGAAGCTGGAGCCGAGTTCGTCGACTCGGCCCAGTGCCACGCGTGCACGGGCGTAAAACGGCAGGAATCCCAGCACCTGGTCCAGCGAACCCTTCATGTATAGCAGCGCCAACACGAAGCCGCCCGCCACCTCGGACGGCAGTTGCCACAAGCGCGCGGCCGCGAACACCAACGCAACCAGTAGAAAGTACAGCGCGGCGCTGGCCTCGAACGACAGTGCATACAGGTCGCCGGCCTGCACCTGGGCACGCGCGATGTCCGCCGCGTGACGCGCAATGCGCCCGTCTAGCAGTTGTCGGCGTCGACTACGGCTAAGCCGCAACTCCTTGGCGCCGTCGCCCAGCGTGCGCCAGGCCTTGTGCAGTGCGTCCTCATCGCTGCGCGCTGCCTCGAAACGAACGATGGCGCGCTCCTGGGCCCAGCGCTGCAGCGCCAGCGACAAGGCAAGCGCGCTTAGCACCAGCACCGCGAGCTGCCACGACAGCCAAGCCAGCCACAACACGCAGCCCACTACCACGCTAGCAGCGACCACCGTCATGGGCAGCGACAAGCACAGTCCGCTGACCATGCCCACATCCTGGGTCAGCACGGGCACGAGCCGATGCGTGCGATAGCGCTCCAGCGCGTCCAGTGGCGCGGCGAGGATGCGCTGCGCCAGCATGAGCCGCAGCTCCTGGATGATGGCTTGGCCAGTGCGATTGCTCAAAGCACTGGCGGTGGCACGGCCGGCCAACATAGCTAGGCCCAAGCCAGTGAATGCCAGGACCATCTCGGTCAGCGGACCAGCGGGCCGGTGCAGCGCGGCGTTGATGCGGGCTAGCAGCGCCACAGTGGCGGCGCTTGCGGCCACTCCAGCGAGGCCGGCCAGCGTCAGTGCCAAGGCATGGCGGCGAAGGAGGCCAGCAGGGCCAAGCAGCATCGAGAGGGAGGTCATGTCACGCATGGAGTCCGGAACAAGATGTGGACGGGCCCGCGTGGCGTCGGCTGGCGGAAGTGCGACCATACTACCGCCCGCCTCTAGCGAGGCGTTGTGAGCCAGCTTAGAAGGTCCGCTATTGGCCGGAACCTGCCTCAGCCCAAGACCGCTGCATCGCTTTAAAGCTGTTTGTAGAAGAACGTGGTGCTGCAATACGCGCCGTCCGGCATCAAGGCATAGTTGGGCACCATACCGGCCCGACGCCAATTTGCGCGCTCATACAACCGTTCCGCATCGCCTCCGGTCGCGGTGTCTAGTACGAGCACCGTCTTGCCCTCGTCACACGCGGCGGCCTCCACTGCCGTCATGAGGCGTTGTGCCAAGCCCTGCTTTCGGGCTCGGCGATGGACCAACATTTTGGCCACCTCGGCGCGATGAGGCTGGTTCTCGGGCATGGCAGTGATGAGCTGAACTGTCCCCACGATGGCGCCATCCGCGTCTTCCGCTACCAGCAGCACGCGCTCGTTGCGAGCCACCCCTTCAGCGACGCTCTGCCAAAAAGCCAGGGCCTTCTCGCGTGGCAGAGGCTGCATGAAGCTGACCGACGCACCACCCTCCACGCAGTCAATCAGCACGTCGGCCAGTGCTTCGATACTGGCGGCCGCCTCGTTGACGCGCAAGCGCCGGATGGTAAATGAAGCAGGGGTAGCATGGGTCATCATGGGTCGTTCCTGGCAGACAAAACTGTTGGTGATGCAAGGCGGTGTGCTGGGCGGGCAAGCGTGGTCAATGCGACCAGATAGCGCGCCGGCTTCGTACCGGGGTTGTGGAAGACGACGGGTTGGTTGAGCTGCATCGATAGGCAGTCACCGGTCGACAGCGTCCAAGCAGTGTCTCCAACGGTCAATTCCATGCGGCCTGCAAGCAGCCAAATCTGCTGATGAATGTCCGCGTCATGTACGGCAGAGTCCAGGGCGACACGCCCGCCGGGAGGGAACACCACCTCCACGAGCTGCAGCGGTGAGGGCGCAGGTGGTGACAGGCGGCGGCGCTTGTAACCCGAGGCAGGGTCCTGCCATACCGGCTGCTCAGCTAAACCGATAAAGGGTGAAGGCGGCGCGGCCTTCGTGCCGCCGGCGGCGTCCTCAAAAAAGGAGGCGAGTGCCACGCTCAGGCCGACGGCCAGCTTGTCGAGCACTGCGGCCGTGGGGCTGCTTTGGGCGCGCTCAATGAGAGAGATGTTGGAGCGGCTCACACCGCTACGCTCGGCCAAAGCATCAAGCGAGTAGCCGCGTGCATTGCGCAACTCGCGCAGACGGTAGGCTATACGAGCGTTGATGTTCATTCCGTCAGTTTAATGGAACTTCCTCCATAAAACTAGACGGACGTGGCGGTGAACTCGTGGACGCGACGGGAGTCATCGTGGTAGCCGGAAACTAGAAGGCGCGCGTGAAGGTCCGCTGTTGGCCGAATTCAGTCTTCGCCTACGCATGTCCCAGGTCGTCGAGACGGCGAAGCTCCTCTGCCTCCTCCTCGGACGCCTCGAAGATATTTCGCAGAGTCTGCGCAGTGATTGGCCGACCAGCCTCACTGACAAAAGGCTGATGCCCACCAGATTCCAGAGCCGAAAGCAGCGCACGCGCTTTTGCAAAGACGTCTTCTGTTCGATTGAAGAAAATCTCTTGGTCGAACACGGGCCTCCCGGCGGAAAGGCGGTCACGCACCTCGAGGATTCCGAGGCTTGTGATGCGTCGAACTTCGCCCACCAACGAGGCGGACGGGTCGCACGGCGCTGTAGAAATGGTCACACGGCTCATCTTCGTTGATAGTTGATAGGGAATGACCGGTCTTGGCCGAAGTCAGTCGTTAGCCGCGTCTGTGAAGTACCGAGCATAGAAAGTCCGTGCGTCCTCCCAGTCGTCTTCGAAGGCGTCAAGGTACTTGCCGTAGTCTGCGATGGCTGACCAGTCATTCCACGCGATTGCCAAGCGGGACTGCTCCTCGAAGAAAGACCGCAACTCCGGCCATCGGAGCGCGTGCATGCAAACCTGTACGAACTCCTTCGGCGCGTACCCTCGCATCGTTCTAAATTCGCCCTCGAAGTCTTCGCGTAGGTCCGGAAAGCTTCCGACAAGGTCAATCGATTTAGATGCAAACGGAAGCACCTCGGGCGCGTCGAAGACCTCGCCGAGCTTGTGCTCGGCACGCTTCGCAAGGTCAACGAGTTGGTCAGCAGGCTTCACAGAATCCTCTTTTTTTGCGGGTTGGCACGAAGGTCTGGTTTTGGCCGGATGCGGAAGTCTACGGTGAGCGCTTTAGTGTCTGCAACCGCTGCAAAGCTGACTTCCGTGATGTCAGGTGCGATGGCTTCCTTCGGGCCTCAGCGTAGGGATTCGCGCCGATGTGGCCGCTCAAACGCCGACATTTTCCTGGAATCGCGCTGGCAGTCACTTTGGCCGGATGTGCTCCTAGGTGCCCATCCTGTGGCCCAGCCCTAACGCACGTTCACCTTACGTATCACGCCTCAGGTGATGCGAGCGCTTCGACGAGCCTTCCGCTTGCGGCTCCAGATCACCGCCCCCGTCACGCAGAGCATCGTCACGACGAGCCCCAGTGCGCAGACGAACAGCTTCATCGGCCAGCCCCACATCGACGCCATGTGCAGGTTGGTGAGCCACGTCTTGACTGTGTCGCCGGCGGCGGCACCGGTCGGCAGCCATAGGCCTTTGAAGGTGCCGGAGGCGCCGTCCATCGCCATGCGCGTGTTGCCGCCCGGGCTGCGGATGTCGCGGCTGCTTCTCACGTCGTATCGGTACAGCCCGCGCACCGGGTCGTAGATCAGCGCTTTCTCGCCCAGGACCTCGAACCCGCGCTCGCGGGCCTGTTGCACCATCAGGCGGCGTGCGGTCGAGAGCGCCTCTGCCCAGCCCATCGCAGGCTCGATACGCGACGCGGCGAGTTTGGGCAGCGACTCGAGGCCGGGTTGATGCGTGAAAGCGGCTCTCATCGCCGGCTCGTAGACCTGGGGAAGATTGAAAGCGACGCCGCTCCAGGCCAGGACGAACAGCATCGCCCATGTCCACAGGCCGCCGGCACGATGCAAGTCGACATTCAGCCTGTAGCCGCCACTTCGACGCAGCCTCCATGCAGGCCACCAACGCAAGAGCCACGACGGTCGCCGGCGTCCGGTCGTGGCAGGCGTTCGATGGGGCGCAGGCAATGTCAGATAGGCACCGACAAAGCAATCGAGCGTCCAAAGCAACGCAACGATCCCGAAGCCGATGGTCCCGACGACACCCAGGGCGAGCGAATAGTGCAGCCGGTAGATGAAGGGCATCAGGTTCTTCATTCCCTGGGAGAGATCGCCCCATTTCCGCTCGCCGAGCACTCGCCCGGTATAGGGGTCGACGAACACTTGGTCGTTCGGCACTGCTTGCGCAGCGTGGCCTGCGCCATCCGGCCTGCTTCGGAGCATGAACAGGAGCGAGCGTCCGGGCTCCTGTGCGAGTGGCACGCGCACAGCGAGCGCGTGGGGATACGCGGCCTGCAACTGGGCGCGGATCACGAGCGGGTCCAGCCGCAGCGCATCGGGCGACGGCTCAGCCACGCGGAACAAGTGCGGGCTGACGAAGGCCTCCAGTTCGTCGTTCCACGCGAGCAGGCTGCCGGTCGCTCCGGCAACGATCAGGAAGCCGGCAAGTACCAACCCCACATACCGGTGCAGGTCGACCCAGAGGCGGCGCATGACGATGCGACTCACCAGCGGTAGGTCAGCGTGCTGGTCAACTGACGCTCATCGCCATACCGGCAGATGGCGAACTCGCAATAGGTGAACTTCTTGTTCGTCAGATTGGTGAGGTTCGCCACCAGGTTCCAGTGGCGGTCGATGCGGTAGCTGAGCATCGCGTCCAAAAGGGTGTAAGCGGGCATCGGCATCGCGATGCCGGAAGCCTGCGTGGAACCCTTGTAGCGAGCCCCGGCGCCGACCGTCAGCTGCGGCAGCCCGAACTGCGCGAAGCTGTAGTCGACCCATAGCGCGGCCTGGTGGTAGGGGGTGTCTTCGCTGCGCTGCCCGATCTCCGAGGCGATGGTGCTGCGCGTGATGCGCGCGTCGGTGTATGCGTACGACGCGATCACGCTGAGCGCCGACGTCAGCTCGGCCTTGGCCTCCAGCTCGAACCCGCGGGATCGGACCTCGCCGGCCTGTCGGTAGGTGTCCTGGCCCGCGTCGTACTTGAGCACATCGGTCTGGGTCAGCTCGTAGACGGCGGCACTCGCCAACATGTTGCTGCCTTCAGGCTGGTAGCGCACGCCTGCTTCGTACTGCTTGCCGCCGGTGGGCTTGAACTGTGCGCCGCCAGCGTCCGCCACGGAGACCGGAAAGAAGGATTCGCTGTAGCTCACGTAAGGTGCCAGACCGAAGGCCGTCTTGTAGACCAGCCCGGCCCGCCATGTGGACGCCTCGTTGCTCTGCCCGGTCCTCGCCTGGTTGCGTCGCAGCGTCTGGTCCTGATCGGCCCAGTCGTGGCGCGCACCAAGCAGCACCGTCCAACGGTCGTTCAGCTGGATCTGGTCCTGCAGATAGATGCCCTTCTGCGTGGTATCGATGCGCGAGCCCCGGTCGAGGCTGCTGCTGCGGTTAACGACCACGGGCTGGCCATAGGCATAGGTGCCGAGATTGAGCGACGGCGCATTGCCTCGGAAGTTGCGTGAATCGTAGGAGGTCTTGTACGCATCGACACCGATCAGCAGCGTGTGCTCCGCGCCGAACAGCGACTGCTTGGTCTCGAGGTGGGTATCGCTCGCCAGGCCCTCGGCGCGTTCGCGACGGTCGCTGTACTGCCGTTGAAGAATGCCTCGGGTCGACGCGGTGCGGAGGGTGGCAGTCGACGTCTGCGCCTGCAGGTAGTTCCACGCCACGTCCGACTCGAAGTAGCGCAGTTTGTGACTCAGGCGCGTGCTGTCGTTGATGCGGTGCTCGAGCTCGTAGCCCAGCGCGAGCATCTCGCCCTTCATCTTGTCGTACGAGGGTTCGCCGATGAAGTCCGATCGTCCGATTCGAAACGGTCCGCTGCCGATGCCTTCGACCAGCTGGTACGGCAGGGGTGCCGAGAAGCGGGTGTCCGTCTTTTGGTAAAAGGACAGCAGCGTCAGTGAGGTGTCGGCGTTCGGCCGCCAGGTCAGGGACGGCGCAATGTAGAGTTTGTCGTCATTGATGTGGTTCTGCGCGGTGTTGCTGTCGCGGCCCAGCATCGTCAGGCGGTAGTCCAGCGTGTCGCTGCCGGGCACCGGGCCGCTGAAGTCGGCCGAAATCTGCCGACGGTCGTGGTTGCCCAACTGCACGTTGAGTTCACGCAGCGGTGTGGACGTCGGACGCTTGCTGATGGCGTTGATCACACCGCCTGGCGAGAGTTGTCCGTAGAGCACGGACGCCGCGCCTCGCAGCACCTCGACGCGCTCCAGGCCGAAGGGCTCCTGGATGCCGTCGTAGGAATTGCTCTGCAGCCGAAGTCCGTCGCGCAGCGATCCGCTGGTGGCGGATTCCACATCCATGCCGCGAATGCGGAACCGGTCTGCCGTGCGGTTGAAGCTCGTGGGCTGACTCGTGAACCCCGGCGTGTAGTTGAGTGCCTGCGACAAGGTTTCGGCCTGCCGGTTCCGCAGTTCATCGCTGGTCACGACGGAGATCGATTGCGGCGTCTCGAGGATCGGCGTGTCGGTCTTGCTGCCGGTGGCGCTGCGCTTGGCCACGTAGCCGGCGACTGGACCAACGGCTGTTTCCCGGTCGAGGGCGGCCGTGACGGTGACCTGGGGCAGCGTCGATCCAGTTGCCGACGGCTCTAGCGCACGCTGGATCGACATCGTCGCAGGGCCACTGCGCACAGCGATCAGGCCGGAACTCGTCAGCGCCTGGTCCAGCGCCTGCTGGAGTGTCAAACGGCCTTGCAATGCAGGCGCCATCTTGCCGCCCAGCAACGATCCTTCGGCCCCGATGGCCACGCCGAATTGGCGAGACAGGGTATTCAGGGTCTGCGAAAGCGGTTGTGATGGCAACGCCAACTGGAGGAATGGCACGGATACGGCAGCACGCTCCTGCGCCATCGCCGCGCCGGCGTTCGCGAGCGCGGCCAGCGCGGTACCGCACGCCAGTGCGATGGCACAGAGCGACAGGCGGCGCGTGGCCGGGTCGGGAACACGGCTGGTCGATGCTGATGGCCTGTTGAGCGTTCTGGGATGGGGCATGAAGCGAGTCCTCTGGTTGGTTCATGCAGAAGACCGACGAGGAGCCCGAACCCTGACAAAAGCAATTGAAACTCCATGTATCTGAGTTGCGAGCGCTTCCTCCAACTCGGAGCAGCGCGTCCACGAGGGCACAGCTCGTTCAACGCATCTCGATGGTGGCAGCGCCTCCTGGTATCTGGACGATGCGGACCGGAAGGATGTCCGGCAAGCCGGCCAGAAAGGCTTGCGGATTGCGCAGGGGAAAGCTGCCGCTCAGGCGCAGCATGTTCAGTTCAGCGGACCCGCCCAGCCTCACGGGGCGCTGAAGGTAATCGTTCCAACGCGCCAGGGCTTCGGGCAGTGGTGTGTTGTCGAAGACCAACCAGCCGTGCCGCCACGCGCCGACGGAGTCGGGCTGAATCGCCATCGGTGGCCCCAGGCGCTGCCCATCGGATTCGATCGCCTCGCCCCCTTGGAGGACCGCCGCTGGCTCGCCCGCCAAGTCGACGAGCATCCTGTCCGCTCGACCAGGCCAGACACCCACGCGACCCTCCGAGACGGCGACGCGCATGCCGTTCTCGCGTGCGCGGACGCTGAAGGTGGTTCCCAGCACCCGTACGCGCCCCCAGTCGGTCGCGACGCTAAACGGGCGTTCGGCATCGGGCGTGACCTGGAAGCGGATCTCGCCATCGACCAGCCGGACCTCACGGCGGTCGCGGTAGTAGACGATTGATCCCTGAGTGCGCGCGGCCAGGCTCAGCTGGGTACCGTCGGGCAAGGTTCGTTCGAGCATTTGCGAATGTCCGGTGGCCAGGCTCAAGGTGTAGACAGGTTGCTGCCAGTACCAGCCCCCGCCGGCCGCCAGGAGCGCGGCCAGACCGCTGGCGCCAAGAAGACCGACAACCCGGCGCCGCGTCAGATTGGTTGGGGCGGGGCTGCGGGGCACCGGCACGCTGTTCACCAACGCGCTGCCGTCGGTCGCCTCCCAGAGTTGCTGCGCTGCTCGGACGGCATCGGCGTGCGTTGCACTGCGGTCGCGCCACGCTGCGAGCTCCGTCTGCGCGGCACGTGCCGTCTCCGGCTGTCCCTTGTGCGTGCGGCCGATCAGCAGGAGCGCATGCTCGATCATGGATCGGGGCGGCGGCGTGAGTGGCGTCATTTGCGTCCGGCCGTTCACGCGCGCGAGGGCGCGAGGCCTGCGCAATCGAAAATCCCGCGCATGACGTTGCGCTCCACGGCAGATTCGCTCAGTCCCATGTGCTCGGCCGCTTCCTTGTAGGCATAGCCGTGGATCCGCACAAGGATAAAGGCTTCCCGTCGCTTGCGCGGCATGACGGCGAGGCGCTCGATGAGCCTGTTCAACTGCTGGCGCGCGATCGCCTGGTGCTCGGCCGTCGGCGCGCTGTCGCTGGAGATCAGGGCGAGCGCGTCGAGCATGCGTTGCTCGGCGACACGTCGGGTCGCAGCGGTGGCCACGATGTTTCGGCCCGTGTGATACAGCAAAGCCCGTGGTTCCAGCACCGCGCCCCCCGCATTCTGAAGCGCATACACGCGCGTATAGGCCTCTTGCACCACATCGGCCGCAGCATCATCGTCACGGATCTTGCGAGTGAAATACCGCAGCAATTCTCTGTAAAAGCGCTCGGGCACGATACACCTCAGCCAGTGAGACAGGGGAAGAACTCCCCAGTTGGCTGAGATGCGGCTGTTGCTGATCTTTGGCGGGGGAGCGGAAGCAAAAATTATAGACAGTGGTTGTGCAACCGACGCGCACTACGCCAACAGGGCCTGGACTCATTCCAAGACTGGAGAAGAAGTAAAAGGGCAGTCGGGCCTTCGCTGCTGACAGATGCTTACCGAGACCAGCGGAGAGGAGAGCAAGAAATTTGCCGCGGACCTCGAACTTCCGCTCTTGGCCGTCTGGGCCGGTCACCGACCAGGTCGACTCCTGGCCGGCCGGGGCCGATGCGTGCGTGCGGCAACGCTCTTCAGGACAGGTGCTTCCCGACGAGACCCGACATTTCGAACATCGTCACCTCGGGCTTGCCCATCACCGCCTGAAGCTTGGCATCACAAAGGATATTGCGCTTGTTCGCGGGGTTTTGGAGATTGTTCAGCTTGATGTAGCCCCACAGCAGTTTGGTGACCTCGGTTCGAGGCTGGGGTGCGGAACCTATGACAGCTGCGAGCTCGACGCTGGGTGTCAGGGGGCGCGTGAACGCCGTTTGCTTCTTGGCAGTGGTCATGTTTGTCTCGGCAAAGCGGCGAATTCTACGAGCGCCCTCCAAAAGGTTTCGCTGGGCGCGGCTCCAGGCGGGTATGGGGCACGCCCGTCGGTCAGTTCTTGGCAAGTTGGAAGGCTGGCATGAAGGTCCGCTGTTGGCCGCCAGCGGCGGTCGCTCAAATTATGAATCGACCTTCCTCGCTGTCGTACAACCGGGCGGCAAGAGCCGTACATAGCTTCTTCAGAATCGCAACAGCCGCCTCGTCGAACACCCCCGATGCAGTGACGGACATCGGCGGCTCGTCATCGCCGACTTCAAGCTCCAAGGCAATACCTTTCGGACGAAGGTCAAACCGCTGCGATTTCGTCGTGACGCCAGTCAGTTCGTAGATGACAGCGTGGACATGGGGCCGGGTGCCCAACGGCAGCGGCAGCCAGTCGGCGTCGAGCTCTTCAATTTCCTGCGAGGCCCGAACGAGGACACCGATGCTGCTCATAGTTGGAATTTGGTGTGGAACTGGAGGTGCACGGCGAAGGTCCGGTGTTGGGCGCATCCTGCCCTACGTCGCGTGGTTTTCGCGAAACGCCACCTGCGGCGGGCCCATGGCCACCCCTCGCTGGCTAAGGCCACCGCCCCCGGTGCCACGGTGCAAAGTTAGATGAGATAGACAGCCCTGAATTTAAAGTTAAGTGAAACCGCAGTTTTAAAGCTCGTGAGGCAAGCCGACGCAAGTCGTTGATTCATATAGAACTGGGGTTTAGGGCTGGATGGGAATCGACAGCGGCGACCGCAGATTCCGGAATCGCCTAACTCCACTTCCGCAGCATCACCTCAATGGCCGCTTTTGAGCGGCACGACGGTTGGGCCGCTTCCAGGCAGCGTCGGCTTCGGCGAAGTGCTAACGCGACGCAAACCTCTCAGTTGAAGGGCAGCGAAAGGTAATGCTGTCCCAGCTCGGTCAACACGCCATTCGCGCCGAGCAGACTGGTGTGGTGCACGTCGTTGCTCCATCGGCCCGTGAACCACGCGTAGCGAAACACGTCGGAACGTGATTCGCATGTGGCAACCATCTCGGTCATCTGCGCTTTCTGCTTGGCCACCGTGTCGATCCGTGCCCCATCGGCCTGGCTGTGCCAGTTCGCAAACTCGGTCACCCAGAAGGGCTTGCCGTACTTCGTCAGCCGGTCGAGCTGGGCACCGAGGCCGTAGTCGTACCAATGGAAGGCGAGGTAGTCGATCTGCGGATCGCGGCTGCCGTTGGCCGAACGGTAGGCGGCGTAGAAGGCATCGAGCCACGCCACGGGATCGGCGTAGCCGGTCATCGTGCCCCACGTGATCGCCGGCCCGACCAGCTTCACCCCCGTGGCCGCTGCGACGGCTTCGTAGCGTGGCCACAGTGCTGCGGCCTGCGAGGGCGTCAGGTTGGCCTGGTCCGTGAGGTTGGGCTCGTTCAGCAACAGCAGGTGGCGAATGTCCGGCTGTGACCGGAGCCAGGTCGTGACTTCCGTCGCATCGAAATTTCCGTTCCACAGCATCGGCTGAAAATCGATGCCATAGCGCGTACGGTAATCGGCAGGGACCGCGGCGTTCGGGCGCAAGCCCCAGTCGTACCACCAGCTGACGCCCGTTGCGAGCGCGCTCAGGTCCTCTGCAGAAGCCAGGTCATAAGCGATGCCCCGCTTGCTGCTTTTGGCCAGTGGTGGTGCGCCCGACGCAGGCGCCGACGACTCTGGCGCTGTGCCATCGGGCATCGCGGGGTTGCCGGCCACTGGCGCCGTGTCGGTCTTGCCGCCATCGGTGCCGCCGCCGCCACCGCATGCGGTGAGCGCCACGCCGGCGGCCGATGATGCAAGCGCTGCAAGAAACTGGCGACGAGCAGGCGGAGTCGGCCGCGTCGATGTGCGTGGACGTACAGAAGTCATGGAGCCTTCGCAAGTTCTTGAGCCAGATCAAAGAGAGTTCAGGAAGACCAGGATGTCCGTACGATCCGACTTCGGCAACGCCTCGAACCTCGAGCGACTTCCTGCCGCTTCGCCGCCGTGCCACAGGATGGCTTCCATGAGCGTGCGGGCCCGGCCATCGTGCAGATAACGCACGCTTTGCGCGTCACCCTGTGTGTAGTTCAGCGAGCCCAGACCCCACAACGGCGCCGTGCGCCACATGTTGGCGGATGCCTTGCCCTCGGCCAGCGTGTCGGCCAGGCCCGGCCCCATGTCGTGCAACAGGAAGTTGGAGTAGGGGCGGATGACCTGGTTGCGCAGCTCCGCGAACGGATGGTTGTTGCCCGTCTTCATCTGCGGTGTGTGGCAGGCGATGCACTGGGCTTGAGCAAACAACACCTGTCCGCGGGCGATCTGCGTCGGGTTCACATCGTGTTCGGGCGAGACGCGGGCGTCGGCCGGGAAGCCGCTGCGCAAGCTGCGCTGCGCCGGGACGGCCAGAAGCGACAGATAGTCGGACAGGCGCTCTAGTTCGGATGCCGAGATGGCCGTGGCGCCGCCGGCGGCATGACAGTTCGCATCCAGTTTCTGGCATTCGGGTTTCGGGTACACCGGGCTCGTGACGCCGATGTCCTTGAGCAGGGCATCGCCGACCTGTTGGCGCAGCGTTGCCTTCGAAGCCTTCCAGCCATAGCGGCCGAGGTGGGTCTTGCCATCCTCCGGATTCACCACCCAGTTCGGCAGGCCGCGGACGCCGTCGCTGTTGGCGTCCGGCGGGTCGGCCAGCGCCAGGATGGTCGACTCGTCCAGTGCCTCGACCAGGCCCGTTCCGACGATCTGAGCCGCCTGCCGCACGGAGTACTGCGCCGGCGCGCCGCCCTTGAAGGCATAGACCGGCTTCTGCAAATCGACCCGCTCCCCGTCGGGTAGCACATAGGGCGTCGTCGTGTATGACTGCACGCTCACCGCCCAGTCTGCGTCCCCGGCGTTGCGCGAGCGCTGTTGCACGTTCATGCCGTAGGTGGGATCAGGAACAGGCGACGTACCCGTCGACGTGGCGGCCGCGGTGAGCACGGACATCGCATCCAGTCGTGCGTTGATGGTCGGTGCAGGGCTGCGGCCGTTGAGCGTGTGGCAGGCAATGCAGCGCTCCTGGTTGAAGCGCTGGCCGAGCTGGCCTACATGCGCTGCGAACACAGGGTTGTCGTTCGGGTGTTCCGAATGTTTGCCGTCCAGGAACGAGGTATGGAATAGCCGGCGGCCCTGCACGAAGCGCTTGGCGTTGACGATGCCGATGTTGTTGGCCATTTGCTGGAAGACGCGCATCGGCTCTTCCGAATAGTTGTACGACAGGCTGGTCGCTCCTCCCAGCAGCGTGTCGTCGGGCAGCGGCGCGGAGTTCAGGCGTGGCGCCACGCCGAACCACGGCGCCAGCCCCTTGCCGACGACATAGAGCTGCTCGAACGAGTAGTAGCGGCTGCCCGCGCCGTCGACCACCGCCTTGCCCCTGAGGTTCTCGGGCGTCGGCTCCCCGGCGTGCATGCCGTCGCCGTAGCGCTCCATGCGTTGCGCGGGCGCCAGCTCGATCACGTCGCCCATCTTGAGCGCACGATGGGGCTGTCCCTTGGGCACGTCCCAGAACGAGTCGAAGTCGATCTTGCAGTCGCGGCTTCCCGCCGTACAGATCGGCTTCCCGCCCATCTTGGGATTGTTGAAGCCGGTATTGAGCGACCAGCCGTAGTCGCGAACGCCTTCATCATTGCTGTTGCGGAACAGGCTGAAGGTGGTCCCGTCGAACGTGCCATCGTTGACGATCAGCGTCATCTCGATGAGCTGCTTGCCCGCCGGAACGTGGTCGCGGATCTCGATGCCATAGGTGCGGTTCTGGAAGTACGCCGAGGGGAAGGTGAGGTAACGCCCCGGCGCCTTGTCCGGCTCGTTCCAGTCCTCACCGCGTTCGCGTGCATGACGTTCGGTAGGGCGCATGCCCATCAACGTGACCAGGGTGCCATCGGCTTCGCGGTACTGAAGCTGCTCGGTCATCGGCGTGCCGAACGCGAACAGCGGGTAGTAGCTCGAGATGCCCAGGCTGGGGTCGACCGCCGTGGCGACCGTGGCCGGTCGCGCTGGTGTGGGCGGAACCGGATTGGGCGCGTCGCGGTCCGTTCCGACGTTGCTGGGTTCCTCAATCGCGACGTCGCCTGATGAATCGGCAGGCGATGTGCCGGTCGCAGGAGGTTGCGTGCTGCCGCCCGCAGAACTGCCTGAACCGCCGCCGCAGGCGGCGATCACAGCGGCGACGATCACTAGCAGGCCTGCAGCGGCAACCTTGTTGCCGAATGGGCGGCGCGTGGCCTTTGCGGCCTTCTTGGTATCCATGATGGGTTCCTCGTTTTGTTGTGCGCGCGCCAGTGAGCTGTCCCACGGATCGCGACTTTTTTCTGGCTTTCGCCCCTCGCTGACAAACGGTGCAGCCTTCGTGCCATATCGGCGATAAGCAAAACTGCGCGATGGATGAGCGCGGTTTGTCACTTTCAGGGACGGAAATTGACAAGTCCCGCCCTGTGATGGGCTCGATACGTCGCGCCGACACCGCGCTGCCGGAGCGGCGCGGTACGCATATGCGAAGTGCATTGCGGCATCTGCAAAGCGAGCGGTGCTGAACCTGAGCGCGCGCTCACTCATTGATGGCACGTTTTCTCGGCACGCGACTGTCGTTCAATCTCTTGCTGAGCGCCTGACGCACCAAGCAACGTACGTCCATGGCGCACAAACAACGACAACCATCGCTGGCACACGACCGCGCAGCCTGACCGCCGCCGACAGGGTGCTTGTGAGGAACTGCACTGTGAGCCTATTCAGCGCTCAGCGCGCCTCGGCGGTCGCGGGGAATGAAGCGAGCAAGCTGACAGTCAGTCACCACCTCGTACGTGTCGCCCGACCCAACTCACGGCAGCAGGCTGGTCACGAAGTCCAGCAGCGCCCGCGTCTTGGCCGGAACGTGGTGTCTACTGGGGTAGTAGGCGTGCAGTGGAAAGCGCTCGTCCGGCCAGTCAGGGAACAAGGGCACGAGCTGGTTGCCGGCGAGGTAACGCTCGGCGCCCAGTTCGAACAACTGGGCGATGCCGTGACCGGCCAGGCAAGTGCTGTAGAGGGTGCCAGCATCGTTGACAGTCAGGGCGCCACGGGCCGCGACGGTGAGCTTTCGTCGGCGCTGGTGGAATTCCCAGGGGAATGGCCGACCAGTGGTTGAGTCACGAAACAGGATGCACCGATGGTGCCCTGCCTCGAGTTCGCGCGGGTCGGTCGGCTGGCCGTAGCGGCGGAGATAGGACGGCGATGCGACGGTCAACACCCGTGTATCGAACAACTTGCGGGACACCAGCGACGAGGATTGCGGATGACCGAAACGGATGGCCAGGTCGAACCCGTCGGTCACCATGTCGCCAAGGTCGTCCCGGCTGCGCAGTTCCACCTCGAGACCCGGATGACTGTCCAGAAAGGCGCCCAGCCTGGGTCCGAGGATCAGCCGGGAAAAGAATGGGTCGATGTTGACGCGCAGTCGACCGCGTACCGCGGCAGTGCCTCCCGCGGCGCTGCTGGTGGCCTCTTCGAGCGCACCGACCAGTGGCATGACCTGCTCGTAGAAACGGCGCCCCTCGTCCGTCAAACGCACCGACCGGGTACTGCGCTCGAAGACACGGATGCCCAGCCTGCTCTCGAGTCGCGCCACGGCCCGGCTGACGCCGGATTGGGACATGTCGAGTGCTTCGCCGGCACGGCTGAAGCTCGCCATGTCGACGACGGCGGCCATGACGTCGAGGCCTTCGAGCAGTTGCGCGTCGAACATTGCCATTGATGACTGCCAAGCATGAACAAGATACCTCCCATGCTATCGCCTTTCGCGGCGTTCGCGTCCAGACTCCCGGTCAACGCTACGCACCCCGCGTGGCATCAGGAGAAAAACATGTTTGTCATCACCGGCGTGACCGGCCAGGTCGGCGGTCAGATCGCCAGAGCGTTGCTGACCGAAGGCGTTTCCGTACGCGCCGTTCTGCGGGACGCGGCCAAGGTATCGACGTGGACCGGTCTCGGTGGCGAGACGGCATTGGCCGCGATGGACGATGCCGCGGCGCTGGCAGACGCGTTCGCCGGTGCCGAAGCCGTGTTCGTGCTCTTGCCACCAGTGTTCGATCCGACGCCGGGCTACGCCGAAACCCGGGCCAATGTCGCAGCGCTGGTCACGGCTCTGCAGCAGGTCCGGCCGCGGCGTGTGGTGGCGCTTTCCACCATTGGCGCCCAGGCGACGCAAGACAGTCTGCTGACCCAGTTGCAGATCATGGAACGCGCCTTTCAGGCGCTGCCCATGCCGGTTTCTTTCCTGCGCGCCGCGTGGTTCATGGAGAACACCGCTTGGGACATCGACGGTGCGCGCTCGCTTGGTGTCGTGTCGAGCTTCCTGCAGCCGCAGGACAAGCCGGTGCCCATGGTTGCGACGGCAGACGTCGCGGCGACGGCCGTTCGGATGCTGCGCGAGGTCTGGGAGGGGCACCGGGTGGTCGAGCTGGAGGGGCCGCACCGCATCACGCCTCTGGAGCTGGCCGCTGCCTTGGGCCGGGTGCTCGGGCGCGATGTCGTGGCGCAGCCGTACCGCGGGCGACCTGGGACGCACTCTTCCGTTCGCAAGGGATGGCCAACCCGCAGCCGCGCATCCGGATGCTGGACGGTTTCAACGATGGCTGGATCGAATTCGAGGCCGGTTGTGATGCATCGCTGAAGGGGACGACCGACCTCGAAACGGTGTTGAGACGCCTTGTCGCCCCGGCGAGCGCTTGATGCGCCAACGCCTCTTCGAAGATCGAACGGAGTCGATGCGATGGACAGTCTGAGCACGCAGGGCGTGGAGATCCCCCGCCTGGGTTTGGGAACGTTTCGTGTGCCGGGGGCGGGGTGCCAGCCGATGGTAGAAAGCGCGCTGGCGCTTGGCTTTCGCCACATCGACACGGCTGCGATGTACGAGAACGAGGAGGCCGTCGGTGCAGCGCTCGCGGCCTCCGGCCTCGCGCGGGAGGACTGCTTCGTCACCACAAAGGTCTGGCATGACCAGCTGGCGCCTGCGGCGCTGCGAGACGCGTTCGACCGCAGCCTTGCGCGGCTCGACCTCGGCTACGTCGACCTCTACATGGTGCACTGGCCTTCGCCCGCGATGGACATGACGGCCACGATGGAGGCGCTCACGGCGCTGCGCAGCGAAGGACTCGCGCGGGCCATCGGGGTGTGCAATTTCAACCTGCCGATGCTGCGCTTCGCGATCGAGCAGGTGGGCGCGCCCATCGCCGCGGTGCAGGTGGAATACCACCCCTTCCTCGATCAGTCCGCGTTGCTGGCATATCTGCGCGGGAAGGGCATTCCGCTGGTCGCCTATGCACCGCTGGCACAGGGCAGAGTCGCGGAGGACGCTGTGCTGCAGCGCATCGGCGCGAAGCATGGCGCCTCGGCATCGCAGGTGAGCATCGCCTGGCTGCTGGAGCAGCCCGGTGTAGTCGCGATTCCCAAAGCCGCACGAGCGGCCAGCCAGCAGGCGAACCTGGAAGCGCTCAGCCTGCGCCTTGACGATGAAGACTGCGCTGCCATCGCGGCACTGCCGAAGAACCAGCGGTACGTTCAGCCTGCCTTCGCGCCGGACTGGGATGCAGGCGAATGACAGGCATGAACATTCGGTGGGGCGGCAAGTCGATCGTGCGGAAAGCGGTTGACCTGGAGCGAGCCACTGGAAAGGCGACATCCGCGCAGGACCATTCATGTCAGTGCTGGTCTTCCCGTCGGCCTTGGGCGCACTTCGCTGGCTGAAGCCGACGACCTGCGGCGGCGCCGGTGCAAAGTTAGGTGAGACAGAGAGCCCTGAATTTCGAGTGAAGTGAATCTGCAGTTTCAAAGCTCGTGAGGCAACCCGACGCAAGTCGTTGATTCACGAGGAACTGGGGTTTTGGGCTGGATGGGAATCGACACCGATGCTCTCGACCCCTCACCTCGGCCTCAGGTCGGGGAGATGTTTGCCGCTGGACGGAGACGTACCCCGTTCGCCGCCGCACTACCAGACGGGCACCGGCCGAAACGCGCAGCCTCTGATTTCCGAACGAGGAAGGGTTGTAGGCAGACCGTTGCACCACTCGACTACTCGGCTCGAACGTTGGCGGTCGTGATGATGGTTCGCCAGATGGCGGTGTCCCGGGCGATCTGCGCCGCGAAATCGTGCGGCCCCAGATAGCTCGGCGTCAGCCCCATGCCGGCCAGCGTGCTTGCGAAACCACTGCTGGTCAGGTACCGCTCGAGCGCCGAGCCCCACGTTCTCTGCATCGCCTCCGGTGTGCCGGCAGGCAGGGCGATTCCCATCCAGGCCAGTGCCTCGAAGCCGTTCATGCCTGCTTCGGCAAAGGTGGGGACCCCGTCCAGCGCAGCGAGCCGCTGCGCCCCTGTGATCGCAAGGATCTTGAGCTTTCCGGCCTTGACATGAGGCATCAGGGAGCCGACGTCCATGATGGTGAACGTGATCCGGCCGCCCAGGAGGTCGGTGAGCATGGGGCCTGCACCCTTGTAGGGCGAGTGCACCGCATCGAGCACGGCGGTCTTGTCGAGCAGTGCGCCATAGATGTGCGCCGTTGAACCGACGCCGGTGGAGCCGTAGCTGTGCTGACCGGGCTGGGACCGGATCAGTTCGACGAGCCGCTTCATGGTGCTGACCGGCAGATCGGCGGACACGGCCAGTCCGCTGGCCACTGTGAGGATGCGCGCCACCGGCACGAAGTCTTTGCTGAAGTCGTAGGAGGCCTTTGGATAGAGCAAGGGGTTCTGAATGTTCTGCGTGATGGCGAACAAGGCGGTGTGGCCATCTGGCGGTGCGCGTACCGCCACCTCGGTGCCGATCATTCCACTCGCACCGGGCCGGTTGTCGACGATCACGGGCTGCTTCCAATCGACGGACAGCTGCTGTGTGATGTGGCGGGCCACGGCATCGGTGGATCCGCCAGGCGGATAGGGCAGTACGAGCCGCACGGGCCGGTCGGGAATGCCGCCTTCCGCCTGTGCATGTCCATCAGGCATGGCGGCCGCAAGCAGGAAGGCGACCATCATCGTGATGAGCGGTGCGCACAATGTGCGAAGGGAGCATGGCGTTTTCATGTCAGGGTCTTGAAAGGCGTCGGGCAACGATCATGCCGCGGGACGATTGTCGATCGATGGCCGTGGTTCAGTGCTTGACGACGAGGGGAGAAAAGCGCGAGGTCGGTATCTTCGTGGCACCAGTTCGGCTGGAAGCCGTCGAGTAAATTCATCCGATGGTTAGTGAATGGAATACATGATGTCCAGTGCGTGCGAGAACGGTCGACCGAGGTCATTTTCGTTCGGCCCCTTCGTGCTCGTTCCCGAGCGTCAACTGCTCCTACAAGCCAATGTGCCGGTACGGATCGGGGGCCGTGCCCTGGATATCCTGGCGGCGCTGGTCGAACGTCCGGGTGAGGACGTGAGCAAACAGGCGTTGATGGCACGCGTCTGGCCGAACACGGTGGTCGAGGATTGCAACCTCAAGGTCAACATCGGCGCCTTGAGGCGAGCCCTCGGTGACGAACCCGGAATGGCCCGGTATATCGCGACGGTGACGGGTCGTGGCTATCGTTTCGTCGCTCCCGTCCGAGGCGGCGTATTGCCTGGCGCTTCCCTCCCACCCGTTGCGTTGGCGGAGCCCCGCCATAACCTGCCTTTCCCAAGATCGAGGATTTTCGGTCGCGCCGACGCGATCGACGCCCTGCGTCGGGACCTTGAAGTGTCCCGCCTCGTGACGGTTCTGGGCCCGGGCGGCATCGGGAAGACCACCGTGGCGCTGGCCGTTGCAGAGAAGGCGATCGGCCACTTCAAGAATGGCGTCTGGCTGGTCGACCTTTCGCTGTTGAATGACGCGAGCCTGGCACCCAACGCCATCGCGATGGCCGTCGGCCTGCCGGCCAATTCGGCCAACGTGCTGGGCGCACTCTGCGAGTTCATGAGGGAGCGCGAGATGCTCCTTGTTCTCGACAGCTGCGAGCACATCATCGATGCCGTCGCCGTCTGCATCGACAAGATCCTGGTGCGCGCCGCCGGGGTGAAGATCCTGGTCACCAGTCGCGAGTCGCTCCGGCTCGACGAAGAGCGCATCCGGCGATTGCCAGGATTGGGCACGCCGTTGCCGTCTGCGCAGTTGAGTGCGCAGGAAGCGCTCGCCTTTCCTGCCGTTCAGCTCTTCGTGGACCGGGCCGCCGACAGGCTCGAGTCGTTCGAGCTGCGGGATGCCGAAGCGCCGCTGGTGGCCGAGATCTGCAGCCGACTCGACGGGCTCGCCCTGGCCATTGAATTTGCCGCGACGCGCATCGACGCGTTCGGCGTGGGTGGCCTGCTCAAGCAGCTCGACGATCGATTCCACGTCATCGTCGGACGCAGGGCGGGCCCGCAGCGGCAGCGCACGCTGTCGGCCACGCTCGACTGGAGCTACAGCCTGCTGTCGGCGCGAGACGCGGCATTGCTGCGCGACGTCTCGGTATTTGCCGGCATGTTCGAGGTGGACGGGGCTTCGGCGGTTTCCGGCCTGCGTCCCGCCGAGACCGCGGATGCGCTCGCCGAACTGGTTGCCAAGTCGCTGCTGGCGGTCGATGTGGATGGTGCGGATGTCACCTACCGGCTCCTTGAGACGACACGCACCTACGGACTGGACAAGCTCGCCGGCAGCGGCAAGAACCAGGAAACCCGTCAGCGCCACGCCGAGCATGTGTGCCGAGTGCTCGAGCGGGCGACGGTGGAGTGGTCCCAAAGCGCCGCACCTCAGTGGGCGTCTGTCTACGGACGGCACCTCGACGACCTTCGCGGCGCGCTGGCATGGGCCCGGCATGAGACGGTCAACCGCGCTCTGCGCATCCGGCTGACGGTTGCCGGCCTTCTGCTCTGGAATCATTTCTCGCACACCGAGGAATGCCGCGCTCGCGTTTCGGAGGCTGTCGCGGAACTCGACGCCGCAGGGCTGACCGGTTCGGTCTTCGAGATGCAGCTGAAGGCATGGCTGGGCGGCGCCACGATGTTCACGCAGGGGCTGATGTCTCAGGCGATGGAAGCCATGGAGCAGGCATTGGACATCGCGAATCGACGCGGCGATGTGGACTATCGCGTCCGATGCCTGCGCTTGATGGGGGTCCATCAGCTCTTTTGCGGCGAGAACGATGCAGCGATTCACACGATCGGCCGTCTCGCTTCCGTCGCCGCCGCGGAAATGCCGTCTGCCATCCCCGAGGCCGAGGCAGCCCTCGGCTTCGCGGAACTGTTCACGGGGCAACTGTCGGGTGTCCGGCAGCGCCTGGAGCGTCGGCGGGAACTCGATCTGAGAGACGTCCATGACTCGCAGCGCCTGAGACACCATGTGAGGTATCTGTCCGACCGGATCGTCAATGTGGGCAACGTGCTGTCGCACACGCTGTGGCTGATGGGGTCGCCAGATGCGGCGCTGCGCATGACCAAGGAAACAGTCGCCTACGCTCAACAGACCGACCACCATTTGTCGCTTGGCAATGCACTGTCGTGGGCCGTGCTCGTTTTCTACTGGACGGGGCGCCATGAAGAGTGCGCCCACTGTGCAGCGCAACTCGACGAACTTGCCTCACGGCACGGCTTCGACGTTCGCCGCCCGACAGCCATGTTCTACAAGGCGGCGTTGGCGTGCGAGCAACCTGACGCGTCGCCCACCGAGATCGACGGGCTGGCGGACGCCGTGATGGCGTTCCATGCCACCGGTAACCTTGCGCGGCTTCCGTTCTACCTCGGCGTCCTGGCGGACTTCTCCGCCCGAGCGGGCCGACTCGCGGAAGCCGAAGCGACGATCGACGCTGCGCTCGACAGGGCCGTCGCGAAGAACGAGCAGTGGTGCATGCCTGAGCTTGTCCGCATCCGGGCATCCGTCCTGGCCGCCGGAGGGCGCGCAGACGAGGCCGAGGTGCAACTGCTGGCATCCATGTCGCTCGCCCAGACAATGGGCGCATCAGCGTGGCGATTGCGGGCCGCCACCGATCTCGCCAGGCTCCTGAGCAAGAGGTCGAGGGTCAGCGAGGCGCGTCAAGTGCTCCTGCCGGTCATTCAGGCGTTCACCGAGGGGCGCGAGACGCGCGACCTCGTGCAAGCCGCGCAACTCCACGCCACCTTGGCAGACCGCGAGGAAGCGTGGTCGTCGTGAATGCACCTGGCCCGTCAGACACCCCGCAGAGCGGGCCGGTCACGTCGGGCACGTCTGTCGCGGCCGCGTCGACAGCGGCGATGCTCGGATTCGGACCCTTCGTCTTCGATCCCGACCGCAAGACGCTGCTGCGCAATGACGTTCCGCTTCGCATCGGCACCAGGGCGCTGGATATTCTCGCGGCCCTGGTCGCACGCCCCGGCGTGCTCCTGGGCAAGCGAGAACTGATCGCGCGCGTCTGGCCGGACACCGTGGTCGAAGACTGCAATCTGAAAGTCAACATGGCGGCCTTGAGACGGGCGCTCGGTGACGAACCCGGCATGGCCAGGTACATCGCAACGGTGACGGGTCGGGGGTACCGGTTCGTCGCACCCGTCCGCGCGGTGGGGCCGCCGGGTTCGGCACCGCCGTCCCTGGCCTCGTCGACGCACGGCCACAACCTGCCGTTCGCAACGGCGGGCATCTTCGGGCGGGCCGACGCGATCGATGCGATCCGGCGCGATCTGGACGTGTCCCGCCTTGTCACGATCGTCGGCCCGGGAGGCATCGGGAAGACGACGGTGGCGCTGGCCGTCGCGGAACAGGCACTCGGGTCTTGCAGAGACGGCGTCTGGCTGGTGGACCTGACGCTGCTGACGGAGGCGGCCCTGGTGCCGAATGCCATCGCGGCGGCGGTCGCGCTGCCGACAGGCACGGCAGACTCCGTAGCCACGCTGTGCAGCGCTTTGCGCGACCGCGAGATCCTGCTCGTGCTCGACGGCTGCGAGCAGCTTGTCGACGCGGTCGCGGCCTGCACGGACCAGATCCTGTCTCAAGCCGCCGACGTGAAGGTCCTGGTCACCAGTCGCGAGCCGCTCCAGCTGAGTGGTGAGCGCGTCCGCCGGCTGCCCGGCCTGGGCACACCGCCGTCCGCTGCGCGGCTGAGTGCAGAAGAGGCACTTGCGTTTCCCGCGGTCCAACTGTTCGTGGACCGCGCCGTCGACAGGCTCGAGTCCTTCAGACTGCGAGACGCCGAGGCCGCGGCCGTGGCGGAAATCTGCCGCCGGCTCGATGGCCTCGCACTGGCGATTGAGTTCGCCGCGACGCGCATCGATGCCTTTGGCGTCGACGGCCTGCTCGAGCAGCTCGACGATCTCCTGGGCCTGTTCGCCACGGGGCGCCATGCTGGTCCACAGCGACACCGCACCCTCGCCGCAACGCTCGACTGGAGCTACGGCCTGCTCCCTGCGAACGAGGCGGCGCTGCTGCGCGATGTCTCGGTATTTGCGGGTGCGTTCGATCTCGAGGGTGCCTCGGCCATCTCGGGACTTCCTTCCGTCGAAGCGGCGAACGTGTTGTCCGACCTGGTGACCAAGTCGCTGCTCGCCGTGCATGTGGAAGGCGCCGGGGTCACTTACAGGTTGCTTGGAACGACCCGAGCGTATTGCCTGCAGAAGCTGCGGGCCAGCCGCGAGGAGCATGCGGTGCGTCGGCGCCACGCAGAGTACTTGAGCATCGTGCTCGAGCGAGCGGAGGCAAAGCAAGCGGGGCGTGACCGAACGACGCAGTCGCTGCTTCGAACGATCGGTTTGCGCGAGAGCCCCGACGCTGCGGGCGGCATGCCCGATGGCGCGCGCTGAGCCGCTCGCTGCTCAGCCGTCACGCGCTCTCGTGGCCTTGCAGCGACGCCAGGACGCACGCCGCGGTGACAAGGTCGCGGGTTCCGAACCCTTCGAGAAACCGGCCGTGGACGCGCAGCAGGATTTCGCGTGCGTCGCGTCCCCGTGCCTGCGAACGCCACGACTGCGCGAGATCGTTGCCCGTGCGCAGTTGCCATGACAGCGCGCCGATCTCCCGGGCCAGCGACATCGACTCGAGCAGACGCTTGTCAGCCTCGTGGGTCTGGCCCGCGGCGTTCAGGATCGTCGCCTGGACGCGCATCAGTTCGGGCACGCACCAGCGTTCACGGGTCGCACTGGCGCGCTCGAGTGCGGCTCGGATCGTCGTCTCGGCGTCGGCCAGACGGCCGCGCTTGGCGAGGAATTCCGCGAGAACACAGAGGTGGTAGGGCAGTCGGGCGAGGTGATGCACGGCATGGAATTCCGCAATCGACTGCTCGAGCGCGGATATCGCTCCCTCCGAGGGGACCTCGCTCTGCGCACAAGCGAGCGCGGCGCGGTAGAACATGACCACGGGTCGTCGGAAAAGAAAGCCATGCCGTCCGACATGCGCATCGAGCATCTCCACGTAGCGGTGACACGTCTCGAAGTGCCCGCTCCAATAAAAGACCGAGCACGCGTTCGAGAGGGCGTTGCTCGATGAGAGGGGGAACTTGCCATCCGGTGCACGATGGATCGCCGTTGCGGCGGCGCGCATGGCAGCGTCGGGCGAGCCTGTCAGCCACAGTGGCTGCGACAGGACGCATTCGGCATCGACGGTGCAGTCGGTCGAGAAGGGCACGCTGTGAGAGTGGACCAGGGCGTGAAGATCGCCGGCAAGAACACGTTCGAGGCGCTGCCTGGCGCTCGAAAGGTGTCCGAGGAAGAGCTCGGCGAGCGCAAGGTTTGTCTCACTCTCCGGCAGGGCGGAGGCATCTTGCATGGCCGCAAGAAATGCAAAGGCTTCGAGCGTTCGTCGACCGGCCTCGTGCTCGCCCGTGGAGAGTTCGTAGATGCCAATCATCCGAAGGCAGCGCAGGCGGTAGTCGGCGCTGCCGATTCGATTCGCGATCTGCAACGCCCGCCGCAGGACGACCATTGCCTGGGGAACGAAGCCGCGTGTGAACATCGTCGCGCCGGCAAGCCATGCACAGAGCTGCATTTCATCGACTGACCCCGAAAGCCCTGCAGCGTCGACGTGATCGATGGCATGCGACACCTGCCGTCGGCACTCTTCGGTGTGGGAGAAGTGATCCCAGAGGCGAAGCCCTGCAACACTCAGGCGGACCCGCAGCGATCCGTGTGCCCCGTCTTTCTCGAAGGACGCGAGTGCCTCGCGCAAGTCGTAGAGGAATCGCCCGTAGCGGCTGCCCCATTCGCCGGCTGGACGCCACGCCCACTCTGCCGTGGCGCGCTTCAGCACCGTGCACACATGCTCTGCATGCCTTTGGCGGGTGGCCAGGGCTTCGCCGCTGGCGTGCAGTCTGCGCAGGCCGTGGTCACGTACCGTGTCCAGCAGGCGGTAGACGAGGTTCTCGCCGTCGACGTCGGCCACGATCAGCGACTTCGCCAGCAACGCGGCCAATGCCCGGGCGGCCTCGACCTGGGGGAGGCCCGAAACGGCTGATGCATCCTCGACGTCGAAGGTGCCCGCGAACACCGAGACGGTGCGCAACAGGGTGGCATGGCGCGTTGCGAGAAGTTCGTCACTCCAGTCCAGCATCTTCGGCAGGACGCACTGGCGCTGCGGGCCTTCGCTTCCTGCAAGCTGCCGAAGCAGATCGTCGGGTCCGAACGAATCGATGCGCGTTGCCGCGAGTTCGACGGCCAGCGGAAGTCCGTCGAGCACCTTGCAGATCTCGGCCACGGTGGGCGCATCGGCGTCGCATAGCTCAAACGATTCGAGCGCGTTGGCAGCGCGATCCACGAACAGCTGGATGGCCGGGAACAGGAGCGCCTCATCTGCGTTCATGTCACCCGAGAAGACGGGCAGCCCCAGGCCAGGCAGCCAGCGGACGCGCTCTCCGCCCAGCCACAGCGGCGTGCGGCTCGTCACCAGGAGCCGCACGCCCGTCGTGTTGGCAAGCAGACGGGCCACGCAGCGTGCGGTGGCGGCTGCGACGTGTTCGCAATTGTCCAGCACCAGCAGCATCTCGCGATCGCGCAGGTGGTCGCACACGGCCGGGAGCATGTCGGCAAAGTTCGCTGCCAGGCCAACGGTCATCGCGATGGCACTGGCCACCAGGTCAGGATCCCTGATGAGTGCCATCTCGACCAGCCATACGCCGTCTCTGTACGCATCGATCGCCTGTTCCGCCACGGCCAGTGCCACCGTGGTCTTTCCTGCACCGCCGCAACCGACGATCGATACCAGCCGTGCTTCATCCAGGTCGCGTCGCAGGAGATCGATCTCATCGGCCCGCCCGAAAATGCGCGTTCTTGCCAATGGCAAGTTGTGGCTCGGCGGCGTCTCGCAGGTGGGCGGCTCCTCCAGCGCGAAGGGGCTGCCGGCCCGGACCGGTGCCACGAATCGGTAGCTGCCCCCACGGACCGGGGCGATGTACCTGGTCACCCCGGGTTCGTCACCCAAGGCCCGCCTCAAGGCCGCCATGTTGACCTTCAGGTGGCACTCGTCCGTCATGGTTCCGGGCCAGACGCAGTCCATCAGCGCTCGTTTGTTCACGACTTCGCCCGCGCGTTCGACCAGGACGGTCAGGATGCGTACTGCGCTGCCTCCGATCCGGACGGGAACGCCGCCTTGCAGCAGCAGCGACCGACCCGGCACGAGCAGGAAGGGTCCGAAGGCGAAGGATTGCGATTTCCGATCGGGCAATTCAGCCTGCACCAGCGCGCAGCCTTCACAGACCGAGCGACGTTGAGCCTGCCGGGCGCCCGACGGCGAACTCTGCGCGATTGCGCCAGCGCGTGTTCTCGCTACACGCCGGCGCCACGCGTGCCCGGTCGCGCGTGTTCCAGCCATCTTCGGCCAGGCGAATCTTTTGCACGGCGGTGTCACGCGAGAAGGGTGAGAGTGGGAGGCGCGTTTCCATGTCTGGGCCAGTCCTGATGCCGATGTGCCGCCATCGTGGCCGGTTCACGCTGCAGCGATCCCTGTCTGAAGGCCACCCCCGTCACCACCCTGTGGTGGATGTTGCTGCGGCTTCGCGTGCCTACGCTGGAGCGGTCGTCATCGCCCGGACCAGGATCGCGGTGTCGCAGGAAATCTTCTCCGGCTCGCGCTCCCGCGGCAGGGAGAAGTTCAACAACCCTTGACGAGGACTGAACATGGACAAGCTCACCCCCCGCGCCGCTTCGCCGGCCGACATTCGCTACGAACGGGCCAAGATCGACGGCGTCGACGTCTTCTACCGGGACGCAGGTCCCAGGGATGCGCCGGTGCTCCTGCTGCTGCACGGCTTTCCGACGTCGTCGCAGATGTTCCGCAACCTGATCCCGCAGTTGACGGACAAGTTTCGCGTCATCGCGCCGGACTACCCGGGCTACGGCCAGAGCGAAAGCCCTGATCGGTCCAAGTTCGCCTACACCTTCGAGAACTACACGAACATCGTGGACACGCTCACCGTCCATCTCGGCGTCGAGCGGTACGCGCTCTATGTGATGGACTACGGCGGCCCGGTCGGATTCCGCCTGGCCGTCAAGCACCCGGAGCGGGTCACCGCCTTCGTGGTCCAGAACGGCAATGCCTACGAGGAGGGCTTCGGCCACCCGTTCTGGGACGGCATCATGGCCTACTGGAAGACCGGTGCTGCCAAGGAACGCGAGGCGATTCGCTGGTTGACGACGCTCAAGGCGACCTACTGGCAGTACAGCACCGGCTTCAAGGACCAGTCGCTGGTCAGTCCCGACGCATGGACGCTCGACCAGGCCTTGCTCGACCGCCCGGGCAACGCCGAAATCCAGCTCGATCTCTTCTACGACTACCGGACCAACGTCCCGCTGTATCCGTCGTGGCACGAGTACTTCGTGAAGTACCAGCCGCCGATGCTGATCACCTGGGGCGCGAACGACGAGATCTTCCCGGCGTCGGGAGCGGCTCCCTACAAGCGCCACCTGCCGAACGCCGAGATTCACATGTTCGACACCGGCCACTTCGCGCTCGAGGACCACGGCCCGCAGATCGGTGCGTTGATCCGCGAGTTCCTGCAGCGCGTCGTCCGCTGAGTGCGCCGACTCGGCACCACACGAAAGGATTGACCATGGCACATGTACTCTCAACAGGCGGCGGCCAAGCGCTGCTCGACGCGGCCGACGCGGCCGTCCTGCTGCTCGACCATCAGTCGGGTCTTCTGCAGACGGTCAGGGACATCGAGATCAGCGAACTGAGGGCCAACGTCGCCTCGCTCGCGAAAGTGGCCACCTTGATGGGGCTTCCGGTGATCACGACCGCATCGGTGCCGGACGGGCCGAACGGTCCGCTCATCGCCGAGGTCGAGCAGTTCGCCCCAGACGCGACCTATGTCTCGCGCAAGGGGGAGATCAGCGCGTGGGACAACGAAGACTTCGTGAACGCCGTCCGTGCCACCGGCAAGAAGACACTGGTGATCGCCGGCATCTGGACCAGCGTCTGCGTGATGCTGCCGGCGCTGGACGCCGTCGCGGCAGGGTTCAAGGTCTACGCGGTCATGGACGCGTCGGGCGACCCCAGCACGCTGACCTCCCGGACCACGCTCGCCCGCTTCGCGCAGGCTGGCGTGGTTCCGACGAGCATCAGCGCGGTGGTGTGCGAGCTGCAGAGAACCTGGAACAGGCCTGACGCCGCGAAGTACGCCGAGATCTACGCCCTCTTCTCACCGCACTACGCGGCTGTCATCGAGAGCTATCAACGCGCGCAACAGGCGGCGAAGAAGTAGCTCGGCGAACGCTCGCTGAAGACGTGCACCCCCCGAAGGGGTTCACGGGCCCCGCTTCAGCGAACCGTCCGGTCCGCCGCACAGGTGGCGGTGCCGGGCCTCGCGCTTGGCGAACCAGCGGTCCGTGACGATGTAGCCCACGGTCATCGCCACCACCAGCAGCGCACCGGACAGCACCGGCGGCGCGGGTGAAGGGATGCCGATCCAGCGGCACAGCGCACCGATCGCCACGCCGAGCAGAAGCCCGAGCGCGATCTTGGCCTTTTGCGTCGTGGCCGCGGTCATGCGGCGCCGCCCATCAGACGGTCCACGCCGATGAAGCCGAGGGTGATCGCCAGGACGAGCAGGGCGCCCACCAGTTTGGGTGGCGCGGGCAGCGGCAGATCGAACCAGCGGCACGCAAAGCCGATCCCGAGGCCGAGGAGCAGGGAGATCGGCAGGTCACTCATGCGTGCACCGCTGGATCAGGCCTCGCTGCGAGGCGATCCACATGGCTTCGGTTCGACACTGGGCGCCCAGCTTGGAAAGGAGCGCTCGCACATGGGACTTGACGGTGCCGACGGAGACCTCCAGCAGACGCGCCACCTCCTTGTTGTTTCGACCCCGCGAGACCAATGCCAGGACCTCGGACTCTCGCGCGGTCAGGGCAGGCAGCGCCAGGCTGTCCGCGATGCAGATCGATGCGGTGCTGCACAGGTACCGACGCCCCGCGGCGACGACTCGGACGGCCATCCGGATTTCGTCCGCGGAACAGGACGCCGACACATAGCCGAGTACGCCGGCTTCCAGCGCTGCTCTGACGTTCGCGTCCTGCGCGATCGTGGACACGACGAGCGTGTTGGGCCCTCCCGGCTGCGACGGGTGCCGCCGCTGAAGGGCGGCGTCATGGTCCAGAACCACGACGTCGGCCGCGTGCAACTGCCCGGAGGGCGAATCTGCCGGCAGGACATGAAACTCGGACCAGGCGTCGAGGATGCGACGAAGTCCGGCGTTGACGAGGGCATGCTCGTGCTGGATATCCAGCACAGCGGGCTTGCGAGGGGGCATTGCGGTACTCCATGGGTCTAGAGCCACATGGTCGGTGGTCGGCGCCGCGAGGAACAGTAAATTCTGGTCAATCCGGTCAGACGAGCGTGTTCCCCACCTCTATTCCTTCGGGCCATCTGCGGTGCCACCGATGGGGGGTGCCTGGCGTTCCGCCGGGGCCTACGCTTGGGTGATCAACTCTGGGCGGTTGCCGATATGCCATTCCCCTGTCGCGTGCACTACAAGACGATCGAGGTCCGCGGGATCGAGATCTTCTACCGTGAAGCGGGCGATCCGAAGAAGCCGACCCTGCTGTTGCTTCATGGGTTTCCCTCGTCGTCCCACATGTACCGGGAGCTTATCCCGCTCCTGGCGCAAGACTTCCATCTGGTGGCGCCCGACTACCCCGGCGCCGGCTTCAGCGAGCATCCGCCGGCCGAGAAGTTTTCGGCCACCTTCGAAGGCTTGGCCGACGTGATGGCCGAGTTCGCGGTGCGCGTGGGTCTGAAGACCTATGTCCTGTACATGCAGGATTTCGGCGGACCGGTCGGTTTTCGCATGGCGCTCAGGAATCCTGATGCGGTCAGGGGCATCGTCATTCAGAATGCCAACGCGTATCTCGAAGGCATCGCACCGGATCAGCTGGAGGGGATGCGCGCGCGCGCCTGCGGGCTCACGGCCGAAGGGCGCAGGCAGGTCGCGCAACTCGTCTCGCGAGCGTTCACTCTCTTCACGTACCAGACGGGCAGCCGGAACTTCGACGCCATCGACCCGACGGGCTGGAACCTCGACGTCTTGCTGCTCGAACAGCCGGAGGTCAACCGGATCCAGACGGGGCTGATGCTGGACTACTTCAGCAACGTCACGGACTACCCGCAGTGGCAGGCGTACCTGCGATCCCGGCAGCCCAGGACGCTCATCGTCTGGGGGAAAAACGACCCCATCTTCCTTCCTTCGGGGGCCGAGGCCTACCTGCGCGACGTCCCTGGCGCCCGCCTTCGCTTTCTCGATACCGGGCACTTCGCGCTGGAGGAAGACGTCCACGCCATTGCAGACGAAGTGCGTGGGGCGTTTGCCGGCACGTAGCATTCCTCCACCCAGGGCCCGCATTGCGTGACGAGGCGAAGCGACAATGCCCCCATGATCCCCCTGCAGACGGAACCCGCGCGCCACGTCCTCCGGACACTCCCCAACGGCGTGAGGCTGCTCGCCATTCCCATGCCGCATGTGCAAAGCGCCAGCGTCGGCGTGTTCCTTCGTGTCGGCTCCCGCGACGAGACGCCGGCGACCAACGGCATCGGCCACGTGCTGGAGCACATGGCGTTCAAGGGGACCACCACCCGCTCGGTGCAGGCCATCAACCTGGACGCGGAGCGGCTGGGCGCGGATGTCAACGCGTTCACGGGCAAGGACATGACCGGCTATTTCATGACGGGCCTGGGCCGGCACGCCGAACAGCTGACGCGCATGACGGCCGACATCGTGCTCAACAGCACCTTTCCCGCGCATGAACTGCAGCGCGAGCTGGACGTCATTCGCCAGGAGGCCATCGAGTACGAGGAAGACCCGCAGGACAGCTCCAGCGAACTGCTGGACCGCGCCATCTGGGGCGATGACCCGATGGGCATGCCGGTGATCGGCACCGTCGGCAACATCGAAGGCTTCACCCGGCCCGACCTGCTCCGCCACGTGCAAGCCCATCAGGTCGCGGAAAACACCGTCGTCACCGCGGCCGGGAACTTCGACGTGGACGCCTGGCTGGTCCTCGCGACCGAACTCTTCGCCACCATGCGCCCTGCGACGGAGCTGCCCGTGCGGCCCGTGCCGACGCCGGCGACGTACGTCGGTGATGCCCTGGCCCGGCGCTTCACGCAGGTCTCGCAGGCCTTCCTGAACATCGCCTTCCCGTTGGCGCCTGCGCAGCCGGAGGAGATGCCGCAGCCGCGCTGGCGCCTGGCGGCGTCGCTGGCGGCCAACCTGTTCGGCGGTGGGATGTCGTCGCCGCTGGTCGACACGGTCCGCGAGCGGCTCGGCCTGGCCTACACGGCCCACGCCACGGTGGACAGTGGCGACGTCTGGGCCAACTTCGTCGTGCACGCGGTCACCACCCCGGACAAGCTCGACGCGCTGGTGGCGGCCACGGGCGACCTGCTGCGTGCGCAGGCCACTGCCATCGATCCGGTCCATCTGGAGCGGGCGAAGAACCAGCTGACCGTCTCGCGCGTGCGTGCCGCCGAGCGGACCTACGCGACCATGGAGCAGGCCGTCGAAGAGCTCTTCGCCAGCGGGACCGTGACGCCGATGGCCGAGGCGATGGCGATGATCGACGACATCGGCGCGGAGGAGGTGCGGACGGTGTTCGAACGCATGCTGGCCCACCCCCCGGCGCTGGCGTTGACCGGCAAGGGCGCCAGCGCGCGCACCGCGCGGCGCTTGGCGGCATGCCTGGCTGCCGGCGCCCACCCGCCGCACTGAAGGGATTCGCCATGACCGCACGCATGACACGGGGCACTGCGTGACGATGGATCTGCGCGATCTCCAGTATTTCGAGGTCATCGCCGAGCTCGAGCACATGGGGCGTGCCGCCGAGCGGCTGCACCGCACGCAGCCCGCGCTGACCAGTTGCGTCCGGCGTCTGGAGGAGGCCTGCGGCGCCGCGCTCTTCGCGAAGACGGGGCGCGGCATCACGCTGACCACGGCCGGCCATGCCTTGCTGAAGTGGGCGCAGCGGACGCGTTTCGACGTCGAGAGCGCCCGCCGCGAGATCGGCGACATCGGCCGCGGCCTCAAGGGCACGATCAGCGTGGGCATCGTCCCGACGGCGGCGCAGTTCCTGCTCCCGCCCGCCGCGCGCGAGCTCATGGCGGAGGCGCCAGGCATCACCCTCCGAACGACGGTCGGCCTGGGCGACATCCTGACGCCGCTCCTGCGCGCCGGCGACATCGACCTGATGGTGGGAACCGAAGGGATCAAGGAGCCGGGCTTCACGTCGCAGTTCCTCGCGGAGGACCTGATCGTCGTCGCGGCCAACAGCACGCACGAGATCTTCGGGAAGCCCAAGCCCACGCTCAAGGACCTCCGGGGCTACCGGTGGGTGCTGCAACCGCCCGGGGCGCCCACGCGCGACTGGCTCGACCAGACCTTCGACCGGCACCGCCAGCCGCGCCCGATCGTGCAGGTGGAAAGCACGATGCTGCTGATGCTTCCCAGCCTCATCAACGAAACCGGCCTGCTCAGTTTCATCTCGCGCCTGCATCTGCAGGAAGGGCGTTCCGGTGCGGCCTTGCGCGAAGTGCAGATCCGGAACACGACGATGCGCCGGCGCATGGTGGTGACCTACCGCGAGAGCGGCTACGTGTCGCCGGCGGCGCAGCGGCTGATCGGCCTGCTGGCCAAGCACGCGGCCACGACGCTGGGTTGATACCAAAAGTCAGATTTATCGATTTCAAGAAATTATTGATTAGACCGCGCTGATCGCAGCGCGAATACTTGCCTCCCACGAACGCACCGGCCCATCCACAGGGCCGGGCAGTTCGATCCACGGAGACAAGTCCATGCCGACCTTTCGCACTCGCCGCGCCGCTTCGCGTCGCCTCCTCATTGCTGTCGCCGCCCTCTCGGCCGGCGCCCCTCTCCTGGCCCCGATCAGCGCATCCGCGCAGGCCGCCTATCCGTCGCGTCCGATCCGCTTGATCGTGCCGTTCCCCGCAGGCGGCGGCACCGACCTCATCGCCCGCGAGGTGGCCAACAAGGTGGTGACCTCCAACGGCTGGTCGATCGTCATCGACAACAAGCCGGGCTCCGGCGGCAACCTCGGGGTCGACGCGGCCGCCAAGGCCGTGCCCGACGGCTACACGCTGGTGCTGGGGCAGACCAGCAACCTGGCGATCAATCCCACGCTCTACACCAAGCTGCCGTACAACGTCGAGAAGGACCTCACGCCCGTCGGCCTGGTCGCGAGCGCGCCGCTCGTGCTCGTGGTGTCCTCCGACTCGCCCTACAAGACCCTGGCCGACGTCGTGGCCGCGGCCAAGGCCACGCCCGAGGCGCTGAACTACGCGAGCTCGGGCAGCGGCACCGTCGCGCACCTGGCCACCGAGCTGTTCCAGAAGACGGCGAACGTCCGGTTCACGCATGTGCCCTACAAGGGCGCGGCGCAGGGGTCGACCGATCTGATCGGCGGGCAGATCCAGATGTACATGTCGTCGATCCCGACGCTGATCGGCCACATCAAGAGCGGCAAGATGCGCCCGATCGTCGTCACCTCGCTCAAGCGCACCGCCGACCTCCCGAATGTGCCCACCGTGGACGAATCCGGGTTCAAGGGTTTCGAGGCCGCGACATGGTTCGGCGTTGTCGGCCCTGCCGGTCTGCCCAAGGAGGTGGTCGCCAAGCTCAACGCCGCCTTCAACAAGGCCATCGAGGACCCCGAGGTCAAGCGCAAGCTCGCGGCCCAGGGCGCGGACGTGAGAGGCAGCACGCCGGAAGCCTTCGGCGCGTACATCCGCTCGGAAACGGTGCGCTGGGGCAAGGTCGTCAAGGAGTCCGGCGCCAAGGTCGACTGACGTCGCCACGAAGTCGGAGCCCCCAGATGCAGGCGTTGGAACACGACCCGCTCGGCGCACCGTTCTCCGCGGGGACGGGCCGCACGAGCATCGACGTGCCCGCAGGCGCATGCGACTGCCATGTCCATGTCTACGACAGCCGGTATCCGGCGGTGCCCGGGGCACGGCTGACGCCGCCGGACGCGAGCGTCGCCGACTACCGGCAGCTGCAGCGGCGCACAGGCACCGAGCGCGTCGTCTTCGTGACGCCGTCGACCTACGGCACCGACAACGGCGCGATGCGCGCGGCGCTCGCTGCCTTCGGCGACCGTGCGCGCGGCGTGGCGGTGATCGACGAGCGGATCGGCGACGCCGAACTGCAGGCGCTGCACGACAGCGGCGTGTGCGGCATCCGGATGAACCTTTCGCTGGGTGTCACGCATTCGCTGGACCAGTTGGAGGCCCTGGCCCGGCGCGTCGCGCCCCTGGGCTGGCACCTGCAGCTGCTGGCACCGCCCGACGTGCTGGCCGCCCTGGCGTCCCGCCTTGTGCAGTTGCCGGTGACCGTGGTGTTCGATCACCTCGCCCGCATCGCGCCGTCGCAGGCCGGCACGCACCCGGCGCATCGATGGGTGCTGCGCATGCTCGACAGCGGTCGGGCCTGGGTGAAGCTGTCGGGCGCCTACATCGTCAGCGAAGCCGGCCCGCCCGGCTATGCCGACGTCGATGCGCTGGCGCGCAGCTACCTCGCGGCCGCACCCGAGCGGGTCGTGTGGGGCAGCGACTGGCCGCATGCCTCCGCCACGGCCGGCCACCAGCCGATGCCCGACGACGCGCGGCAGATCGAACTGCTCGCCGCCTGGACTCGGACGGCCGATGTCCTTCGGCGCGTGCTCGTCGCCAACCCCGCCGTGCTCTACGGCTTCGACCTCCCACCTCTGGACCAACGCCCATGATTTCTCGCGATCGACGCACCTTCGGTGCCTTTGCCGTGTCCTGCATCGCCCTGGCCAGCCTGCCTGTCCGCGCGCAGGGGGACTGGCCCACGGGCCGCCCCATCACCTGGGTGGTGCCGTACCCGCCCGGCGGCACGACGGACATCCTGGGCCGCGCGATCGCCCTGCGCCTGAGCACCTCGCTCGGCGCCACCGTCATCGTCGACAACCGCGCCGGCGCGACCGGAACGATCGGTTCGGCCTTCGTCGCCAAGGCGCCGGCAGATGGCTTCACGCTGCTGGGGACGTCCATCGGCCCCCAGGCCATCGTGCCCAGTCTCCTGCCCAAGATGCCCTACGACCCGGTCAAGGCCTTCGAGCCGGTCACGCTGATCGGCACGATCCCGCACGTCCTGATCGTCGGCAGCAGCCAAACCTTCCGCACCGTGGCGAGCCTCGTGGCGGAAGCGAAGGCGAAGCCGGAGGCACTCTCCTTCGCGTCCGGCGGCAACGGCACCATCCTGCAGATGCAGGGAGAACTGCTGCGCCTGCAGACCGGCGCGCGCATGACGCACGTGCCCTACAAGGGCGACACGCCGGCCATCCAGGACGTGCTTGCGGGCCATGCCACCTTCATGTTCGCGCCCGTCGCCGCGGCGCTGCCGCACATCCAGAGCGGGCGGCTGCGCGCTCTGGCCGTGACCTCGGCGGCACGCCTGAAGTCGCTGCCCGACGTGCCGACCATGGGCGAGGCGGGCTTCAAGGACTTCGTGGTCGAGCAGTGGCAGGCGGTCTATGCGCCCGCGGGCACGCCAGCGCGCGTGGTGCAGCGTCTGCACCAGGACATCGTGCGGATCCTGAAGGAGCCCGAGCTGGTCGCGATGGCCGACAAGCTCGGCGTCACCCTGGTCGGCAGCACGCCGCAGCAGCTCGCCGACACCCAGAAGGCCGACCTCACCAAGTGGGCCCGCGTCATCCAGGACGCCAACGTCAAGGTCGACTGACCGCCCGGTTCCCTCCCATCCCTTCCTGATTTTCTTTTCTCTCGAAAGCCAACCATGTCCACCAACGCCCCCGACATCCTTCGCGACTTCGAACGCGTCCCTGCGCACATCGTGGCCCGGGCGGCCGAACTGCAGCCCGCCATCCTGGCCGACGTGGCCGGCCGGCGCGGCGCGATGCACGGCCGCATCAAGGCGCTGCGTCCGCGCATGAAGCTCGCCGGCACCGCTTTCACCGTGGAAGTCCGCCCCGGCGACAACCTGATGATCCACGCGGCCATCGCCATGGCGAAGCCGGGCGACGTGCTCGTCATCGACGGCAAGGGCGACCAGAGCTCGGCGCTGATGGGCACGATCATGATGACGGCCTGCCAGAAGCTCGGCATCGCCGGTGTCGTGATGGACGGCGCCTGCCGCGACAGCATCGAGATCGACGAGATGGACTACCCGGTGTTCTCGGTCGGCACCAACCCCAACGGCCCCACCAAGGCCATCGGCGGGCGCATCGGCCACCCGGTCTCGGTGGGCGACGTCACCGTGTACCCCGGCGACTTCGTGATCGCCGACGGCGACGGCGTGGTCGTGGTGGAGCGCGAGAAGATCGAGTCCCTGCTGCCCGCGGCAGCCAAGAAGGTGCGCGACGAAGCGGCCCGCATCGCCGCCATCAAGGAAGGCGACACCGCTGCCAAGTGGCTGACCAGCGCGCTGCGCACCGCGGGCGTCCTCAAGGAAGGGGAGACGCTGTGAGCAAGATCCTGGTGACCGGCGCGGACCTTGCGCCGCAGGCGCTGGCCCTGCTCGAAGGCCACGAGGTCGTGTACGCGGGCAAGACGCCCACGGAGGATGGACTGATCGCGCTCTGCAAGACGCATGATCCCGTCGCGATCATCGTGCGCTACGGCAAGGTGGGTCCGGCCATGATGGACGCGGCACCGTCGCTCCGGGTGATCTCGAAGCACGGCAGCGGCACCGACACCATCGACAAGGTGGCCGCCAAGGCGCGTGGCATCGAGGTGGTCGCGGCCGTGGGGGCCAATGCGGCGGCCGTGGCCGAACAGGCGCTGGCGTTGCTGCTGGCCTGTGCGAAGTCCGTGGTGCAGCTGAACGCCCGCATGCATGCGGGCCACTGGGACAAGGCGACGCACAAGAGCCTCGAACTGGGCGGACGCACCGTCGGCCTGCTCGGTCTCGGCGCGATCGGCCAGCGCTTCGCGAAGATGGCCGATGCCATGGGGATGCGGGTCATCGGCTTCGATCCCTATGCGACGAACCTTCCGGCGTACATCCAGTCGGTGGACCTCGGCACCCTCTGGCGCGAGTCGGACGCCATCTCGCTGCACTGCCCGCTGACCGACGACAACCGCGGCCTGATCGATGCAGAGACGCTGGCGAAGTGCAAGCCGGGCGTCGTCATCGTCAACACCGCACGCGGCGGTCTGATCAACGAGGCCGATCTGCTGGCGGCGGTCCAGTCGGGGCAGGTGGCGAGCGCTGGCCTCGACAGCTTCGCGGTGGAGCCGATGACCGCCGGGCACCCTTTCCAGGGTCAGGAACGCATCGTCCTGAGCCCGCACATCGGCGGCGTCACGGGCGATGCCTACGTGAACATGGGTGTGGGCGCTGTGAAAAACCTGCTGGCCGTGCTGGCGCAGCGGGCCACGGCCAGCGCCTGACGCGCCAGCCTGGCGGCGTGACCCAGTGCCCCCGGCATCCGTATCGATCGAGAGAAAACACCATGTCCCACTCATCCCGCCTACACCGCTTCGCGATGTCGATCCTGGCGACGGCCGCGCTGCTGGCCGGCCCGGCCTCGGCACAGACCGCCGCGTATCCCACCAAGCCGGTCCGCATCGTGGTCGGCTTCTCCGCGGGCGGCCCGACCGACGTGGTGGCCCGCGCCTTCGCGGACTTCGCATCGCGCGCGCTCGGGCAGCCCTTCGTGGTGGACAACAAGCCGGGCGCGAACACCATCCTCGCCGCGGAGGCGGTCGCCAGCGCGCCGGCCGACGGCTACATGCTGCTGGTGGGCGCCACCAACCACACGATGATCCCGGCGCTCTACAGCGCGCGGGTCAAGTTCGACGCGGTGCGTTCCTTCGCGCCGATCTGCACGGTCGCGGTCAGCCCGACCGTGCTCGTGGTCGGCCCGGCCTTGCAGACGCCGACGCTGGCGGCGTTCCTGCAGCAGGTGAAGGCCTCGCCAGGCCAACGCACCTATGCGACACCCGGGACCGGCAGCTCCGGCCATTTCGCCAGCGAGCAGTTCACCCGGCTGACCGGCACGACCATGAACCACATCCCGTACAAGGGCGCCGCGCAGGCCGTGACGGACCTGATGGGCGGGCAGGTCGACAGCTCCTTCGCGACGCTGGGCTCGGTGCTGCCGCAGGTGCAGTCCGGCAAGCTCACGGCGCTTGCGGTCGCCTCGCCGCAGCGCTCGGCGCTGTTGCCGAAGGTGCCGACCTTCGAGGAGGCGGGCGTCAAGGGCTACAGCGCCGATGCCTGGTACGGCCTGCTCGCGCCGGCCGGAACACCGCCGGCGATCGTCGCCGCGCTGGAGAAGGCCGCCCAGGCCTTCGCGCAGGCGCCCGCCACGGTCGAGAAGCTGCGCGGGCTGGGCATGGATGCGCAAAGCGTGTGCGGCGCATCCTTCGGCACGCAACTGCAGCGCGAGGTGCAGAGCTACAGCCGCATCGCGCGCGAGCTCGATCTGAAGACCGAGTGACGAATCCGCGCGCCGCGTCGCGGCGCGCTTTCCAAAGAAAATTAGGAGACCCTTTCATGCCCATGCTTCGTTTTTCCGTGACCCGCCGCATCGCTGTTGCGGCCATTGCCCTGACCGCGCTCGCGGCGCACGCCGCCTTCCCCGATCGCCCGATCACGATCGTCGTGCCCTATGCCCCGGGCGGCGCTGCCGATGCGGTCGCCCGCGTGCTGGCCGCGCGCATGGGCGAGAAGCTGGGCACCAGCGTGATCGTGGACAACCGTGCCGGTGCCAGCGGCACGATCGGCGCGGCCTACGTCGCCAAGGCCGGCGCCGATGGCTACACCATGCTCTACGACGCCACGCCGTACTCGATCAACCCGCATCTCTTCCCCCGCATGCCCTATGCGGCGGATGCGCTGCAGCCCCTGTCGCTGGTGCTGGTGGCGCCCAACGCGCTGATCGTGAAGGCCGATTCGCCCTACAAGACGGTGGCGGATCTCGTCGCCAAGGCGAAGGCCACGCCCGGCAAGCTGAACTTCGCCTCGGGCGGGAGCGGCACGGTGCAGCGCCTGGCCACGGAGCTCTTTCGCCAGAAGCTCCAGCTCGACATGGTGCACGTGCCCTACAAGAGCGGCGGGCCGGCCATTGCCGACTTGATGGGTGGCCAGGTCGACTTCATGTTCGGCACCGTGGCCGCCACCTATCCGCTGATCAGCGCCGGCAAGCTGCGCGCGCTGGCCGTGTCCTCGCCGCAGCGCTCGCCGCGCCTGCCCGACGTGCCCACGGTGGCCGAGACCGTGGTCCCCGGCTACGAGGCCTTCGAGTGGAATGGCATGTTCCTGCCGGCGAAGACCCCGAAGGACGTGGCGGACAAGCTGCAGAAGGCCGTCGTCGACGTGCTCAAGGAAGACGAGGTGCAGCAGCGCCTGAAGGACCTGGGCGCCCAGCCCGTGGGCTCCACGCCGGCCGAGTTCGCGGCCTTCCTCAAGAAGGAAGACGCGAAGTGGGGCGAGGTGGTGAAGAAGGGCGACATCAAGCTGGATTGAGCGATGCAGCCCCTGCCTCCGCTGTCGCAGCCGGTGCCCCACTCGGTCGGCCTGGGCCGGCCATCGCACCGCCTGCCCGCAGGGGCCTGCGACAGCCACATGCACATCTTCGATACGCGCTTCGCGTCGTCGCCGCACTGGCGCCGGCAACCGCCCGACGCGCCCGTGGCCGCCTATCGGCAGCTGCAGCGGCGGCTGGGCACATCACGCACGGTGGTCGTCACGCCGTCTACCTACGGCATCGACAACGCCTGCACGCTCGATGCGCTGGCGCAGCTGGGCGACGATGCGCGCGGCGTGGCGGTGGTGGATGCGCAGGTGAGCGAACCCGCGCTGGACCGGCTCGCCGCACAGGGCATCTGCGGGCTGCGCGTGAACTTCGTGACGCCGCAGTCGTGGGGCACGACCACGCCGGCGATGCTCACGACGCTGGCCCGGAAGGCGGCGAGGCTCGGCTGGCATGTGCAGGTCTTCATGCACCCCGAACAGGTGGTCGCGCTGGCGCCGGTACTGGCGGCATTGCCGGTGCCGCTGGTGATCGACCACCTGGCGCGCATCGACCCGGCGCAGGGCCCCGGTGCCGACGGCGTCGACGCGGTCCGTCGGCTGCTCGACAGCGGCAACACGTGGGTGAAGCTCTCCGGCGCCTACATGCGATCGGCCATCGGCGGGCCGACCTACGCGGACACGTGGCCCCTGGGGCGCGCGCTGGTGCGATCAGCACCGGAGCGCCTGGTGTGGGGCAGCGACTGGCCGCACACCACGGAGGCACCCGCAACCGTGGACGACGCGGCCCTGCTGGACACGCTGCAGGCCTGGTGCGACGGCGACGCGGGCACCATCGACAGAATCATGGTCGACAACCCCGCGCGGCTCTACGGGTTCTCGCGCCGGCCTTCCGGCAGATAGATCCGTCCACGCAACTTCTTCTCTCATCGCCATGTTCCTGATCCAGCCTCCGACCGTCCGAGAACTCACCCTGTTCAGCGCGATGCCCGACGTGTTGCGACGCCCGGAGCGCAGCCCCTGGGCCGATGCCAACCGCGGCGGTGCGGCGACCGACTCCTTCCTGGAGGGGCCGGTGTTCGACGGTGCCGGCAATCTCTACGTGAGCGACATCCCGTGGGGCCGGGTCTTCCGCATCGACCCGCAGGGTGCGTGGACGCTGGTCGCGGAATACGACGGCGAGCCGAACGGCATGAAGTTCCTGGACGCCAGCACACTCCTCATCACCGACTACAAGAACGGCCTGATGCGCCTGGACGTGGCGTCGGGCGTGGTGCGCCCGTACCTCGAGCGTCGCAACAGCGAGCGCTTCAAGGGCGTCAATGACCTGATCTTCGACGCAGAGGGCAATCTCTACTTCACCGACCAGGGCCAGAGCGGCCTGCACGACCCCACGGGGCGGCTGTTCCGGCTGCGTCCGAGCGGCCAGCTCGACCTGCTGCTGAACAACGTGCCGAGTCCCAACGGCGTGGCGCTGTCGCCGGACGGCAAGGTGCTCTACCTGGCGGTGACCCGCGGGAACTGCGTCTGGCGGGTGCCGCTGCTGCCCGACGGCAGCGTCTCGAAGGTGAGCCAGTTCTTCACGTCCTACGGCCCGAGCGGCCCGGACGGGCTGGCGGTCGACACGAAGGGCAACCTGCTCATGGCCAACCCGGGGCTGGGTTGGGTCTGGGTGCTGAACGCGCGTGCCGAACCCGTGCTGGTCCTGCGCGGGCCCGCCGGCGCGTCCATCACCAACATGGCCTTCGGCGGTACGGAAGGTCGCACGCTGTACGTGACGGACTCGACGCACGGAAGGATCTTGTCGGCCTCTCTAGAAGATCCGGGTGTGCGGCTCCACCAGGGAACGGGCACCGTCGAGGATTCGACCTCGCCGCGTCACGTGCGCTGACGAGCGGCGCCGCGCCTCAGCGCAGCACGAGCGCCGCGACCACGGCGATCACCACCAGGGCGGCGATCGTGAGATTGCGGCGCCAGCCGTTGCGGTACTGTTCCTGCTGCTCGAGGCGGCTGCGCAGCGTCAGCTCGCCGAGACGCGAGGGCACGGTGTCGGGTTCGTCGTCGTAATCAGCGCCGTGGAAAAATTTGGGCATGAAAATGGCTCGGCAGGCAGTCCCGCGGGGTTCGGCACGCGGGGGGGGCGTTGAAAAGACACCGCTTGCGCGGCGCCGGAGAGGATTTGGAAATGGTCGTTAACCAGCCCAAATTCTGTAACAAAGCCGCCGATTTGTAGTACTGATGTTTTCATTTTCGTGCGCATTTCATTCGTTTCGTGAATTTATGCACACGTAAAGCGGGCCTCGCCGCCACGCCTTGCGCCGTTCAGGCCCGGGATGCGTTCACCGGGCGAACTGGACGGTCTTCCAGTGCCTGATGGCGCCATGCGTTCGAGCGGGTGCGTGAGATGCTTGCAGCGTCTCGGGCCTGTCCCGATCCCGAGTTCGGTCACCCCTGGAGCGACGCCATGAACACCCACCACGCCCGACTGCAGCCGCAAGACCCCTTCGCCGCCAAGCTGGGCGTGTACGTCGTGCGTGTGGGTCTTGTGATGACCCTCGTGGGGGTCGTTGCGTCGTTGTTTCGCGGCTGATCGTGGGGCCCGCCGTGGCCCCCGACTGTGCGATGCCGGCCCGACGCCGGGCCGGCCCTGCGTCAATTCAAGCTGGCGGTGTTTTCGCGCATGTGGCGTGCAGCCATCAGGATGGACATGTGCGCCTGTTGCAGGCCGCTGCTCTTGTCGTCGGCGGCCACCGTCAGCATGGGCTTGTTGTCGAGCCGGAAGCTGCACAGCAGCAGCTTCGACGCGGCGAGCTTCACGATCTGCGACAGCGACATGCTGGCCAGCAGTTCTGCCAGTTCCGGGCCGATGCCCAAGCGAAACATCGCGGCTGCCTTGTCCTGCTTCACCAGCTTCTGTGCCAGCAGCATGTAGGCCAGATTGATGTCGCCGATTTCCTTGTGCACCTCGGCCACCGCGCCGCTGTCGTTCGAATCGATATCCACTTGAAACTCCGTGTTGAACCAACTGAAGTAAGTAGACCATCGAGAGTTTTACATTTGTTAACCATCCAGTAGGTGCAGCCGCAAAGCGTGTGAAACAACACATTCTTCGTCAGTGCGGTCCTACAAGCATGGCGCTGAAATCCGAAAAGTAGTGCATACGGGTTACCCCTTGGCACCTCGGATCGAGAGGAGACGGCGAGGAAGCCGACCAGACCGCGTGGTTTTACCAATTCCTAAGTACGCATCGGTGCCGGAGGATCTGCGTGACGGTCCTCGGCGGGTCCGGATCGGGTCGCGCCATGACCGCGTGGCACCTCGATGCTTCGAGCCGCGGCGATAGGACCGCACAATGGCGCACATGACCGATCCCATGGAACGCATGTTTCGACAGGTGGCGGGGCTGTGGATTGCCCCGGAGGCCCCCGTCGTAGCGCCGTGGCGAGCCGGACCTCTGCCTTGTGTGGACCACGACGCCGTGGACTACGAGGGCCTTGCCGACTTTCTGGGCAGGCACTTCTACTGCGGGGAGACCGTGGCGCTCCGGCTGCCGGACGACACGGTCGACCCGGTTACCGTCGAGCCGCGATTGCGCAGTGCGCAGCCGGAACTCGCCCGTTGTCATGATTTTGCCGAACGCCTGCTTCATGCTGCCGTCGATGGTGCGAGCCCGATCCCGGTCCGGCATGCCTGGAGCGCGTTGCACCGCCACAAGGACCGTCGCTGCGCGCCACCGCCGGTCCTGCTCGTCTTTCTGATCGAAGGCTCCTTCGAGGCCGTGACGATCTGGCATGCCCAGGCCTCGATGCGGCTGGGCATTCGCGCGGCCGACCTCAGCGTGCTCCTGTCGGGCGACATGAAGGCGAGCGACCATGACGGCCAGCTCACGGACGAATTGCGTGCCGAACTCGAGCGTCATTTCGGCGTGCCCTACCGGCGCCACTGCAAGCTGTCGAAAATGGTCTCGACGCCGCCTCCGGCCTGGGCGACCAGCGCGGTCCTGGCCCGACCCTAGCGGCTTCAGCGCGGCGTCAGCGAATAGCCTTTCAAGAGGCTAGCGGCGGTCTCCACCGCAGCGACATGCTGTCGGACATGGTGGCTCACCGTGGTCAGCAATTCGTATTCGCCGCACACCAGGCGCCGGGTGGACCCGGGGGCGCCGTCGGTCAGGTCCTGCGGGAAGGCGATGCTCCAGTACGGCCAGTCGGCGGGAAGCAGGTCGATGTCATAGGCCTCCGCCAGGGCGTAGGCGGCGATTGCGGCGGCCTCGAGGAAGCCATGGTCGGGCTGCGCCGCGGGGACGGTGACACGTTCGACGAAGGTCAGGGCGAAGACCACGCGCGCGTCGAGATCCAGCCGCTGATCGGCGATCTCCGCCTCCAGGAAGCGCGGCGCCGAGCGGTCGGCGCCGGAGATGCGGTGACCGCAGATCGCGTGCACGGCCCCGTCTTCGCGCGCGATGAACAGTTTCTGCGGCTGGTGCCCGGGCGCCTTGGCATAGGCGTCCAGCACATCGCCGAGCCGGCGGCGGCGGGCCGCGTCGCAGTAGAGCCGTGCCGGCGCATGGCCGAAGCGAAGCAGGGCCAGGTGGGCGGCATCCTCGATCGATGTGGGGCCCTGATGGCGCGTGAGCTTCTTCAGGTCCGTATCGACCGTGCGCAGCACGGCCTCGACGGCGCTGAGCGGTTGCCCGGTGAGGGCGGCGAGGGCCGCGGCCACGGGGTGCGGATCACCGGGAACGTCACGGATGATGGGGTGAAGCGAGGGTGCGGTCATCGGTGTTGGCAAGGGTCGGCGGCAGGGTCGGCCCGCGGGTGGGAAGCACAGTCTCTTCGGTTTTCTTCGGTGCACCGAGACTACCCCCAAGACCATCCGGTCAAACGTCCGAACAGACCGCGGATTCCGCCTGCGCACGACCGATGATTTGTAACCATCAGGCGATGACGCCGCGTCGCTTGGACGACCCGAGCAACCGGTCCGTCCGCAGGGCCTGCCGCCGCAGCGGCTACACTCCGCGCCGCATGAGAGCCGGTCCCCGGCCCTGCCGCCATGGGCAACCTGGCGAATTCATCTCAGGAAATATTCAGTGAACCGTATCGAACTCGTCGAGAAAATCGCCTCCACCCACAACACCAGCAAGGCCGAAGCGGCTCGCATCCTGGAAACCATCACCGGCGCCATCGTCGGTGCGGTCAAGAAGGGCGACCCCGTGCAACTCGTCGGTTTCGGCACCTTCAAGCAGGTCGCACGCGCTGCACGCTCGGGCTTCAACCCGCAAGCCGGCACCAAGATCAAGATCGCCGCGCAGAAGGTGCCGAAGTTCGTTCCCGGCGCTGCGTTCAAGGCGGCCGTGGACCCGAAGGCCGCCAAGCGCAAGGCCGAGAAGGCCGCTGCAAAGCCGGTCGCCAAGAAGGCCGCTCCGGCCAAGAAGGCCGTGGCCAAGAAGTGAATGCGTGAGTAATGCTGGCGGCAGGTCCGCCGGCAGTCGAGAGACGGCCCTTCGGGGCCGTTTTCTTTGGGGTGGATGGTGCGCGCCGCTGTCGCATCCATGACCCGGTCTCCCAGGGCTTGCCGGCACCATGCCCGCTTCGGATGCCTGCGCATCCCGTCAAAGGAAGACCCGATGGATTTCAGCCTCACGCCTGCCCAGACCGACCTGCAGGAGCGCACCCGCCGCTTCATCGCCGACGAGGTGATCCCGATGGAGAACGACCCGCGGCAGGACGCGCACGGGCCCAGCGAGGCGCTGCGCAACGACCTGGTGGCCCGTGCCCGGGCGCACGGCCTGCTCACGCCCCACGCATCGAAGGAACATGGCGGCCTGGGCCTGTCGCATGTCGACAAGGCCATCGTCTTCGAAGAGGCCGGCTATTCGCCGCTGGGCCCGGTGGCGCTCAACATCCATGCGCCCGACGAAGGCAACATCCACCTGATGGAAGAGGTCGCCACGCCCGCGCAGAAGGCGCGCTGGCTGCAGCCGCTGATCGACGGCCACATCCGCTCCTGCTTCTGCATGACCGAGCCGCCGCCCGGCGCCGGTTCCGACCCGTCGATGATGCAGACGCTGGCGGTGCAAGACGGCGACCACTACGTCATCACCGGCCGCAAATGGTTCATCACCGGCGCCACCGGCGCGGGCTTCGCGATCGTCATGGCGCGCATGGAAGACGGCCGCGCCACCATGTTCCTGGCGGACATGGACCAGCCTGCCATCGTGATCGAGCGGCAGATCGACGCCATGGACAGCTGCTTCACCGGCGGCCATGGCGTGGTGCGCTTCGATGGCCTGCGCGTGCCGGCCGACGATGTGCTGGGCGCCGTCGGCGAGGGCTTTCGCTATGCGCAGGTGCGGCTTGCGCCGGCGCGCCTCACGCACTGCATGCGCTGGCTCGGCCAGGCGCGCCGCGCGCACGAAGTGGCGAGCGACTATGCCCGCCAGCGCCAGGCCTTCGGCCAGCCGCTGGTCGAGCACGAGGGCGTGGGCTTCATGCTGGCGGACAACGAGATGGACCTGCACACCGCACGGCTGGCGATCTGGCACTGCGCCTGGGTGCTCGACCAGGGCGGCAAGGGCCGCCACGAATCGAGCATGGCCAAGGTGATGTGTTCCGAAGCCGAATGGCGCGTGGTCGACCGTTCGGTGCAGATCCTCGGCGCGAGCGGCGTGTCGGGCGAGAGCATCGTCGCGCGCATCTTCAAGGACATGCGCGCCTTCCGCGTCTACGACGGCCCGTCGGAAGTGCACCGCTGGAGCATGGCCAAGCGCATCGCGCGGGGTTAGGCGACCCGTCGCGCGCCGACAATGCGTCTCATGACAAAAACAGAGACAACCCCCGAATTCGACCCGGCCCGCCTGCGCGACTTTCTGCGCCGGGCCATCCCCGGCCTGGACGGCGAGATGCGCCTCGCGCGCATCGGCGGCGGCCAGTCGAACCCCACCTTCTTCGTCGACTTCGACAACCGCGCGCTGGTGCTGCGCAAGCAGCCACCGGGCGACCTGCTGCCCTCGGCGCATGCGGTCGACCGTGAGTTCCGCATCCTGCGCGCGCTGTCGGGCACCGACGTGCCGGTGCCCAATGCCGTGCTGTACTGCGACGACCGCAGCGTCGTCGGCACCCCCTTCTACGTCATGGACAAGCTCGACGGCCGGGTGATGTCGACCTACGCGCTGCCGCAGATCGCGCCGGCCGAGCGGCGCGCCTACTACTTCGCCATGGCCGAGACGCTGGCGAAGCTGCACCGGGTCGACCTGGCCGCCACCGGCCTGACCGACTACGGCAAGCCGGGCAACTTCTTCCAGCGCCAGATCACGCGCTGGATCCGCCAGTGGGATGCCTCGCGCACCCGCGAGGACGCGAACATCGACCGCCTCATCGCCTGGCTACCCGCGAACATTCCGCCGAGCGACCAGACCACCATCGCGCATGGCGACTTCCGCTTCGGCAACCTGATGTTCCACCCGACCGAGCCACGCGTGATCGCGGTGCTCGACTGGGAGCTGTCCACGCTCGGCCACCCCCTGGCCGACGTGGCCTACAGCTGCATGGCCTGGCACACCGGCGCCGACGAGTTCGAAGGCATGCGCGACATCGACCTGGCCGCCGAGGGCATCCCGACGCAGGCGGAGTACGTTGCGCACTACCAGCGCAGCGGCGGCTGCGCCGAGCCGGTGACGAACTTCCACCTGGCCTTCTCGCTGTTCCGCTTCGCGGTGATCCTCGAAGGCATCGCCGCGCGTGCCAAGAGCGGCAGCGCGGCGGCCGACGATGCGGTGCAGGTCGGCGCGCAGGCGGCCGGCTTCGCCCGCCGTGCGGTCGCGCTGATCGATTAGCGCCTGCGCCTGCCGATCAGGACCTGGGGCTGCGGCGGGCCAGCGCCAGGATGTCGACCCCGAACGAATAGGCGAGCGCCGCCAGCCCGGCCCCGGCGATCATGCCGGCCCATTCCGGTGTGACGATCGGGCCGAGGCAGACGATGAGCGTGACGATCTGCACCACGCACACCGTCTTGCGCCGCACGCTCGGCGGCAGGGGCTCCGCGAGCCAGGGCCAAGCGCCGGCCGCCAGCACAAACGCATAGCGCAGGGCGCCGGCCGCCAGCACCCAGGCGCCGGTCTTGTCGAGGGCCAGCACCAGCACGCTGAGCACCGCGATCAGCAGCGCATCGGTCTCCATATCGAATCGCGCGCCGAAATCACTGCCTTGGCCGCGCCGGCGGGCGATGGCACCGTCGGCCGCATCGAGCAGCGCGCCGACGGTCGCCAGCCCGACGGCGAACCAGGCCAAGAGCGGCGTGTGCAACGCCGGCTCGCCGACGCTGGCGGCCAGCAACGCGACCAGCGCCAGGCGAAAGAGCGTGATGCCGTTGGCGGCGCCGAAGCGCCGCTGTGGCGCGTGCGTCGGCAGGGCACGCCACACGAGGGCCGATGCGACGCCGAACACCGCGATCGCCTTCGGCACGAACCATGCGCCCATCCCTGCCGCGACCGTGACCCCGGCGGCCACAGCGACCAGGCCGAGGCCGGTGCACGCCATCACGAATGCCGCGTCGCGCCGGAGCGCGGCATGCGCATCGCGGGTGTCACGTGTTTCGCGCTCGCTGGTGCGGTGCGGTCGCGGTGGGGCGGTGTGGCTGAACATCGTCTTCACTAAGATCGGTCATCGCCGAATCGGCCAGCGTCCGGGTGCCGCCGTGGCGGCAACGAAATGAGCATGCCAGCAATTCATCCCCCTGTGGTGTCCGATGACTTCTACGCCTGCTGGACCGAGGCGCCTGGCCGCGCCGCGATCCGCAGCGGCACGCTCGGGCCGGTCGGCGAGGGCGACGTGCGGGTGCGCGCCCTGCACAGCGCCGTGAGCCGCGGCACCGAGCTGCTGGTGTTCAACGGCGAGGTGCCCGAGAGCGAACACGCGCGCATGCGTGCGCCGTTTCAGGAGGGCGAATTTCCCGCGCCGGTGAAGTACGGCTATGCCAGCGTCGGCGTCGTCGACGCGGGGCCGCCTGCACTGCAGGGCCGGGCCGTCTTCTGCCTGTACCCGCACCAGACGCACTACGTCGTGCCGCAGGGCGCCGTGCACCGGTTGCCCGACGGCCTGCCGCCCGCGCGGGCGGTGCTCGCGGCCCACATGGAGACGGCGGTCAATGCGCTGTGGGACGCCACACCGCGCGTCGGCGACCGCGTCGCGGTGGTCGGTGGCGGCGTGGTGGGCCTGCTGGTCGCGTGGCTGGCCTCGCGCATGCCAGGGGTGCAGGTCGAGCTCGTCGATGTTCGCGCCGAGCGGGCGCAGGTCGCCGCGCGCCTGGGGCTGGCCTTCGCCTTGCCGGCCGAGGCCACCCCCGACGCCGACCTCGTCGTGCATGCCAGCGGCCAGTCGGCCGGGCTGGTCACGGCGCTGGGGCTGGCCGGTTTCGAAGCGACCGTGCTCGAGCTGAGCTGGTACGGCCGCCGCGCCGTCGCGCTGCCGCTGGGCGAGGCCTTCCATGCCCGGCGGCTGACACTGCGCAGCTCGCAGGTCGGGCATGTGGCCACCGCGCAGCGCGGCCGCTGGACACACGCGCGGCGCATGGCGCTCGCGCTGTCGCTGCTGCGCGACCCGGTGCTCGACACACTGGTCACCGACGCCGCATCCTTCGATGATCTGCCGCAGGTGCTCGCGCGCCTGGCCGCCGGTGCGCCCGACACGTTGTGCCATCGCATCGACTACGCCTGAACCTCCTGTTCCGAAAGACCGCCGCCATGTACAGCGTCAACGTCCGCGACCATTTCATGATCGCCCATAGCTTCCGCGGCGAGGCCTTCGGCCCGGCGCAGCGGCTGCACGGCGCCACCTACGTGGTCGACGCCGAATTCCGCCGCCGCGCGCTCGATGCCGACGGGATGGTGGTCGACATCGCCCTCGCGACCGAGGTGCTGCGCCGCGTGCTGGGCGAACTGGACCTGCGCAACCTCGACGACGACCCGGCCTTCGCGGGGCAGAACACCACGACCGAGTTCATGGCACGCGTCATCTTCGATCGCATCGCCGCGGCGAGCGCCGCAGGGGAACTGGGCGCGCACGCCGGCGGACTCGAATCGCTGCGTGTGCGGCTCAACGAATCGCACGTGGCCTGGGCGGCCTACGAAGGCCCGTTGAACGACGCACAGGCCCATTGAGGCGCACTGCACGCCGCATGTCGCGCGACTGCATCTTCCTCGTGCCCGGCGACTGGGACAGCCGCACCGGCGGCTACCTGTACGACCGCCACATCGTCGATGGCCTGCGCGCCGCCGGATGGCGCGTCACGCGGTGCTCGCCGGGCGACGGGTTTCCGCAACCGGATGCCACCGCCCGCGAGCAGGCGCGCCGGGTGATCGACGCGTTGCCCGACGGTGCACTGGTGGTGGCCGATGGGCTCGGCTTCTCGGCCTTGCCAGATCTCGTCGCACAACACGCACGGCGCTTGCGCTGGGTGGCGCTGGTGCACCACCCGCTGGCCTTCGAGTCGGGGCTGTCGCCGGCCGAGCAGGCTCGGCTCTTCGACAGCGAGCGGCGTGCCCTGGCCTGCGCGCGCCATGTGGTCGTGACCAGCCCCTCGACCGCGCAGACGCTCGCCACCTTCGACGTGCCGTCCGAGGGCATCACGGTGGTGGAGCCGGGTACCGATCGCGCGCCCCAGGCGACGGGCGGCGGTGCGGGTGCCGGTGCCCTGTCGCTGCTGTGCGTGGCGACCGTCACGGCGCGCAAGGGCCACACGGTGCTCATCGAGGCGCTGGCGGGCCTGCCGGACCGGGCGTGGCACCTGCACTGCGCCGGCAGCCTGGCGCGCGACGACGCGACGGTCGCTGCGGTGCGCGCCGGCGTCGCGCGCCATGGCCTGGCCGCGCGCGTCACGTGGCACGGCGAAGTCGATGGGCCGGCGCTCGAGGCGCTCTACGCCCAGGCCGACCTGTTCGTCTTGCCGTCCTTTCACGAGGGCTACGGCATGGCGCTGGCGGAAGCGCTGGCCCATGGCCTTCCGATCGTCAGCTGCGCGGCGGGCGCCATCGCCGACACGGTGCCGGCCAGCGCCGGCGTGTTGGTGCCGCCCGGCGATGCCGATGCCTTGCGCGATGCGCTGCGGCGCCTGATGGACGACGCGGACTGGCGCGCCACGCTGGCCGCCGGCGCACGTGAGGCGGCCGAGCGCCTGCCGACCTGGGACGACGCCGGCGCGCGCTTCGCGGCCGTGCTCGATGCGGTGGCGCCATGAGCGGCTTCAGCGCCGACTGGCTGGCGCAGCGCGAGCCCTTCGACCGCGCGGCGCGCGCGTCGGCCGCCGCTGCGTTCGACTGGAAGGCCCTCGCGACGCAACTGCGTCACGAACGCACCGGCGATGCCGCCATCACCGTGCTGGACCTCGGTTGCGGCACCGGCGCGAACCTGCGCGAGCTCGCGCCGCGTCTGGGCGGGATGCAGCGCTGGCGCCTGGTCGACCATGATGCGGCGCTGCTGGCCGCGGTGCCCGAGGCGCTGATGCGTTGGGCTCGGCCGCACGGTTGGCGGGTCCGGCCGAGCGGCGACGGTTTGCGCGTCGACGGTGGCGGTCTCCAGCTCGACATCGCGTGCGTGCAGGCCGACCTGGCGGCAGATGCCGACACCGTGCCGTTCGACGGCGCGCAGCTGGTCACCTGCGCCGCCTTGCTCGACCTCGTGTCGGCGCCTTGGCTCGAGGCGCTGGTGGCGCGATGCGCTGGCATCGGTGCCGCCGTGTGCTGGGCGCTCAGTGTCGACGGCCGTCTCACGTGGACCGATGCGGAGGCCGACGACGCGTTGGTGCACGAGGCCTTCCGTGCACACCAGCGCCGCGACAAGGGCTTCGGCGCCGCGCTCGGCGACGCCGCGGTGCAGGTGGCCACGCAATCCCTGGCGACCGCCGGCTATCGCCTTCAGGGCGCGGAAAGCGACTGGGTCGTCGACGGCACGCGCAGCGCCGCCGATCGCGCGATGCTGCGTGCCCTGGTCGATGGCATGGCGAATGCCGCGCGTGAGCAATGCCCGGCGCACGCGCGGCCCATCGATGCCTGGCATACGCGTCGTCTCGCCACGCTGGGCGCGACGCGCCTGCGCGTCGGCCACATCGACCTGCTGGGCTGGCGCACTGCGGACGATTGACGCGCACCGTGCGGCCGTCAGGGCCGGCGCACCTCGAGCGCCTGCCGCGACCAGTACGGGCCGTTCAGCTTGTCCAGCCGCACGTCGCCGCCGCTCGACGGTGCATGCACGAACTGGCCGTTGCCGACGTAGATGCCGGCATGGGTGGGGCGCCCGCCGCCGAAGAGCACCAGGTCACCGGTCTGCAGGTCGCGGCTGTCGACGGGCTGGCCGAAGCCGGCGAGCTGCGCCACGGTGCGCGGCGGGGCCACGCCGGCGCTGCTGCGGTAGACGTAGTTGATGAGGCCGCTGCAATCGAAGCCGCCGTCGACCGTGTTGCCGCCGTAGCGGTAGGGCGTGCCGACCAGTCCGAGCGCGTGGATGGCGATGTCCTGTGCCTGCGTCGGCGTGAGGGCGCTGTAGGCGACGGGTGCGCGGCCCTTCGGTGCGGGGCCGCTCGCGCAACCCGCCAGGACGAGACCGGCGCTGACGACGCCGACACGCAGGAGCGTGTCGAACCGGGCGTGCTTGACGTTCATGCGCGAATGGTACGGCGCCAGATCAGCCATCCGTCCCGTCACTTCCGCGGGAACTGCACCCGCGCCGCGCGCGTGATCGCGGCCACGCAGGGGTGCGTGATGCGCCGCTCGACCGAGATGCCGAAGAACTCCTCCACGAGTTCGGAGGCGCGGCCCATCACCTCGACGCCGTACTGCGCGCAGGTTTCGTCCTCGAGCACCGTGGGCGACATGAAGACGCCGCGGCCTTCGCCGCCGAAGGCCTTGAGCAAGGCGGCGTCGTCGAATTCGCCGATCAAGCGGGGGCGCAGCGCGTGCTCGGCCAGCCAGAGGTCCAGCCGCTGCCGCATCGCGGAGGCCGAGCCCTGGATGAGCATCGGCGCGCCGTCCAGGCATTGCGGAAAGGGCTGCGTCAGCGTGCGGTGCAGGGCCGGCGCGGCGAAGAAGCTCATGCCGGTGATGCCCAGCGTGTGGTTGAAGGCCTTCACGCTGGTCTGCTTGCCCATCGGCTCGTTGGCGATCACCAGGTCGAGCCGTTGCACCGACAGCTGCCCCAGCAGGTCGCGGAAGTGGCCTTCGTGGCAGATGAGGCGCACCGGCTCCGACACGGAGAGCGCCGGCTCCAGCAGGCGGTAGGCCATGGCCTTGGGCACGGCGTCCGCGATGCCCACGCGGAAGTGCAGGGTGCGCCCGCCGCCGCGCTTGTTGCCGACGGCGGCCTCCAGTTCCGCGCCCAGCGTGAAGATCTGTTCGGCATAGCTGAGCGCGGTGCGGCCCTCGGCCGTGAGTTCGACGCCGCGCCCGTGCTTCTGGAACAGGTGGCAGCCCATCGATTCCTCCAGCAGCTTAATCTGGGTCGACAGCGTCTGCGGCGTGATGTGCAACTGTTCGCCGGCGCGCACGATGCCGCCGGCCTTGGCCGCCGCCCAGAAGTAATAGAGGTGCTTGAAATTCATGGCTCGGACCAAATACTAAGCTTTAAGCGAAGTAATGATGCCGAAAATTCGACTTTTCTCGAAGCCTCGATAGGCCTACAGTCCACTTCGACTCTTTCCCTTTCCACCAAGGACATCACATGAACGAGACCCTTTCCAGCTACGGCGCCCATGGCGCCCTGGCCACCCCGGCGCAGCGCAACCAGGTGCTGCGCAACACCTACTGGCTGCTCGCCTTGTCGATGGTGCCCACGGTGCTGGGCGCCTGGGTCGGCGTCGCCACGGGCCTCACGCGTGCCATGTCGCCGGGCATCGGCATGGTCGTCTTCCTGGTCGGCGCCTTCGGCTTCATGTTCGCCATCGAGAAGACCAAGAACTCGGCCGCCGGCGTGCCGGTGCTGCTGGCCTTCACCTTCTTCATGGGCCTGATGCTCTCGCGCCTGGTGGGCTCGGTGCTCGGCCTGGCCAACGGCGCCGGACTGATCATGACGGCCTTCGCCGGCACGGGCGCCGTGTTCCTGGGCATGGCCACGCTGTCGTCGGTGATCAAGCGCGACCTGTCGTCCATGGGCAAGTGGCTCTTCATCGGTGCCATCCTGCTGCTGGTCGCGGGCATCGCGAACTTCTTCATCCAGTCGAGCGCGCTGATGATCACGCTGTCGGTGCTGACCATCGGCATCTTCTCGGCCTTCATCCTGCACGACCTCAAGCGCGTGAAGGATGGCTACGAAACCAACTACATCAGTGCCACGCTGGGCGTGTACCTGAGCCTCTACAACGTCTTCCAGTCGCTGCTGATGCTGCTGGGCATCGGCGGCGGCCGCGACGAGTGATCTGCGTTTTCCGTTCATCGACCCTGCGCCAGAAAGGAACAACACCATGCGCCTGAGTACCAAGGGCCGCCTTGCGGTCGTTGCCATGATCGACGTCGCCCTGCATCGCAAGACCGGGCCGATCTCCCTGGCTGTCTTGAGCCGTCGTCAGCGCATTTCGCTGTCGTACCTCGAGCAGATGTTCGCCGACCTGCGGCGCCATGGCCTGGTCGCGTCGACCCGCGGTCCGGGCGGCGGCTACGGCCTGGGCCGCGATGCCGCGTCGATCACCGTGGCCGACATCCTGTTCGCCGTCGATGGCCCGGCGGACGACGCCGGTGCCAAGAGCCGTGCGAAGGCGGCGGACGACGCGCAGCGTTGCGCCACGCCCGAACTGTGGGACTCGCTCAGCCGCAAGGTCGTCGAGTTCCTGGACTCGGTGAACCTGCAGAAGCTGGTCGAGGACCAGATCGCGCTCGGCGTGCAGCTGCATTCGCAGGAAGAGCCCGCGGCCAAGCGCCCCGAGCCGCTGCGCGCGGCCGTCAAGCCGTCGCGCCCCAATGCGCCCAACTCGGTGTTCGAACTGGCGCGCTTCGGTATCGCCGGCTAGACGCCAATCGATGCCGCGGTGCCGTGCCCGAGCAGGGCGCTGGCCACCGTGGCTTCGCGCCGCACGGCGGTCGCGATCGGTCCGTCGGCCGATGGATCGAAGCCGCCGCTGGCCCCCAGCGCGGTGAGCACGGCGCAGACGCGTCCTGTGTAGTCGTAGACCGGCGCCGCCACCGCGCTGATACCGCGCAGATAGGTGTCCTGCACCGGTGCGCAGCCGGCGGCCAGGATGTCTCGCCGCAGCACACCCAGCGGGTCTTCCGGATCGAGCTGGCGGCGCAGTTCGGCGGGTGCCGCCATCATTTCTTCCTCGGCCATCGCGCGCACGCGCGATTCGTCCAGGAAGCCCAGGAACGCCCGGCCCGTGGCCGACCACAGCATCGACAGCACCGACCCCACCCGCGCATTGACCGTCACCGGCAGGCCGGGTTCCTCGAAGCGCACGATGGTCGGCCCCTTGTTGCCCATCACCGCCACGAAGCAGGTCACCTCCAGGGACTCGCGCAGGCGGACCAGGGCCGGCTCCGCCACGCGGATCGGGTCGGCCTGCCGCATGGCAGCCAGGCCGATCTGGATGGCCTCGGCGCCGAGGTGGTAGTGCTGCGAGCCGCTGTCCTGCACCACCAGCGCCTCTTCCACCAGGCTCGCGAGGTAGCGGTGGACCTTGGCGGGGCTCTCGCCGACGTGGGCCGAGAGCGCCGTGAGGCTGGCGCGCCCGCCCAGGCGGGCCAGGCCCTTGAGTACCGCCATGCCCATTTCGGCGGATTGCACACGTTGGCGCCTTTCCCGATCGCGCGGGGGTGTGGGGTCGACGGAAGAAGAGGTGGGTTTCTTAGAAGTCGGCATCGGACGAAGCGTCGGGATCAGGGTTGGCACGGAGAGGTGAATTACGCACTGCGTACTACGATTACGCAATAGTTCTTCCCCCGATACCGACACCTCCCAGCGAAAGAGACACGATGAAGAAATACCTCGCCTGCGCCTTGCTCGCCCTGCCGATGTGGGCCGCGACGAACGCCGCCGCCCAGCCCGCCGCCTACCCGTCGAAGCCGATCCGTTGGATCGTGCCGTACGCGGCCGGCGGCGGTTCCGACTTCCTCGCCCGCACCATCGGCCAGACGCTGTCGACGCAGGTCGGCCAGCCGGTGCTGGTGGACAACAAGCCGGGCGGCAACACGGCGCTGGGCGCGGCCGAGACGGCGCGTGCCCCGGCGGACGGCTACACCGTGCTGTCGGCCGACAACGGCACGATGGTGTTCAACCCGGCGCTCTACAAGTCGCTCAGCTACAGCCCCACGAAGGACCTCGCGCCCGTCACGCTGATGGGCCGCTTCCCGATGATCCTGGTGGTGGGCGCCAACAGCGGCATCGCCAGCGCGCAGGATTTCATCGCGCAGGCGCGCGCCAAGCCGGGCAGCATGAACTACGCGTCGGCCGGCGCGGGCAGCCCGCACCACCTGGGGATGGAACTGCTCAAGGTCCAGTCGAAGGTGTTCATGGTCCACGTGCCCTACCGCGGCGCGGCGCCCGCGCTGGCCGATGTGGCCGGCGGCCAGGTGCCGGCGATGATGGTGGACATGGCCGCCGGCGCCGGCTTCATCAAGGGCGGCAAGGTCAAGGCGCTGGCCGTGGCCAACGCCACGCGCCTGCCGCAGCTGCCCGACGTGCCGACCTTCGCCGAGCTCGGCATCAAGAACGTCGAGGCCGCCGCGCTGGTCGGCATGGTGGTGCCCGCAGCCACGCCGCCGGACGTGGTCAACGCGCTGAACAAGTCGGTGGTCGCAGCCATCAACGAACCCGGCGTGCGCAAGCGCCTGATCGACTTCGGCGTCGAGCCGGTGGGCAACACGCCGGCGCAGTTCGCAGAACTGCTGCGCAACGAGACGACGCGCTGGCAGAAGCTGATCACCGATCTCAAGATCACCCTCGATTGAGCGCGGAGCGAACGGCATGACGACGGCGATCGACCCTCGCGCGCCGGTGGCCACGGGCTGCCCTGTGGACCACCGCGCGTTATCGGCGCAGGCAGCGCCCAACGGGTGCCCCGTCAGCCATCGCGCCGCCGCCTTCGACCCCTTCGAAGAGGGCTACCAGCAGGACCCGCCCGACTATGTGCGCTGGGCGCGCGAGCAGGAGCCGACCTTCTACAGCCCCAAGCTCGGCTACTGGGTGGTCACGCGCTACGAGAGCATCAAGGCGATCTTCCGCGACCACCACACCTTCAGCCCGTCGATCGCGCTGGAGAAGATCACGCCGACCGGTGACGAGGCGAATGCGGTGCTCGCGTCGTACGGCTTTGCGCTCAACCGCACGCTGGTGAACGAAGACGAGCCGGCGCACATGCCGCGCCGCCGCGCGTTGATGGACCCGTTCACGCCCGACGAGTTGAAGCACCACGAGCCGATGGTGCGCGCGCTGGCGCGCGAGTACGTCGACCGCTTCATCGACGACGGCCGTGCGGACCTGGTCGACCAGATGCTGTGGGAAGTGCCGCTGACCGTGGCACTGCATTTCCTCGGCGTGCCCGAGGAAGACATGGACACGCTGCGCGAGTATTCGATCGCGCACACGGTCAACACCTGGGGCCGCCCCAAGCCGGAAGAGCAGGTCGCCGTGGCCCACGCCGTCGGCAACTTCTGGCAGTTCGCCGGCAAGGTGCTCGACAAGATGCGGCAGGACCCGGAGGCGCCGGGCTGGATGCAGTACGGCATCCGCAAGCAGCGCGAGCAGCCCGAGGTGGTCACCGACTCGTACCTGCATTCGATGATGATGGCCGGCATCGTCGCGGCGCACGAGACCACGGCCAATGCCACCGCCAACGCGATGAAGCTGCTGCTGCAGCACCCGAGCGTGTGGCGCGAGATCTGCGAAGACCCGAGCCTGATTCCCAATGCGGTGGAAGAGTGCTTGCGCCACAACGGCTCCGTCGCCGCCTGGCGGCGCCTGGCGACGAAGGACGTGCAGATCGACGGCATCGAGATCCCGGCCGGCTCGAAGCTGCTGATCGTCACCTCGTCGGCCAACCACGACGACCGCCACTTCGCGGACGCCGACCTGTTCGACATCCGCCGCGACAACGCGAGCGACCACCTGACCTTCGGCTACGGCGCGCACCAGTGCATGGGCAAGAACCTGGCACGCATGGAGATGCAGATCTTCCTGGAGGAGTTCACGCGCCGCCTGCCGCACATGCGGCTGGCCGAGCAGCAGTTCAGCTACGTGCCGAACACGTCGTTCCGCGGGCCGGAGCATCTGTGGGTCGAGTGGGACCCGCAGCGCAACCCCGAGCGCATGTGCGCCGAGGTACGCGACGCGGCGGTGCCAGTGCCCGTGCGCATCGGCGAACCGTCGCGCCACGCGATCACGCGGCCGGTGGTGGTCGAGCGCATCACGCCGGTGGCCGACGGCATCGTTCAGCTGCGGCTGGTCGCGCCCGACGGCCGACCGCTGCCGCGCTGGACGCCTGGCTCGCACATCGACGTCGAATGCGGATCGCCCGATCGCTCGCGCCAGTACTCGCTGTGCGGTGACCCGGCCGACACGCACGCTTTCGAGATCGCGGTGCTGCGCGAGGCCGACGGCCGGGGTGGCTCGGCGTGGATCCATGCGAACGTGCGCGTGGGCGACCGCCTGAAGATCCGCGGCCCGCGCAACCACTTCCGCCTCGACGAGTCGCGAGACAAGCTGGTGCTGATCGCCGGCGGCATCGGCATCACGCCGATCAGCGCGATGGCGCGCCGCGCGCAGGCGCTGGGCCTCGACTATGCGCTGCACTACAGCGGACGGCGACGCAGCGCGATGCCTTTCATCGACGAGCTCGCCGCGTTGCACGGCGAGCGGCTGCATCTTCATGTGAGCGACGAGGGCGGTCGCAACGACCTGCCTGCGCTGCTCGCCACGCCCGAGCCCGGCACGCAGATCTACGCCTGCGGCCCGGTGCGCATGCTGCAGGCACTCGAAGTGTGCTGCGCCCATTGGTCCGACGATGCATTGCGGATGGAGCATTTCGAATCCACCCTCGGCGCGCTCGATCCGTCGAAGGAACAGGCTTTCGAGGTCGAGCTGAAGGATTCGGGCATCGTCGTGCAAGTGCCGGCCGACCAGACGCTGCTGCATGCCCTGCGCGCCGCCAACATCGACGTGCAGAGCGATTGCGAAGAGGGCTTGTGCGGCTCGTGCGAGGTTCGGGTGCTGGCCGGCGAGGTCGACCATCGCGACGTGGTGCTCATCCGCGCGGAGCGCGACGCCAACCAGAAGATGATGACCTGCTGCTCCCGCGCCTGCGGCGGCCAGCGCCTGGTGCTGGAACTGTGAAGGCTTGCAACGCCGGCTGAACTTCGGACGGCGAGCGTTGTCAGAAACGGCTTCGCGTTACGCTCGCCGGTCCATGCCTTCGTTCCTCCGTTCTTTTCTCCTTGGGGTTGCCCCCCTGTGCGCTGCTGCAGCGGCCGGCGCCCAATCGCTGCCAGCGGGCGTGCAACTGGGCATGAGCCCCGCTGAACTCCAAGCCGCGCTGCCCGATGCGCAACGCGTGGCGCGGCCACAGCGCCTAGCCGGTGGCCTGGCCGGCACGTGGCGCGGTGCCTCGACGGCCATCGCGGGACTGACCTTTGAGCCGACTTTCTACTTCGCCGGCACCGAATTGCGCCGCGTCGAGTGGCTGGCCGATGCCGGTGCATTGCCCGACCACGGCGCGAGCGCCTTTGATGCGCTGCTGGGCTGGGGCCGCGGCCGCTTCGGCAACGAGCTGGCCTCGCGCGACCCGGGTACTCGCTACGCCGCCTGGGTCGCCGGCGACACCGATGTCTATGCGCAGTTGGTGAATGGCGAACGCGGGGCCAGCGTGCGCCTGGTCTACAAGGTGCGACAGCTCAAGGACGCGAGCGAACTCTGAATTTCCGCCCCCACGCGCTCAGTCCTCCTTGAGCATCCCGCGTTCTTCGATGAAGGCCACGACCTCGGCCAGGCCGGTGTTGGTCTTCAGGTTGGTCATCACGTACGGGCGCTGCTTGCGCATGCGCTGCGTGTCGGCTTCCATCACGCCCAGGTCGGCGCCCACGTAGGGCGCGAGGTCGGTCTTGTTGATGACGAAGAGGTCGCTCTTGGTGATGCCGGGACCGCCCTTGCGCGGAATCTTCTCGCCAGCGGCCACGTCGATCACGTAGATGGTGAGGTCGCTCAGTTCGGGGCTGAAGGTCGCGGCCAGGTTGTCGCCGCCGCTTTCGACGAACACGATGTCGGCGTCGGGGTGTTCGACCAGCATGCGGTCGATGGCTTCGAGGTTGATCGAGCAGTCTTCGCGGATCGCGGTATGCGGGCAACCGCCCGTTTCCACACCCATGATGCGCTCGGCCGGCAGCGCGCCCGAGACGGTCAGCAGGCGCTGGTCTTCCTTCGTGTAGATGTCGTTGGTGATGGCGATCAGGTCGTACTGGTCGCGCATCGCCTTGCAGAGCATCTCCAGCAGCGTGGTCTTGCCGGAGCCGACCGGCCCGCCGATGCCCACGCGCAGGGGCGGCAGTTTCTTGGTGCGGTTGGCGATGTGGTGCAGGGGGGAGGCCATGGTGCGTCTCGTTCGAAAAAGTCAGCTCCTGAAGAGCCGGGAATACTGGGTTTCGTGCCGCGCCGAGTGGATGGCGAGCATCGGGGAGAAAGCCTGGCGCTCGTCGTCGTCGAGCGCGATGGCGTGGTCGACCGCGGCAGGAATCTCGGCGGACAGGCGGCCCAGCATGCGCTGGCCGGCGCTCTGGCCGAGCGGCACGGATTTCACGGCGGCGCCGATCATGTTCTCGGCCCAGCCGAAGGCGAAGGCCAGGCAGCCGTCGCGCACGCTGGCCTCTGTTCGGCTGGCCGCGAAGGCGAAGGCCACCGGGTAGGTGATGGTGATGGACAGCCCCTCGAACTGCGCGGCGACGTCGTCATGGTGCAGTTTCAGCCACTCGACGAAGGAACGGCCCATCTGCTCGGTCTGCAGCAGGAACTCGGTGGACTCGCGCGTTTGCAGCACCCAGGCGTTGAGCGCCGCGATGCGCGCGGCGTCGACACGGCGCCAGGCGGGGATCGACTGCGCCACCACCGGCAGGTCGCCGCGCGCGAGGCCCAGTTGCAGTTGGTCGACGATCCAGTCCGAGGCGCGCGCTTCGCTGTCGATCCCGCCCCACTCGACGCCGGCCTCGATGCCTTCGGAGTAGGAGAAGCCGCCGATCGGCAGGGCCGGCGAGGCCAGCCAGATCAGCTGCAGGAGGCTGGCGGCGGGCATCGCACCCGCGGTGTCGGTCATCCGTGCGAGTGGTCGTGTGCGTGGTGGTGCCCATGATCGTGCGAGTGGTCGTGCCCACCGCCGTAGGCATCCGGATGCAGCACCGGCCCGACCGGTGCGGCGCCATGCGAATGGCCATGGCCATGGTCGTGTCCATGCCCGCCGCCGTGCGCGGCATAGGCGCCGCCTTCGGGCTCGAAGGCTTCGTCGGCTTCACGGACGATCAGATGCATCGACCGCAGCATGGCGGCCAGCACATGGTCGGGTTCGATCTTCAGGTGATCGGGCTTGAGCTCGATCGGCACATGCCGGTTGCCCAGGTGGTAGGCCGCACGGGTCAGGTCGAAGGGCGTGCCGTGCTGCGTGCAGTGCGTGATGACCAGCACCGGCTGCGGCGCCGCGACGACCTTGATCAGCGAGCCGTCCTCCGCCACCAGCACGTCGCCGCCACGCACGGCCGTGCCGCGGGGTAGGAACACGCCGATGCGGCGACCCTGCGAATCGACGGTGTCGAAGCGACTCTTCTGGCGCACATCCCAGTCGAGTTCGACCGTGGCGGCGCGCTTGAGCAGCACGGCGGCGAGACCGCCGCCCTGGGGCATGAGTTTGTTGGCGTTGAGCATGGAAGACTTCAGAGGGCGGGAATGTTCACTGGTGGAACGCCACGGTACACAGAGGACGCATTGTCGAGCGCGATCAAAGCATACGCGTCATGAAGCGGCTGTTCGGGTCGTCAATGTACGTGCCGAAGGGCCCGCAGGCTTCGAAGCCGTGTTTCTCGTACAGCGCATGCGCCGGCGCGAAGAAGGGCTGGCTGCCTGTCTCCAGGCTCAGCCGCGCATGGCCCAGCGCCCGCGCTTGGGCGATCACGTGCGCCAGCATCCTGCCGGCGATGCCCTGGCCGCGCAGCGAGCCGGCCGTACGCATCGACTTGAGCTCCGCGTGCCCGTCGCCCAGACGCTTCAGGGCGGCCGTCGCGACCAGCGCCTCGCCCGTCGGCCCATCCACCCACCCGGTCCAGAACCGGATGTCGGGCTGGCGCAAGCCATTCAGGTCCAGCGCATGCACGCTCTCCGGTGGTGAAACCCGACGCATGTCGGTCAGGTGTTCCTCGAGAAACGCGGCGATGCGCGGGTCTTGCAGGTCGTCCAGGCGAATGCGCAGGTCTGCCGCCATCGGATCAGAACAGGAAATACCGCTGCGCCATCGGCAGCGACGTCGCCGGCTCGCACACCAGCAGATGCCCGTCCGCGCGCACCGCGTAGGTCTGCGCGTCGATCTCCATCTTGGGCGTGTAGCCGTTGTGCAGCATGTGGTGCTTCCGCACGCCGCGCACGTTCTTCACGGCCGCCAACGTCTTGTGCAGGCCGTAGCGCTCACCGATGCCCGCGTTCAGGCCCGCCTGCGAGACGAAGGTGAGCGAGCTGCGGTGCAGCGAACCGCCGTACGAACCGAACATCGGCCGGTAGTGCACCGGCTGCGGCGTCGGGATCGATGCGTTCGGGTCGCCCATCGCGGCCATCGCGATGCTGCCGCCTTTGATGATGGTGAAGGGCTTCACGCCGAAGAAGGCCGGCTTCCACACCACCAGGTCGGCCCACTTGCCGACCTCGATGCTGCCCACCTCGTGCGCGATGCCGTGCGCGATGGCCGGGTTGATCGTGTACTTGGCCACGTAGCGCTTGGCGCGGAAGTTGTCGTTGCGCGCGTTGTCTTCCGGCAGCGTGCCGCGCTGGCCCTTCATCTTGTGCGCCGTCTGCCAGGTGCGGATGATGACTTCGCCCACGCGGCCCATGGCCTGCGAGTCGGAGCTGAACATGCTGATCGCGCCCAGATCGTGCAGGATGTCTTCGGCCGCGATGGTTTCCTTGCGGATGCGCGACTCGGCGAAGGCCAGATCTTCGGCGATGCCGGCGTCCAGGTGGTGGCACACCATGAGCATGTCGACGTGCTCGTCGAGCGTGTTCACGGTGTAGGGCATCGTCGGGTTGGTCGACGAGGGCAGGAAGTTGTCCTCGCCCACCACGCGCAGGATGTCCGGTGCGTGGCCGCCCCCCGCGCCTTCGGTGTGGAAGGCGCAGATGCCGCGGCCCTTGACGGCCGCGATGGTGTTCTCGACGAAGCCCGATTCGTTCAGCGTGTCGGAGTGGATCGCCACCTGCGTGTCGGTGGCGTCGGCCACGTCCAGGCAGTTGCTGATGGCCGCGGGCGTGGTGCCCCAGTCCTCGTGCAGCTTGAGGCCGATCACGCCGGCGTCGATCTGCTCGTGCAGGGCGGCCGGCAGGCTGGCGTTGCCCTTGCCGAGGAAGCCCAGGTTCATCGGGAAGGCGTCGGCCGCCTGCAGCATGCGCTCGATGTGCCAGGGGCCTGGCGTGCAGGTGGTGGCGAACGTGCCGGTGGCCGGACCGGTGCCGCCGCCGAGCATGGTGGTCACGCCGGATGCGAGCGCTTCCTCGATCTGCTGCGGCGCGATGAAGTGGATGTGGCTGTCGATGCCGCCGGCCGTGACGATGTTGCCTTCGCAACTGATCACCTCGGTGCCGGGACCGATGACGATGTCGACGCCCGACTGCACGTCGGGGTTGCCCGCCTTGCCGATGGCGACGATGCGCCCGTCCTTCAGGCCGATGTCGGCTTTGACGATGCCCCAGTGGTCGAGGATGAGCGCATTGGTCATCACCGTGTCGACCGTCCCTTCGGCTCGCATCCGCTGCGACTGCGCCATGCCGTCGCGAATCGTCTTGCCGCCGCCGAACTTCACTTCCTCGCCGTAGCCGCCGGCGCGCAGCGTGTAGTCGGCCTCGACCTCGATCACGAGGTCGGTGTCGGCCAGTCGCACGCGGTCGCCCACGGTGGGGCCGAAGATCTCGGCGTAGGCACGCCTTCCGATGGTCGCCATTTAGAGCTTTCCTTGAACGAGGCCGCGAAAGCCGTAGACCACGCGCTCGCCGGCGAAGTCGCAGAGTTCGACCGTGCGTTGCTGGCCGGGCTCGAAGCGCACGGCCGTGCCCGACGCGATGTTCAGCCGCATGCCGTGGGCCGCTTCGCGGTCGAAGCCCAGCGCGCCGTTGGTCTCGGCAAAGTGGTAGTGCGAGCCGACCTGGATCGGCCGGTCGGCGGTGTTCTGCACGACCAGCGTGAGCGTGCGGCGGCCGGGGTTGAGGGTGTGCTCACCCTCGTCGGTGAAGAGTTCGCCGGGGATCATGCCGAACGCCTCAAGCCAGTTGCGTGAGCAACGCCGCGCCGAACAGCGCGACGGCCGCACCGGCCACGCGCGGCAGCCAGACGGTGCGACGGCGCAGCGCCCAGCCGAGCGCGATGCCGCCGGCGTGCAGCAGCGCGGTGGCGAGCGCCATGCCGGCGATCGCGAAGCCCGCGCCCTGGTCGCCCGCCAGTTCGTAGCCGTGTGCCACGCCATGGAAGACGGCGAAGGCGCCGACCACCGCCGCGGCGACCGGGCCGGGCAGCCGCAGGCGCGTGACAACCAGCAGGCCGATCACCAGCAGCGACGCCGCGATCATCGGTTCGACCGCCGGCACCTGCACGCCCGCCAGGCCGACGAGGGCGCCGGCCAGCAGCATCGCCGCGAAGCCGACGGGTGCCCACAGCACGTCACGGGCGCTGCGCGCGATCAGTGCGCTCCACAGGCCGACCGCGACCATCGCGGCCAGGTGGTCCATCCCTGTGAACGGATGCAGGAAGCCCTGCGCGAAACCGATGTCGTGGTGCGCTGCGCCGTCTGCGCCGACATGGGCCGAGGCCAGCAGCGGCAGGGCGCCGAGGGCGGCTGCGGCCAGGGTGGGCAGCAGGGCTGCGAAAGAGGAACGCATCAGGCGCATGGAGGTCTCCGCTCGGGAACAATGAAGAAAGGAATCAGACGATGGGCTGGTGCACCGTGACCAGCTTCGTGCCGTCGGGGAAGGTGGCCTCGACCTGGATGTCCGGGATCATCTCGGCCACGCCGTCCATCACGTCGGCGCGTGTCAGCACGCTGCGGCCCTCGCTCATCAGCGCGGCCACGCTCTTGCCGTCGCGGGCGCCTTCCATCACGGCGGCGGAAATCAACGCGACGGCTTCGGGGTAGTTGAGCTTCAGGCCGCGGGCCTGGCGGCGCTCGGCCAGCAGCGCTGCCGTGAAGATCAGCAGCTTGTCTTTTTCGCGCGGAGTGAGTTCCATGAGGGCGGTCGGGGTGGCGGAAAGAAACCCGATTATGGGCAGCTGTCCCTCCGATGCAACACTCGTGCCGTGGCACAGAACCTGCACCGAAACGGTGTGAACGACGCCGCCCTTCCTCCCTTGCCCGACGACGCGCCGCAGCGCATCGTCAAGGTCCGGCGCGACTACAACAGCTGGGTGGCGCGCGAGACACTGGAAGACTATGCGCTGCGCTACACGCCGCAGCGCTTTCGCAAGATGTCGGAATGGCGGGTGGCCAACACGGCCTTCGGCGGCGCGGCGTCCTTTCTCATCCTCGAGGCGGTCGGCGCCACGCTGCTGGTGCAGTACGGCTTCATCAATGCCTTCTGGGCGGTGCTGGTCACCGGCCTGATCATCTTCCTGGCCGGCCTGCCCATCAGCACCTACGCCGCGCGCTACGGTGTCGACATGGACCTGCTCACCCGCGGCGCCGGCTTCGGCTACATCGGTTCGACGCTCACCTCGCTGATCTACGCGTCCTTCACCTTCATCTTCTTCGCGCTGGAGGCGGCGGTGATGGCCTATGCGCTCGAGCTGGCGCTGGGCATTCCGCCGGCCTGGGGCTACCTGGTGTGCGCGCTGGTGGTCATTCCGCTGGTGACCCACGGCGTGTCGGCCATCAGCCGGCTCCAGATGTGGACCCAACCCGTCTGGCTGCTGATGATGGTCGTGCCCTTCGGCTATGTGCTGATGCGCGACCCTGGTGCATTCGCTGGCCTGACGCACTACGACGGCGCCTCGGCGCGGTCGACCGGCTTCAATCTGCACCTGTTCGGTGCCGCGCTGACCGTCGGCATCGCGCTCATCACCCAGCTGGGCGAGCAGGCCGACTACCTGCGCTTCATGCCCGCGCGCACCCCGGCGAACCGTAAGCGCTGGTGGGGCGGGGTGCTGATGGGCGGCCCCGGCTGGGTGGTGATGGGCGTGCTCAAGATGCTGGGCGGGATGATGCTGGCCTACCTCGCCATCACGCACATGGTGCCGCCCGAGCGCGCGGTCGATCCGAACCAGATGTACCTGGCGGCCTTCGAGTACGTCTTTCCGAACTACAGCTGGGCGGTCGCGGCCACGGCCGTGTTCGTGGTCATCTCGCAGCTGAAGATCAACGTCACCAACGCCTACGCCGGCTCGCTGGCCTGGAGCAACTTCTTCTCGCGCGTCACGCACAGCCACCCGGGGCGGGTCGTGTGGGTCGTGTTCAACGCGCTCATCGCCTTCATGCTGATGGAGATGAACGTGTTCGAGGCGCTGGGCGACGTGCTCGGCCTCTACGCCAACATCGCCATCGCCTGGATGATGGCCGTGGTGGCCGACCTGGTCATCAACAAGCCGCTGGGCCTGTCGCCGCCGGGCATCGAGTTCAAGCGCGCGCACCTCTGGGACATCAACCCCGTGGGCGTCGGTGCGATGGCGCTGGCGTCGGGGCTGTCGATCACCGCGCACCTGGGCGTGTTCGGGCCCCTGGCGCAGGCCTTCTCGGCGCTCATCGCCATGGGCACGGCCCTGGTGGCCGCGCCGCTCATCGCCTGGGCCACGCGGGGCAAGTACTACCTGGCGCGCGGCCCGGTGCAGCGCACCGCCGACGCCGGCGTGAAGGGCATCCACTGGATCCAGTTCGAGCCCGATGCCGGCCCCTACCAGCGGCTGAAGGTGCAGCGCTGCGTGATCTGCGAGCAGGATTACGAGGGCCCGGACATGGCCCACTGCCCGGCCTACCAGGGCGCGATCTGCTCGCTGTGCTGCACGCTCGACGCCCGCTGCGGCGATCTGTGCAAGCCGCAGGCGAGCCTGTCGACACAGTGGTCGGGTGCGTTGCGCTGGCTGCTGCCGCGCCGTGTGTGGCCGTACCTCGACACGGGGCTCGGCCACTTCCTGCTGCTCACGCTGGTCATCGTGCCGCTGCTGGCCACGGTCTTCGGCGTGCTCTACCAGCAGGAGCTGCGCGCTCTGGGCGAAAGCGCGCTGGGCCTGATGCCGGCCGGCGATGCCGCCACGGCCGTGATGAAGGCGCAGCACGCTTCGCTCAAGTCGGGCTTCCTCAAGAGCTACATGGCGCTGCTGCTGATCGCCGGCATCGTCGCCTGGTGGCTGGTGCTGGCGCACCAGAGCCGCAAGGTGGCGCAGGAAGAGTCGAACCGCCAGACGCGGCTGCTCATGCGCGAGATCGAGCTGCACAAGGAAACCGACCGTGCGCTGCAGGCCGCCAAGCAGAGCGCCGACATCGCGCGCGAGCAGGCCGACCATGCCAACCAGGCCAAGAGCCGCTACATCAGTGCCATCAGCCACGAGCTGCGCACGCCGCTCAACTCCATCCTCGGCTACGCGCAGCTGATGGGCGAAGACGCCACGGTGCCGCCGCACCGCCAGCAGGCGGTGGCCGTGATCAAGCGCGGCGGCGAGCACCTGCTGTCGCTGATCGAGGGGACGCTCGACATCGCGCACATCGAGGCCGGCAAGCTCACGCTGCATGCGCGGCCGATGCACTTCGCCGAGGCGATGCGCGAGCTGGCCGACATGTTCGAGCTGCAGGCGGCCGAGAAGGGGCTGGCCTTTCGCTTCGACGCGGCGGGCAACGTGCCCGAGGTGGTGCGCGCCGACGAGAAGCGGGTGCGGCAGATCCTGATCAACCTGCTGGGCAACGCCATCAAGTTCACCCGCGACGGCGAGGTGACGCTGCGGCTGCGCTATGCGCGCGAGTTCGCGACGCTGGAGGTCGAGGACACCGGCCCCGGCATGTCGGCCGACGAGATCGACCGCATCTTCGAGCCCTTCGCACGGGGCGATGCCGCGGGCGTGAGCGCACGCGCGGCGGCGCCCGGTGCCGGGCTGGGCCTGACCATCGCCAAGATGCTGACCGACCTGATGGGTGGCGAGATGTCGGTGCAGAGCACGCCCGGCGAGGGCTCGGTGTTCCGCGTGCGGCTCTTCCTGCCGCGTGTGCACGAGGCCGCGCCGGCCGGCCGGGTGGCCACGGTGCCTGCGGTGGCGGCGCGCCCGCGCCGCGGCTACCAGGGGCCGCGCCTGCGCGTGCTGGTGGTCGACAACGAAGAGGCCGATCGCGACCTGCTGGTCGACGTGCTGGCGCCGCTGGGCTTCGAACTGCGCACGGCGGCCAGCGGCCATGATGCGCTGGACCTCGTCGCCGCCGGCTTCCGGCCCGACGCGATGTTCGTCGACCTCGCGATGCCCGGCATCGACGGCTGGGAGACCATTCGCCGCGCACGCGGGTTCGACAACGCGCTGGCGCCGCGCTGCGTGGCCATCGTCTCGGCCAATGCCTTCGACAAGCGGCTGGAGAACGACGTGGGCATCGCGCCGGAAGACTTCTTCGTCAAGCCGGTGCGCCACAGCGAACTGCTCGACTGGCTGGAGCGCCAGCTGGCCATCCGCTGGACCGATACCGCCGCCGCACCGGCCGAAGCGCCGGCGGCACCCGTCGCGCTCGTGCGCCCGTCGCCCACGCATCTGCGCGCGCTGGAGGAAGCGGTCGGTCTGGGTTACTTTCGCGGCATCATGAATCAGCTCGACGCCATCGACGCCGCCCAACCCGAATGCGCGGCCTGGACCGCCGCCCAGCGTGCGCTGGCCCGCCAGTTCCGCTTCGAGGCGATGGACTGCGGCACGGCCGCCTCGCCGGAGGGCTCGGCATGAACGCTGCCATACCCCCGCCGACCCGCGAATTCGCCCGCAACGCCGACCTGGTGCTGATCGTCGACGACGTGCCCGACAACCTGGCGGTGCTGCACGATGCACTCGACGAATCCGGCTACACCGTGCTGGTCGCGACCAGCGGCGAGGCCGCGCTGGCCCGCGCGACGCAGGCCCGGCCCGACATCGTGCTGCTCGACGCGATGATGCCGGGCATGGACGGCTTCGAGGTCGCGCGCCGCCTGAAGGCCGATGCCTCCACCGCACACATCCCGATCGTCTTCATGACCGGCCTGACCGAGACCGAGCACCTGGTCGCCGCGCTGGAAGCCGGTGGTGTCGACTACGTCACCAAGCCGATCAAGCCGAAGGAGGTGCTGGCGCGCATGAACGTGCACCTGCAGGGCGCCCGCCGCGCGCGGCAGGAGGCGCAGCAGGCCGGCCAGGCGCGCAACGCGCTCGATGCGTTCGGCTACGCCAGCATCACCGTGCGCCTGCCCGAGGGCCGCATCATCTGGCAGACCGCGCTGGCCCGCGAGATGCTGCAGCGCTACTGCGACACGGTGGCGCCCGCCACGCCGCCGGCCGTGCTCGACTGGCTGCAGCGCCACCTGCCCGACGTGCAGCGGGCGCAGATCGAGCCGCCGCCACTGTCCATCGTGCAGGGCGCACGCTCGCTCACGCTGCGGCTGCACCAGCAGACCGGCCACGACGATGCGGGGGACGACTGGCTGATCATCATGCGCGAGGTGTCCGACACCTCCGTCATCGAGGCGATGAGCCTGAGCCTGAAGCTCACCGCGCGCGAGGCCGAGGTGCTGTACTGGGTGGTCAAGGGCAAGACCAACCGCGACATCGGCGAGATCCTCGGCAGCAGCCCGGCCACCGTGAAGAAGCACCTCGAGCGCGTCTACGTCAAGCTGGGTGTCGAAACGCGCACTGCGGCCGCCGGCGTGGCGACCAAGCGCATCCGCGAGTTGCAGCCGCAGTTCGAGATCTGAGCGCGTCCGACCGCCGTTGTCATCGACCCGGCACGCCGCGGCCCTAAAGTCGCGGCATCCACTGCCGATATCCCTGCATGAAGTTCCGTCACCGGGCCCCACGATGGTCCGTACTCGCCTGCGGCCTGCTCCTCGCTGCGGCGGCGGGCGCCGCCGGCCATTTCGACGTCGACGACGCCGGCACGCTCGATGCCGGCCAGTGCCTGGTCGAGGTGTGGGCCGGCCGGCTGCGCAGCCCCGGCGACCTGAACTTTCAGCACGTGGGCGGCGCCTGCGCGGCCGGCCCGGTCGAACTGGGGTTCAACGTCGACCGCACGTCGGCGCCCGGCGCGGCCGCTGCCGTGCTCGTCGGGCCGCAGATCAAGTGGACTTTCTGGGGACGTGAGCCCGAGGCGATCTGGAGCGCCGCCGCGGCGCTGGCCACCAGCGTCGACCTGCGCCATGGCGGCCGCGCCGGTGGGCAGTTCCTGCTGCCGCTCGGCTGGCGTGCGAGCGACCGCGTGAATGTGCTGGTCAATGCCGGTACCGACTGGGCGACCGGCAGCGGCGTGGCCACGGTGCGCGGCGGTGCCGCGCTGGAGTGGACCCTCACCGAACAGCTCACGCTGATCGCCGAGCGCAACCGCGCCTTCGATCTGTGGACATCGCGCCTGGGCGCGCGCATCACGGTGGCGCCGTTGACGACGATCGAACTCAGCGCTTCGCGCAGCGGTCGCACCGGCGATGGCCGCCTGCGCAGCGTGGTGATCGGACTGAATCGCGAGTTCTCGCGGCACTGAAGCCTATTCGACCTTTACGCCTGCGTCGTTGACCACTTTGGTCCACTTCGGCACTTCCTTCTGCAGCAGCTGGCCGAAGGCCTCGGGCGTGCTCGCCACCACTTCCACGCCCTGCTCGCGGAACTGCTTGACGACCTCCGGGTCCTTGAGGATCGCGGCGATGTCCTGGTTGGCGCGGTCAACGACCGGCCTGGGCACGCCGGCCGGCATCTGCATGCCGAACCACACCACCACCTCGTAGCCCGGTACGCCGGCTTCCTGCACGGTCGGGGTGTCGGGCAGCAGGCCGGCGCGGCTGGTGCCGGTCACGGCGATGGGCTTGAGCTTGCCCGCCTTGATCTGCTGCATCAGGTTGGGCACGTTGTCGAACAGCACGTCGATCTCGCCGCCGAGCATCGCCATCACCGCCGGCGCGCTGCCCTTGTAGGGCACGTGCGTCATCTTCGTGCCGGTCATGCTCATGAAGAGTTCCATCGACAGGTGGTTCGACGAGCCCGAGCCGGTCGAGCCGTAGTTCAGCTTGCCCGGGTTCTTCTTGGCGTAGTCGATGAGTTCCTTCAGGTTGGTCACGCCCGGCAGGTCGGGGCGGATCACCAGCGCGTTCTGCGTGTAGCCGGCCCACACCAGCGGCTGGAAGTCGGTCAGCGCGTTGTAGGGCAGCTTGCTGCCGTACAGCGCCGGCAGCGCCGAGAACGGTAGGGGTGTGATCAGGATGGTGTACCCGTCGGCCGGCGCCTTGGCCGCGAGGTTGTTGCCCAGCACGGTGTTGCCGCCGGGACGGTTGTCCACCACCACCGACTGCTTCCAGAGCTTGCCGAGCCGGTCGCCGACCGTGCGCGCCAGCGTGTCGTTGAAGCCGCCCGGCGTGTACGGCACGATGATGCGCACCGGCTTGCTCGGGTAGTCGTCGGCCATCGCAGCCGTGCTGCCTAACGTGCCGAACGCGAGCCCCAGGCACAGCGGTGCCAGCAGGCGGATGAGGGTTCTTTTCGTCGATTGCATGTCTTGTCTCCTTCTGGTTGTTGGGGCGCCCGAGGCGCGGCTTCAGAACTTCACGACATAGCCGGGTCCGTCGACCATCGGGTACTTCTCGAAGATCGATTCGTCCACCTCGATGCCGATGCCATGGCCTCTCGGCGGCTCGACGCAGCCGTCTGCGCCGATCTCGAAGGTGCTGCCGAACATGTCGCGGAAGGGGTTGAACTTCGACACGCAGGCCTCGAAGTAGCCGGCGTTCTCGGTGGCGGCCAGGAAGTGCAGCGTGGCCGCGTGGTTCAAGCCCGTGGCCGAGCTGTGCGCATGCACCGGGATGCGGAAGGCCGAGGCCATCGCCGCGATGCGCACGCCTTCGGTGATACCGCCGCTTTTGGACAGGTCGGGTTGCCACACCTGCACCGCGCGCGCATCGAGCATCTGGCCGAACTCGAAGCGGGTGAAGTGGTTCTCGCCCGCCGCGATCGGCACCAGCGGCGTGATCTTCGCGGCCTCGCGGTACGAGGCGAAGTCGTTGCAGGCGAAGGGCTCTTCCAGCCAGCCGGCGTGGATGTCGGCCAGCGCCGGCAGCACGCGGCGCACGTCGGCGATCGTGTAGGCGGTGTTGGCATCGGTCAGGATGTCGATGTCGTCGCCCAGCACCTCGCGCACCTTGCGCACGCGGGCGATGTCGTTCTTCACCGTGTCGCCGATGCGCAGCTTCACGGCCTTGTAGCCCTGCTCGACATACGACTGCGCCTCTTCGGCCATCGCCTCGGCCGGCTGGTAGCCCAGCGCGATGCCGCCGGCGTAGGCCGGGATGCGGCGGTGCGACCCGCCCAGCAATTCGTACAGCGGCATCTTGGCGGCCTTGCCGCGGATGTCCCACAGCGCCATGTCGATGCCCGACAGTGCCAGGCAGGTGCCGGCGCCCAGGCCGTGGCTCGACAGTTGCATGCGGTGCACGCGCTGCCACGCGCCCACCACGTCGGTCGCGTTCATGCCCACCAGCAGCGGCTGCAGCGTGTTGTGCACCAGCGCCGTGATGGCGCCCGGGCTGCGGCCGGGGTGCGCCTCGCCATAGCCGGTGATGCCTTCGGAGGTCTCGACGCGGATGATGATGCAGTCGCGCTTGAGCGTGCTGCCGATGCCCATGGTCACGGTCTTGCCCTCGGGCAGGCGGTAGGACAGCGGCACGGCGGTGATGCGGGTGATCTTCAAGGGATGTCTCCTGTGCGTTGAAAGAGAAAGCGGTCAGCCGCGCGGCGCGGCGAAGACCTCGGGGTTGACGATGTTGGGCGGCCGCTCGCCCCGCAGCAGCAGTGCTGCCAGCGTGTCGACGGCCAGCACGCCCATGGCGCGCTCGGCCTCCTGCGTGAGGCCGGCGAGGTGCGGCGTGAGCAGCACGCCGGGGTGGCGGCGCAGGGCGCTGTCGTCCGGCAGCGGCTGGGTCTCGAAAACGTCGAGCACCGCGCCTGCCAGGCGCCCCGCATCGAGGGCAGCCGCGAGGTCGTCCTCGCGCAGCACGGGGCCGCGGCCGACGTTGACCAGCACCGCCGTCGGCTTCGCCTGCGCGAGCACGTCGGCATTCACCATGCCGCGCGTCCGCTCGGTGAGCGGGCAGGCGATCACGAGGAAGTCGCTGGCGGCGAACAACGCCTTGAGCGACAGCGTCGCGATGCCCGCCGGCACCTTCGACGGCGTGCCGGTGCACACGGCCAGCGTCATGCCGAAGCCGCGCTGCGCGATGCTGCCGATGCGCTGGCCGATGGCGCCGAAGCCGACCAGCCCCAGCGTGCGGCCGCGCAGCTCGAAGGTGCGGGCGCCGGCCTGCGTGCGCGCCGCCCAGTCGCCGGTGCGCACGTTCATGTCGAAGGCGGCCAGCTGGCGGCTGTGCGCCAGCAGCGCGGCGAACACGTACTCGGCCACCGCGTTGGCATTGACCGCCGGCGTGTTCCCGACCGGGATGCCGTTGGCCGTGGCACGGTCCACCGGGATGAAGTCGAGCCCGACGCCCTGGCGCATCACGCCGCGCAGCGCGTGCGGGCGGTCGAACAGGTCGGGCGGCAGCAGGCGCCGCACGACCAGGCCCTCCGTGCTCGCCATGGCGTCGCGCAGCGCCGCGTCGCTTTGCGCACGCGTGAGCCCGTCGGGCAGTTGCGACACGGCAGCCCATTCGGCGAGGCGCGCCTGCGCATCGGGGTGCAGGGGGTCGGTCAGCAGAACACGAGGAGGACGCATGGCGCTGGGTCGGTGGCCGGTCGCCCCCCTGAACGCGAGCCCGTGCGACGGTGGCAGGTGTCGCCTGCCGTCGCTTGTCTCAGTCGTTCAACGGTGCGTCGCCGATGAAGTTGTGTGATGAATCTATCACACAACTTTCGAAATGGCGACCGGGTTTCTGCCGAGCGTCAGCGCTTGGGTGTCGCCGTGCCGCCCAGCTTGGCGCGCGCCACGCGTTGCGCCGCCGCGCGGCTGTCACCGGTCCAGAAGTCCTTGCCGGCCTGTTCGATGCGCTGGCCGGTGTTGTGCATGTGCAGGAAGGCGGCGGTGCGCGCGGCGGCCGGGTCGCGGGCCTTGATGGCGGCGCAGATCGCTTCGTGCTCGGCCAGCACCTGGGCGGCGAGGTCGGCGCGGCGCGCCTCGTTGGCGCGGGTCAGGCGGATCGCATCGTGCAGCGCCCGCGTCAGCATGCCCAGCAGTTCGGTGTAGTGCGGGTTGTGCGCGGCGCGCGAGATGGCGATGTGGAAGGCCAGGTCTTCGGCGACGCCGTCGCCGCCGTCCTTCACCGCGCGGGCGATGGCGCGCAGCGACTGCTGGATCTGCGTCATCTCGGCACCGGTGCGGCGCTCGGCCGCCAGCGCCGCCATCTCGGCCTCGATGCCCCGGCGCAGCTCGAGGATGCGCAGCACCCCCTCGGCCGGGTTCTCGTGCGGCTGGCCGAGGCGGAAGGCGTCCGAGACCTTCGGGTCGCGCACCACCGTGCCGCTGCCCTGGCGCGTCTCGACCAGCCCTTCGGACTTGAGCCGAGAGATGGCCTCGCGCACCACCGTGCGGCTCACGCCGTACTGCTCGGTCATCGATTGTTCCGTCGGCAGGCGCGTGTTGACCGGATAGACGCGGGCCCGGATGTCGGCGGCGATGAGCCCCGTCACGCGATCGGCCAGCGTGCCTTCCGTGGCGATGCGGGCGTTCGGTTCGTCGGTGGTGGAGAAGGCCATGGCGGTTGGTGGTGCGGGCGGTTCGGAGGGATCGAAGAATACCACTGACGCTTGCACGCTTGACAAATTGATATGACGTATTTGTAATACGACCAGAGACAACGCAGCGCTTTCGTGCTGCGAGAAAACCCTGATCCCTCCGTCATGACCCTTTCGCCACGGCCCCGCGCCTTCCTGTGCCGCCGCTTCACGCCCGCCGTCGAATCCGCGCTGCGGGAACGCTTCGCGCTGCAGGTGAACGACGACGACTCGATCCTGTCTTCGGCCGAGATCGCGCGCCGTGCCCAGGGGTGCGAGCTGCTGTTCGTCAGCGCCACAGAAGCCATCGATGCCGCCACCATCGCGCAGCTCGCGCCCACGCTGCGCGTGATCGCCACCCTGTCGGTCGGCTACGACCACATCGACATGGCGGCCGCGCGCGCTGCCGGCGTGCAGGTGCTGCACACGCCCGACGTGCTGAGCGACGCGTGCGCCGAGGTCGCGATGATGCTGCTGCTCAACGCCTGCCGCCGCGGCTTCGAGGCGGATCGCCTGGTGCGCAGCGGTGCGTGGGCCGGCTGGGCGCCGACGCAGCTGCTGGGCATGGGCCTGGTCGGCCGCCGGCTCGGCATCTTCGGCATGGGCCGCATCGGGCGTGCCATCGCCGTGCGCGCCCGCGCCTTCGGCCTGGCCATCCACTATCACAACCGGTCGCGGCTCGACGCGGCGCTGGAGGAGGGCGCGACCTACCACGCCACGCTCGACGGCCTGCTCGCCGCGAGCGACATCCTGATGATCGCGGCGCCAGGTGCGCCGTCGCTGCGCGGTACCTTCAATGCCGCGCGGCTGGCGATGCTGCCCGAAGGCGCCGTCGTGGTGAACATCTCGCGCGGCGACCTGGTCGACGACGAGGCGCTGCTGGCTGCGCTCAGGCGCGGCCAGGTGCGTGGCGCCGGGCTCGACGTGTTCGCCAACGAGCCGCACGTGAACCCGGGCTATCGCACGCTGGACAACGTCTTCCTCTCGCCCCACATCGGCAGCGCCACGCACGAGACGCGCGATGCGATGGGCTGGCTGCTGATCCACGGCGTCGAGGCCCTCGCGCGCGGCGAGACGCCCGACAACCTGCTTTCCTGATTCCTTTCCGATTTCCAACCACCGTTCGCCATGAAACTCCAACATCCCGATCTGTTCCGCCAGCAATGCCACATCGACGGCCGCTGGGTCGATGCGTCCGACGGCGCGACCATCGCCGTCACCAACCCCGCCGACGACAGTACCCTCGGCACCGTGCCGCGCCTCACCGCGGGCGACGTGCGCAGCGCCATCGACGCGGCGAACAAGGCGCTGCCGGGCTGGCGCGACACCAGCGCCAAGGAGCGCTCGCACCTCATGCGCCGCTGGTACGACCTCTGCATGGCGCACCAGGACGACCTGGGCATGCTGCTCACGCTCGAGCAAGGCAAACCGCTGGCCGAGGCCAAGGGCGAGATCGCCTACGGCTCGAGCTTCATCGAGTGGTTCGCCGAAGAGGCCAAGCGCGTCTATGGCGACGTGATCCCGGCCGCGACGATGGACCGCCGCATCGTCGTGCTCAAGCAGCCGGTCGGCGTGGTCGCGGCGATCACGCCGTGGAACTTCCCCAACGCGATGATCACGCGCAAGGCGGGCGCCGCGCTGGCGGCCGGCTGCACCATCGTCATCAAGCCGGCCTCGGCCACGCCGTACTCGGCGCTGGCCCTGGCACAACTGGCGGCCGAGGCCGGCATTCCCGCCGGCGTGCTCAACGTGGTGACCGGTTCGGCATCGACCGTCGGCGGCGAGCTCACCGGCAGCCCGATCGTGCGCAAGCTCTCGTTCACCGGCTCCACCGAGGTCGGCAAGAAGCTGATGGAACAGTGCGCGGGCACCGTGAAGAAGGTGTCGATGGAGCTCGGCGGCAATGCGCCCTTCATCGTGTTCGACGATGCCGACCTCGACGCCGCCGTGGCCGGCGTGATGGCCTCGAAGTTCCGCAACGCGGGCCAGACCTGCGTGTGCGCCAACCGCATCTTCGTGCAGGCCGGCATCTACGACCGCTTCACCGAGAAGCTCAAGGCGACGGTCGAGGCGCAGGTGGTCGGCAACGGGCTGGAGAAGGGCGTCAACCTGGGCCCGCTGATCGACGACGCGGCCGTGGCCAAGGTGCGCGAGCACATCGAAGACGCCGTGGGCCTGGGCGCGCACATCGTGACCGGCGGCAAGACGCACGCGCTGGGCGGCCGCTTCTTCGCACCGACCATCCTGGCGGACGTCTCGCCCAGGTCGAAGCTGATGCAGGAAGAAACCTTCGGCCCGGTGGCGCCGCTGATCCGCTTCGACACCGACGAGCAGGCGGTCGCGATGGCCAACGACACGCCCTTCGGCCTGGCGGCGTATTTCTACACACAGGACTACGCGCGCGCTTGGCGCGTGGCGGAGGCGCTGGAGGTTGGTATCGTCGGGCTCAACGAAGGGCTGATCTCGACCGAGCTCGCACCCTTCGGCGGTATCAAGGAATCGGGTGTCGGGCGCGAAGGCTCCAAGTACGGCATCGACGACTACCTCGAGATCAAGTATGTCTGCGCCGGCGGCCTCGGCCGTCCGATGCGGGTGTAGCCACATTAGCTTTAGCAGGAGATAACGAATGGAAAACATCGGACTGGTCGGCGTCGGCCTCATGGGCCACGGCATCGCGAGCAACATCGTCAAGCACGGCCATCCGCTGTCGGTGCTCGAGCACCCGGGCAACCAGCCGCTCGACACGCTGAAGGCGGCGGGCGTGAAGACCTTCGCCACCGCGAGCGAGCTGGCGGCCGCGGTCGATGTGGTGATCCTGTGCGTCACCGGCACGCCGCAGGTCGAGGCGGTGCTGCTCGGCGACACCGGTGTGCTCAAGGGCATGCAACCCGGCACGATCATCATCGATTGCTCGACCGCGCTGCCCGATTCGACCGAGCGTCTCGCCAAGATCGTCGCCGACGCCGGTGGGCGCTTCATAGATGCCGCGATGACGCGCACGCCCAAGGAGGCCGCCGAAGGGCGCCTCAACCTGCTGGTGGGCGGCGACGCCGAGCTGTTCCGCGACTGCCGGCCGCTCCTGGCCTGCTTCGCCGAGAACATCACGCACGCCGGCCCGGTCGGTGCCGGCCACCGGATGAAGCTGCTGCACAACTACGTGTCGCTCGGTTCGGTCGCGCTGATCGCCGAGGCCGCGGCCTGCGCCGAGCGTGCTGGCGTCGACCCCGAAGTCTTCATCGACGTGCTGGTCAAGGGTGGCGGCGGTGGCACCGCGCTGGAGCGGCTGCGGCCCTTCCTGATGAACAAGGACCCGAACGGCTTGCGCTTCGCGATGTCGAATGCGCTGAAGGACCTGGGCTACTACACGGCCATGGCCGAGGCCAGCCATTCGGCCCGCAGCATCGCCGAGGGCGTGCGCCAGACGCTCGAAGGCGCGGTGCAGGGCAGCGACCCGCAGGCTCTGATGCCTGAACTGGTGGCGGTGCTGGCCAAGCGCGGCGACGGCGTGTAAGCACAGCGGTCTTCGGCGGCCATCTACGCGCCTTCGGCGCCTTCGATCAGGAAGCGCACGCGGCGCACGCCCTGCCATTCGTCGGCGTCGAGCCGGAAGGCCAGCACCACCTTCGGCGGCAGCGGCTCGGTGTGGCCGAACCAGATGCCGTCGACCGGCTTGCCCTGGTGCTTGAGCCGCAGCGCCAGGTGCTTCTCGCCGACCAGCCGCTGCGAGATCACCTCCACCTCCTCGCTGAAGGTCGGCGGCGCGAAGCCCTGGCCCCACACCTCGCGGTGCAGCGTGTCGACCAGGTCGACGCGCATGTACTCGGCAGCGATCGGGCCGTCGGTGTCGATGCGCCGCGTGAGCGAGGCGGCGTCGAGCCATTCGGTCGCTACCTGCGCGAGCGCGCGCTCGAAGGTGCCGATCTGGTCGCGCGCCACGGTGCAGCCCGCCGCCATCGCATGGCCGCCGAAGCGCAGCAGCACGCCGGGGTGGCGCTTGGCGACCAGGTCGAGCGCGTCGCGCAGATGGAAGCCGGGGATGGAGCGGCCCGAGCCCTTGAGCTCCTGTTCCTTGCCGGGCGCGCCGCTGGCGGCGAAGACGAAGGTCGGGCGGTGAAAGCGGTCCTTCAGGCGCGAGGCGACGATGCCGACCACGCCTTCGTGGAAGGCGGCGTCGAACACGCTGATGGCTGCGGGCACCGATTCGCCGCCGGCGCTGTCGACATCGAACAGCGACTCGGCCAGCAGCAGCGCCTGGTCGCGCATGCCGCCCTCGATGTCGCGCCGCTCGCGGTTGATGCCGTCGAGCAGGCGCGCCAGTTCGTCGGCGCGGCCGGCGTCGTCGGTCAGCAGGCATTCGATGCCCAGCGTCATGTCGGCCAGGCGGCCGGCCGCATTGATGCGTGGACCGAGGGCGAAACCGAAGTCGAAGGTGGTGGCGACCGGCGCCTTGCGGCCGGCCGCATTGAACAGCGCGGCGATGCCGGCGGGCAGCGCGCCCGCGCGGATGCGGCGCAGGCCCTGGGCGACGAGGCGGCGGTTGTTGGCGTCGAGCTTGACCACGTCGGCCACGGTGCCCAAGGCGACCAGCGGCAGCAGCACGTCCAACTTGGGTTGCGTGGCCGCGTCGAACACGCCGCGCGCGCGCAACTCGGAGCGCAGTGCCAGCAGCACATAGAACATCACGCCCACACCGGCGATGCTCTTGCTCTGGAAGTCGCAGCCGGGCTGGTTCGGGTTCACCAGCACGTCGGCGTCGGGCAGTTGCGGGCCGGGCAGGTGGTGGTCGGTCACCAGCACCTGCAGGCCGCGCGCCTTGGCGGCGGCCACGCCGTCGACGCTGGCGATGCCGTTGTCGACGGTGATGAGCATGTCGGCGCCGCCGTCGGCCACGCGCTCGGCGATCGGTGGCGTGAGGCCGTAGCCGTCGACCACGCGGTCGGGCACCAGGTAGGCGACATGTTTGGCACCCAGCAGCTTCAGCCCGCGCACGGCCACCGCACAGGCCGTGGCGCCGTCGCAGTCGTAGTCGGCCACGATGCACAGGCGCTTGTCGTCGCGGATGGCATCGGCCAGCAGCACGGCCGCTTCGCGCGTGCCCTTGAGCGTGTCGGGCGGCAGCAGGCGCGCCAGGCCGTCGTCGAGCTCTTCCTTCCCGAGCACGCCGCGGGCGGCGTACAGACGCGCGAGCAGCGGGTGCACGCCGGCCTGTTCGAGCGCCCAGACGCTGCGTGGCGGGATGTCGCGGGCGACGATCTTCACAGCGCGGCCAGCATCGTCGTGGCTTGCGTGCGGGTGAACAGGTTCTTCACCCAACCCAGGGCACCGCGCGGCTGCGGCGCGAAGCGGCGTGCGCTGCGGTCGCCGCAGAGCGTCAGCTGCACCGCCTCGCCGCGGCGGTAGGCGGCCAGCAGTTCGGCGATCGGGCCGGCGTCGAGCGCCTGCCAGGCGGCGGCCCAGGCGGCGGCGTCGTCGCGCAGCGCCGGGGCGCGCAGCGTGTCGAGCACGGTCGCTACCTCGGCGGCTGCAGGCGTTGCGGTCGACAGCACGCCGGTGCCGCTCAGCCAGAAGGAGTTGATCGGCTGCAGGCCACGCGCGATGCGTTCGTCGTTCACGCGCTGCGTGTAGAGCAGCATCTGCATCTCGTTCTGCAGCTTGCGCACCGGCTTGAGCGCGTCGGTCAACGGCGCCCAGGCCGAGATCGGCCCGCCCGCGGCGCGGTCGAGCGACGCGGTGGCGAGGCCGCGGAACAGCTCGCCGCGTGCCAGCCAGCGACCGGGTGCGGCCGATCGGCGCAGCACGATGCCGTCTTCCTGGAAGAAGGGGCGGGCGGCTTCGAGCAGCGCCTGCGATTCCGCGGCATCGATCGCCATGTCGCCCGGGTCGTGCAGCACCACCTCGTCGATGGCGACTTCCCAGTGGCACAGCGTGAGCACGGCCCAGGGCTCGTCGGAGCCGGCACGCGAGAGGCCGGTCTGCTGCGCCTCGCGCGCGCCCCAGGCGATGCAGCCGTCGGCCGCGTCGATGCCGAGCGCGCGGGCCAGCGCGCGCTCGTGCGGCGGCGTGAGGGTGGTGTCGGCCTGCGTGTCGTCGTGGGCCACCGCCAGGCGGGTGAGCAGGGCGTCGAGGTTGGGTAGTTGCAGCGTGGCCAGCGCGGCGGCGCAGGCGGAAGACCCGCGGCCGGCAAAGGGGATCAGCAGATGTGTCGGGGAGAGGGGGAGGGCCATGGGGCCTATTGTCGGGTCATGCTCGGCGGCCTCCGGCGGGATGCCACAATTCCGCCCCTATGCCCCTCCCCTACGAACTGCAACTCGGCTGGCGCTACACGCGTGCGGGCCGGGCGACGCGGCGCAACGGCTTCATCTCCTTCATCTCCGGTGTCTCGATGCTCGGCATCGCGCTGGGCGTGGCGGCGCTGATCATCGTACTGTCGGTCATGAACGGCTTCCAGAAAGAGGTGCGCGACCGCATGCTCGGCGTGGTCTCGCACATCGAGATCTTCTCGCGCGACGGCCAGGCGCTGCAGGACATCGGCCCGATCATGGACGCGGCGCGCAAGAACCCCGAAGTGATCGGCGTGGCCCCCTTCATCGCGACCCAGGCGCTCATCGCCCGCGGCGAAGACATGAAGGGCGCGCTGGTGCGCGGCATCGAACCGAAGCTCGAACCCGAGGTGACGGACTTCGCCAGCACCGCGCAGAAGGGCGCGCTCGACAAGCTGGTGCCCGGCGAATTCGGCATCGTGCTTGGCGGCGAGCTGGCGCGATCGCTCTTCGTGCGCGTCGGCGACCAGGTCACGCTGGTCGCGCCGGGCGGCCAGGTGACGCCGGCCGGCGTGGTGCCTCGGCTCAAGCAGTTCACCGTGGTCGGCACCTTCGATTCGGGACACTACGAATACGACTCGGCGCTGGCCATGATCCACGAGCAGGACGCCGCCCGCGTGTTCCGCCTCGAAGGCCCGAGCGGCGTCCGTTTGAAGTTGAAGGACCTGAACCAGGCGCGCCAGGTGGCCGACGAGCTGGCGGTCACGCTGCCCGGCTCCTTCCTCATCCGCGACTGGACCCGGCAGAACAAGACCTGGTTCGCCGCGGTGCAGGTCGAGAAACGCATGATGTTCATCATCCTCACGCTGATCGTCGCGGTGGCGGCCTTCAACCTGGTGTCGACGCTGGTCATGACCGTGACCGACAAGCGCGCCGACATCGCGATCCTGCGCACGCTGGGCGCCAGCCCGAAAAGCATCATGGGCATCTTCGTCGTGCAGGGCGCCATGGTCGGCGTGATCGGCACGCTCGGCGGGCTGCTGCTGGGCCTGGGCATCGCCTACAACATCGACGTGATCGTGCCGGCGCTGGAACGACTCTTCCACGCCAGCTTCCTGCCCAAGGACATCTACCTCATCAGCCGCATGCCGAGCGATCCGCAGCAGTCGGACATCATGCCCATCACGCTGATCTCGCTGGCCCTGGCCTTCGTGGCCACGCTGTACCCGAGCTGGCGCGCCAGCCGCGTGAACCCGGCGGAGGCCTTGCGATATGAATGAAGTCACTTCCGGCAAGGTCGTCCTGAAGGTCCGCGGCCTCACCAAGCGCTTCCACGAAGGCCGCATCGACCTCACCGTGCTGCACGGCGTCGACCTCGACGTGCATGCGGGCGAGACGCTGGCCATCGTCGGCGCCTCGGGCTCGGGCAAGAGCACCATGCTGCACCTGATGGGCGGGCTCGATGCGCCGACCGCGGGCAGCGTCGAGCTGCACGGCAAGAACATCGCGCACGCCGATGCGGCCGAACAGGGCCGGTTGCGCAACCAGCACCTGGGCTTCGTCTACCAGTTCCATCACCTGCTGCCGGAATTCAGCGCGCTCGACAACGTCGCGATGCCGCTGAAGATCCGGCGCGCACCGCCGGCGGAACAGACCGAGGCCGCGACGCGGATGCTCAAGGCGGTCGGTCTCGGCGAGCGGCTGCAACACCGCCCGGCCGAACTCTCGGGCGGCGAGCGCCAGCGCGTCGCCATCGCGCGCGCCCTGGTCACCCAGCCCGACTGCGTGCTGGCCGACGAGCCGACCGGCAACCTCGACCGCAGCACGGCCGACGGCGTGTTCGCGCTGATGCTCGAGCTGGCCCGCCAACACGGCACCGCCTTCGTCATGGTGACCCACGACGAGACGCTGGCCAGCCGCTGCGACCGCGTGCTGCGGCTGGTGGCGGGGCGGCTGGCGAATTGAGGGTGCCGAGGCCTCAAAGAATCCGGTTGAACCAGAACAGCGACAGCCCCGCCGACAGGAAAGCCAGCAGCGCGGCGCCCAGGGCGAAGAGCGCAGACACTTCCGTCTCCTTCTTCTCGACCGTCAGGCGCGAACTCAGCGTGTCGTACACCTTCTTCAGGTCGGCCGCGGTGCCGGCGTAGAAGTACTCGCCGGAGGTCTTGTTGGCCACGGCCTTCAACGTTTCTTCGTCGAGCCGCACGCGCATCGACCAGCCCTCGAAGCCGATGGTCTCGCCGTCGACCGTGCCGATGCCCACCGTGTACACGCGCACGCCGCGGTCGGCCGCCACCTTGGCCGCGTCGAGCGGGTCGACGCCGGTGGTGCGCTGGCCGTCGGTCAGCATGATGATCGCCGCCGAGGTGTACGAGCCCGGCGCCACCGGTGTGAACTCGGGCGCGGGCGCCTTGCCCGCCTGCTCGATCGGCACGCCGCGCTGCCGGCTCTGCGGGCCGAAGTTGGAGATGTCGATGCCGGCCTGCGGGAACAGCGTGGCGAGCGACACCACGATGGCGTTGCCGGTGGCGGTGGCGCGCTGCAGCTGGAAGGCGTCGATCGCGGTGACCAGGTCGTCGCGGTTGACGGTCGGCAGCTGTGCCACCTGCGCGCTGCCCGCGAAGGCCACGATGCCGACCTTCACGGTGCGCGGCAGGTCCTTGATGAAGGCCTTGGCGGCCTCCTGCGCCGCGACCAGTCGGTTGGGCAGCACGTCGGTGGCACGCATGCTGCCGGACACGTCCATCGCCAGGATGATCGTCTGCTGGTTCGACGGCAGCACCACCACCGCCATCGGCCGCGCCGCGGCGACCAGCATCGCCACCATCGCCAGCAGGAAGAGTAGGGGCGGGATGTGCCGCTTCATGCTCTGGCCGGCGCCCATCGCCTCGCGCACGATCGACAGGCTCGCGTAGCGCAGCGCCAGCTTCTTCTTGCGCCGCATCAGCCACACGTACAGCAGCACCAGCAGGGGCACGGCGGTCAGCAGCCAGAGGAACTGGGGCCACAGAAAATTCATGGGGCGCTCCCGGGTGTCGTCGCTGAGATCATGCGGCCACCGCCTTACGCTGCGCGCCGTTGGTGCGGAACCGGCGCTTGCGCAGGTCGGCGAAGCGCAGGATGGCGGCGGCCAGGTCGTCGTCGGTGGAGAGTTCGAGCGTGTCGACGCCGGCCTTGGCCAGCGTGGCGCGCAGCGTGGCCTCGCGCTCGGCGGCGATGCGCGCGAAGCGCTTGCGGAAGCCGGCGTCGTGCGTGTCGACCCACAACTGCTCGCCGGTCTCGGCGTCGCGCAGCGGCACGAGGCCGAGGTCGGGCAGTTCGATCTCGAGCGGGTCGAACAGCCGCACCGCGACCACCTCGTGGCGCTGCGTCAACTGGGCCAGCGGCTTTTCCCAGCCGGGTTCGGTCAGGAAGTCGGACACCACGAAGACGGTCGAGCGCCGGGGCATCAGCACCGCGGCGGACTTCAGCAGGTCGGACAGCCGGGTCATGCCCTGCGTCGGCTTGCCCTCGACGGAGCGTTTGTCCATGGCGTGCAGCAGGTGCAGCACATGGGGCCGGCCGCTGCGCGGCGGGATCACGGCCTCGAGGTCGTTGCCGTAGACCAGCGCGCCGACTCGGTTGCCGTGCCGGGTGAGCAGGCGGGCCAGCACGCCGACGAAGCCCTGCGAGATCTCGCGCTTGGCCTTCAGGCCCGAGCCGAAGTCCACCGAGCGGCTCAGGTCGAGCACGAACCAGGCGGCCATCTCGCGGTCTTCGGTGAAGACGCGCACATGCGGCGTCTGCAGCCGGGCGGTCACGTTCCAGTCGATGTGGCGCACATCGTCGTGGTGCTGGTATTCGCGCAGGTCCGCCAGGTCGAGCCCGGTGCCGCGCATCAGCGTGCGGTAGTCGCCCTGCAGCAGGCCGTCGAGCCGGCGAATGACGGTCCACTCGAGCCGGCGCAGCACGCGCTCGGCGGCGCCCGCGGCCGTCTCGGCCGCGACCTGCGCATCGTTCGCGGCGCGCGCGCGCTTACTGGGCCACCAGCTCTTCATGGCTTTTCCAGGAACACCGCGGAACCGGCTTCGCCGGGCCGCTGGTGTTGCCCCCGGCGAGGGGGGGGGCGGAGCGCCACGCAGTGCGCGAAGACTGGGGGAGTGCTCATTGCTCTAGGCCACCAGCTTTTCATGTTCCAGCGGCTTGGGTGGGGCGGGGATGGCGCGCATGATCTTCTCGATCAAGCCGTCGGCGGTGAGCCCTTCGGACAGGCCCTCGTACGACAGCGTCACGCGGTGGCGCAGCACGTCGGGCACCAGCGCCGTCATGTCCTCCGGCAGCGCGTAGCTGCGGCCGCGCAGCAGGGCCAATGCACGGGCACCTTCCGTGAGGTTGATGCTGGCGCGCGGGCTGGCGCCGAAGGTGATGAAGCGGCGCATGTCCTTCAGGCCGTGCTTCTCGGGCGTGCGCGTGGCCGACACCAGCTTCACCGCGTACTGGATGAGCGAGGGGTCGACGTACACGCGCCGGGCCTCGGCCTGCAGCGCGGCGAGCTGGTCGGTGGTGGCCACCGTCGCCGGCTGCACCGGCGGACCGATCACGCGCTGGACGATGACGAATTCCTCTTCGTCGGTGGGGTAGTCGACCAGCACCTTCATCATGAAGCGGTCGACCTGCGCCTCAGGCAGCGGGTAGGTGCCTTCGGTCTCGATCGGGTTCTGCGTCGCCATCACGAGGAAGGGGCGCGGCACCTTGTGCGTCTCGCCGGCGATGGTCACCTGGCGTTCCTGCATCACCTCGAGCAGCGCGCTCTGCACCTTGGCTGGCGCGCGGTTGATTTCGTCGGCCAGCAGCAGGTTGGCGAACACCGGGCCGAGCGCGGTGGAGAAGTCGCCGGTCTTCTGGTTGTAGATGCGGGTGCCCACCAGGTCGGCCGGCACCAGGTCGGGCGTGAACTGGATGCGCTTGAACTGCCCGCTCACCGTCTCGGCCAGCGTCTTGATGGTGAGCGTCTTCGCCAGGCCCGGCACGCCTTCGACCAGCAGGTGGCCGCCGGCCAGCATCGCCACCATCACGCGTTCGAGGAAACGGTCCTGGCCGACCACGACGCGCTTCACCTCGTAGAGGATCTGCTCCATCAGCTCGGCCGTGGCGGGTGAATTCGTCGGGGGTGTCTCGAAGCTCATGCGCGTGCTTTCGTGAGTGGGTGAAAGGCGGACGGTGGGGCGTTCAGAACGGTGGCGAGCCCAGTGCCGAGGCCGCGTTCTCGATGGGCACCGCGAAGCCGATGCCGATGAAGGTGCGCTGCTGCGTGGGGTTGAGGATGGCCGTGACGATGCCGAGCACCTCGCCGTTCATGTTGACCAGCGGACCGCCCGAGTTGCCCGGGTTGGCGGCGGCATCGAACTGGATCAGGTTGCCCAGCTCCTGCTTGCCTTCCGGCGAGCGGAACGAGCGCTTGAGTCCGGACACGACGCCCGCCGACACGGAAGGGCCGATGCCGAAGGGGAAGCCGACCGCGGCGACCTGGTCGCCCGACTGCAGGTCGGCGGTCGAGGTCATGGTCGCGGCGATCAGGTCGTCGGGGATCTTCTTCGCCTGCAGCACGGCGAGGTCGTTCTCGGGCTGCACGCCGGTGATCGTTGCCTCCGCTTCCAGGCCATCGGAGAAGGTGACCTTGATGGTTTCCGAGCCGGCGACCACGTGCAGGTTGGTGAGGATCACGCCCTTGTCGACGATCACCACGCCGGTGCCCACGCCGCGTTCGACCTCGGTGCCGGGCGGCGGATCGGCTTCGGGCGCCTTGCCGCGCGCCATGTTGCGCCCGCGCTTCTCGGTCTTGGCCTCGGGCGTCGCGCGTTCGGTGCCGTAGCCCACCACGCGCACCACGGAGGGCCGGATGATGGCGGCCGCCCGCGTGGCCTGGGAGGGAAGGACGTTGGTCTGCAGCGTGCGCAGCACGGCGGCGTCGATGTCCTTCTGGGTCAGTGCATGCCCGGCCTGCCGAGGCCAGAGCGCGGCGCCCCCGCCGGCCAAGGCGAGCACCAGCACCAGCAGTCCCGCGAAGGACTTGCGCCCGGGCTGCCATCGCGTCGGCGCAACAGCCGGCACGTCCGGCGGCGCACCGGCGGCGGGCGCATCCCCCTCGCGGGGCTCGTCGGCGTCTTTCGACGCTTGCGGCGAGCGGCTGTAAATACCAGTCCTGCGCATCGGCACCTCCGGGCAAAGAGTGACGTGTCAAAGAAATCACGGTAGCACGCTTTGTGCCGCCTTGCATCGCTTCGGGCATCATGGCCCGATGACCGGTTTCATCGATACACACTGTCACCTGGATGCCCCGGAGTTCGGCGACGAAGGCCCCGCCGTGCGGGCACGGGCCGAGGCCGCCGGCGTTGCGCTGTGCGTCATTCCCGCGGTGGCGGTCTTCAACTTCGCGACGGTGCGCACGCTGGCACATGCGCAGGGCGACGCCTATGCGCTGGGCATCCATCCGCTGTGCACCGGCGACGCGAACGAGGCCGACCTGCAGACGCTCGATGCCGAACTGACGGCGCGCCGCGGCGATCCGCGCCTGGTCGCCGTGGGCGAGATCGGGCTGGACTACTTCGTGCCCGATCTCGACGGGCCGAAACAGGCGCATTTCTTCCACACGCAGTTGCAACTCGCCCGCGCGCACGACCTGCCGGTGATCATCCATGTGCGCCGCTCGGTCGATCAGGTGCTCAAGCACCTGCGCCAGGTCGGTGCGGGGCGTCCATGGCGGGGCATCGCGCACGCCTTCAACGGCAGCGAGCAGCAGGCCAAGGCGTGTCTCGACCTCGGCCTCAAGCTGGGCTTCGGCGGCACCGTGACCTTCGACCGTGCGCTGCAGGTGCGCCGGCTGGCCACCTCGCTGCCGCTCGATGCGATCGTCATGGAGACCGATGCGCCGGACATCCAGCCGCACTGGCTCTACCGCACGCAGGAGGAGCGCCAGGCCGGCGCGGTGCAGGGCCGCAACGAGCCGGCCGAGTTGCCGCGCATTGCCGCCGTGCTGGCGCAACTGCGTGGCATCACGATGGAGGAACTCGCACAGGCGAGCACGCGCAATGCGCTCGATGCATTGCCTGGCCTGTCTGCATTGCTGTCGTCGTCAGGCGCTGGTCAGGCACGTCTGTAGGTCGACATGCCGTCGTTGAAAAAAATCAGTGACGTTCGCGTGCGGGCTGTCATCCGCCTCTTCGCGTCGCCCGTTGTCCGATCAGTGCGGCATGGCCGTAACTACAACGCAACAAGGAGCTTTCCATGACCTCGTCTCTCTTCCGTTCCATCCCTGCCGTGCTCGCACTGGGCATCGCTTCGATCGGCTTCTCTGCCGCCGCGCAAACGCCGGCACCGGCACCGGCCGTGGCCCCTGCCACCGCACCGGCACCCACCGTGACCGAGAAGGTCAAGACCGGCACCAAGAAGGCCTACCACGCCACCAAGCGCACCGCCAAGAAGGCCGGTCACGCCACGGCCAGCGGTGCGAAGAAGGCGGGCGGCGCGGTCGCCAGCGTCGGCCACAAGACGGCGGACGGCATGCGCAGCGCCGGCCACAAGATCGGTGAGAAGATCCCCGGCACCGCCGAGAATGAAGCCGCCAAGAAGCCCTGACCCTGCGACCGGCATCGACCGGGACGCACCCTCGAAGAACCCGCCGCGGCGGGTTTTTTCTCGTTCGCCGTCCGATGCCGTGTCGCTCGAGGGCCTGGCGCCCGTGGTCTCGCCAGACACCGTGGTGCTGGTGCTGGGCAGCTTCCCGAGCGCGCGCTCGCTGGCGGAGGGGCGCTACTATGCCCACCCGCAGAACCACTTCTGGAAGATCTTGCAAGCCCTCTGGCCCGCCCATCCCCTGCCTCCGGGCACCGCATCCGCCGAACGCGCCGGCTGGTTGACGCAACATGGCCTCGGCCTGTGGGACGTCTATGGCAGTTGCCAGCGCGAGGGCAGCCTCGACACGTCGATCCGCGACGCGGCGCTCAACGACTTCGCGCACCTCGATGTGCCGCGGCTCGCCGCCATCGCGCACAACGGCGCCGAGAGCTTCCGCCATGCGCCGAGGGTGATCGATGCCCTGCGCGAGAGCGGCCACGGCGTGCTGCCGGCCTACAAGCTGCCGTCGACCAGCCCCGCGCACGCGGCCATGTCCTTCGAGCGCAAGTGCGAGGCCTGGCACCACGTGTTCGCACAGCATGGGCTGGTCGCGTGATGGCGGCGCGCACACCGGCCCTGCCCGAGGTCAACTTCTCCGACTGGGGCGACATCCGCTACCTGCACCTCGGCACGGAATGGGTGCAGGGCTCGATGAAGCTCGACGCGCCCTTCGAGATCGAACTGGAATACGTGCAACGCATGATGGCCTGGCTGCTCTTCGTGGAGCCATCCAGCGTGATGAACCGCCATGCGATGCAACTGGGCCTGGGCGCGGCCACGCTCACCAAGTTCAGCCGCAAGCAATTGCGCATGCGCACCACGGCGGTCGAACTCAACCCCCAAGTGGTCGCGGCCTGCCGCGGCTGGTTCAAGCTGCCGGCCGACGACGCCAAACTGCGCGTGGTGCTGGCAGATGCCGGCACCGAGATTCGCAAGGCCGAGTGGCAGGGCACGGTCGATGCGCTGCAGGTCGACCTGTACGACCACGAGGCCGCCGCGCCCGTGCTCGACAGCGAAGGCTTCTATGCCGACTGCCGTGGCCTCTTGACCGAGGACGGCTGCATGACGGTCAACCTCTTCGGCCGGTCGTCGAGCTACGAACGCAGCCTCGAGAAGATCGCCGCCGCCTTCGGCACCGAGGCCGTCTGGGCCTTCAAGCCGACGCGCGAAGGCAACACCGTGGTGCTGGCGCAGCGCACGCCGACCCGGCCCAAGCGCGATGCACTTGCCGAGCGGGCGCAGACCATCCAGACTCGCTGGGGTCTGCCCGCGCCGAAATGGCTGCGCGTCTTCAAACCCATGTCATGAGCGCCGTCTCGCCACCTGCCGCCGCTGCCCGCCACGAGGGTCCGCTCGAGCTGCGCCTGCTGATCGAATGGCTCGCCAGCGATGGCGTCATCTCGCCGCACGAGGCCAAGCGCACCATCGCGCGCTGTGCGCAGGCCGAGAGCCGGCAGGCGCCGTTGGTGCGCCTGGCGAACGTCGCGATGACACGCGAGAAGGACGGCAAGCCGCTCGACCTGGAGATGCTGACCGAATGGCTGGCCGGGCGCGCCGCGCTGCAGTACCTGCGCATCGACCCGCTCAAGGTCGACGTGGGCAAGGTGGCCGACACCATGAGTGCCGCCTACGCCGAGCGCCACAAGGTGCTGCCGGTGCAGGTCACGCCGAGCGAGGTGGTGGTGGCCACGGCCGAGCCCTTCCTCACCGACTGGATCTCCGAGGTCGAGCGCCAGTCGCGCCGCGCGGTGCGTCGCGTGGTGGCCAACCCGGCCGACATCCAGCGCTACACGGCGGAGTTCTTCGCGCTGGCCAAGTCGGTGCGGGCGGCGCAGAAGGCCGGCGGCAACGCGGGCGGCGCGAGCTTCGAGCAGCTGGTGGAGCTCGGCAAGAGCAACAAGCAGCTCGACGCCAACGACCAGAGCGTGGTGCAGGTGGTCGACTGGCTCTGGCAGTACGCCTTCGACCAGCGCGCCAGCGACATCCACCTGGAGCCGCGGCGCGAGCAGGGCGTGGTGCGCTTTCGCATCGACGGCGTGCTGCACCCGGCCTACCAGATGCCCATGGGCGTGATGAACGCAATGGTCGCGCGCATCAAGTTGCTCGGCCGCATGGACGTGGTGGAGAAGCGCCGGCCGCTCGACGGCCGCATCAAGACCCGCAACATGCGCGGCGACGAGGTCGAGATGCGCCTGTCGACGCTGCCCACCGCCTTCGGCGAGAAGATGGTGATGCGGATCTTCGACCCCGACACCGCGGTAAAGGACCTCGACGCGCTGGGCTTCGCGCAGCACGACGCCAAGCGCTGGGAACAGCTCGTCACGCGGCCGCACGGCATCATCCTGGTGACCGGGCCGACCGGCTCGGGCAAGACGACCACGCTGTACTCCACGCTCAAGCGGGTGGCGACCGAGGAGGTCAACGTCAGCACCATCGAGGACCCGATCGAAATGATCGAGCCGTCCTTCAACCAGACGCAGGTGCAGCCGCAGCTGGACTTCGGCTTCACCGAAGGCCTGCGCGCGCTGATGCGGCAGGACCCGGACATCATCATGGTCGGCGAAATCCGCGACCTCGCCACCGCGGACATGGCGGTGCAGGCGGCGCTCACCGGCCACCTGGTGTTCAGCACGCTGCACACCAACGACGCCCCCAGCGCGATCACCCGGCTGATGGAGCTGGGCGTGCCCTCGTACCTGATCAACGCCGTGATGCTCGGCGTGCTGGCGCAGCGGCTGGTGCGCACGCTGTGCCCGCTGTGCAAGCAGCCCGACGAGTCGGTCACGCGCGAGAAGCTCGCCGAATTCGTCGCGCCCTGGCAGATCACCGGCTCGGTGCGCGCCTACCGGCCGGTGGGTTGCGTGGACTGCCGCATGACCGGCTACATGGGCCGCATGGGCCTGTACGAACTGCTCAGCATCAGCGAGGAGTTCAAGGCGCGCGTGAACAAGGAGCCGGTCCTCTCGGCCCTGCGCCGCCAGGCCGTCACCGACGGCATGCGCCCGCTGCGCCTGGCCGGCGCGCTGCGCGTGGCCGAAGGCGTGACGACCATCGAGGAAGTCCTGAGCGCGACGCCTCCGCTGGACTAGGCGTTTGGGGGTAACCCTAACTCCACGCTAGGTGGAATCCACATCGATCCTGACGGGATGCTGACCACACAATCGGCCGTTCGAATTTTTTCGAGGAGATTGTTCGTGAAAATCAAAAGTCAGAAGGACTTCTTTGCGGGGTTGATGTTCACCCTCGTCGGGATCGCCTTCGCATGGGGTGCGACAACCTACAACGTGGGCAACGGCGCGCGCATGGGCCCGGGCTATTTCCCGATGATGCTGGGCATCGTGCTGGCCGTGCTGGGTCTCGTCGTGATCTTCAGCGCCCTGACCATCGAGACGGTCGACGGCGACCCGATCGGCAAGATCGCGTGGCGGCCGCTGGGCTTCATCATCGGCGCCAACCTGATCTTCGGCGTGCTGCTCGGCGGCGTCGTGGCATGGGGGCTGCCCGCCATGGGCCTGATCGCCGCGATCTACGCGCTGGTGCTCATCGCCGGCCTGGCCGGGGAGCAGTACAGCTTCAAGGCCAGTCTGATCCTTGCCACGATCCTCGCGATCGGCAGCTACCTCGCCTTCGTGGTGGCGCTCAAGCTGCAGTTCCAGGTTTGGCCCACCTTCATTTCGGGCTGAGACACACACCATGGACCTGATCAACAACCTCTCCATCGGCTTCACCGCGGCGTTCACGCTGCAGAACCTGATCTATTGCTTCGTCGGCTGCCTGCTGGGCACGCTGATCGGCGTGCTCCCCGGCATCGGCCCGGTCGCGACCATCGCGATGCTGCTGCCCGCGACCTACGCGCTGCCGCCGGTGGCCGCGCTCATCATGCTGGCCGGCATCTACTACGGCTCGCAGTACGGCGGTTCCACCACCGCCATCCTGGTGAACCTGCCCGGGGAGTCGTCCTCGGTGGTGACCGTGATCGACGGGCACCAGATGGCCAAGCAGGGGAGGGCGGGCCCCGCACTCGCTGCCGCTGGCCTGGGCTCCTTCTTCGCCGGTTGCGTCGGCACGCTGATCCTGGCCGCCTTCGCGCCGCCGCTGACGGAGCTGGCCTTCAAGTTCGGCCCGGCCGAATACTTCTCGCTGATGATCCTGGGCCTGATCGGTGCCGTGGTGCTGGCCTCGGGCTCGCTGCTCAAGGCCATCGCGATGATCGTGCTGGGCCTGCTCATCGGCCTGGTCGGCACCGACGTGAACTCGGGCGTCGCACGCTTCAGCTTCGACATCCCGGAACTGACCGACGGCATCGGCTTCATCGTGATCGCCATGGGTGTGTTCGGTTACGGCGAAATCATCGCCAACCTGTCGCGTCCCGAAGAGGAACGCCAGGTCTTCACCGCCAAGGTGCACGGCCTGTGGCCCACGAAGGACGACTTCAAGAACATGCTGCCGGCCGTGCTGCGCGGCACGGCGCTCGGTTCCTCCCTGGGCATCCTGCCCGGCGGTGGCGCGTTGCTGTCGGCCTTTGCGGCCTACACGCTCGAGAAGAAGATGAAGCTCAAGGCCGGCGAAGTGCCGTTCGGCAAGGGCAACATCCGCGGCGTGGCCGGCCCCGAGGCCGCCAACAACGCCGGTGCGCAGACCTCCTTCATCCCGCTGCTGACGCTCGGCATTCCGCCGAACCCGGTGATGGCGCTGATGGTGGGCGCGATGACCATCCACAACATCCAGCCTGGCCCGCAGGTGATGACCAGCAACCCGGAACTGTTCTGGGGCCTGATCGCCTCGATGTGGATCGGCAACGCGATGCTGATCGTGCTGAACCTGCCGCTCATCGGCATCTGGATCAAGCTGCTGTCGATCCCGTACCGCTGGCTGTTCCCGGCCATCGTGCTGTTCTGTGCGATCGGCGTGTACTCGACGAACAACAACGTGTTCGACATCTGGATGGTTGCCATCTTCGGTGTGGTGGGCTACACCTTCATCAAGCTCGGCTGCGAACCCGCACCGCTCTTGCTGGGGCTGATTCTCGGGCCGATGATGGAAGAGAACCTGCGCCGGGCGCTGCTGCTGTCGCGTGGCGACTGGAGCGTGTTCATCACGCGGCCGATCTCGGCCGGCCTGCTGGCGGCGGCGGTGCTGCTGCTGGTGATCGTGCTGCTGCCCTCGGTCAAGTCCAAGCGCGAGGAAGCCTTCGTCGAGGACTGAACGTCGCCTGCGCCTCGCGCGCCGCTCCCAAGCCCCGTGCGCCTCGGCCTACGGGGCTTTTGTTTTTCGGCCGGCGCAAGCGAGCGTGCCGCGCATCAGATCTTCATGTGCTGGCGCGCCATCGCAAGAAAGGCCATCGCCGCGGGACTCAGCGGGTGCTTGGCCAGCCGGATCGCCACGACCGGAAATTCCAGTGCGGGGCGCACGATGCGCACCGCGCGCAGCCGGGCCGGCATCAGCACGTCGACATAGTGCGGCAGCAACGCGACACCGGCGCCGGCTTGCACCAGTCCGAAGGCGGTCGTGAGCATCGACACGTGGTGCACGACCGTTGGATAGACGTTGGCCGCGCTCGCGAGTTGGCGGCTGATGGCGCGCCAGACGTTGGCGTCGGGGTTGACGTGGATGAACGGAAGCCCGTCGAGCGCGTGGCCCTCGATCTCGGCGTGCCGGGCGAGCGGATGGTCGTCGCGCATGAAAAGCGCCATCGCTGCGCTGAACAGGGGTTCGGTCGCGAGTCCGGAATGCTTCTGTCCGATGTCGGAGCCGAAGCCGAGGTCGGCCTCGCGCGACAGGATGCGCGACATCATCTGTTCGGCCGTGCTGTCCAGCAGCGTGGCGGTGAGTTGGGGATGCGCCTGCGAGAAGCGCCCTAGCACCGGCGGCATCAGCGTGCCGGCCGTCAGGTGACCCACGGCCAGCACCACGCGCCCCTCGCTGAGTTGCGACTGCGAGCGGCAGACCCCGACCGACTCATCGACCAGCCGCAGCGCGCGCTGGGCCGTGTCGGCCATCATCTGGCCCGCATCGGTCAACCGGATGCGTCGGCCCCGGACCACCAGCGCCTGCCCGAGTTCTTCCTCCATGCGGCGCACCAGATGGCTGATGGCTGGTTGCGTCAGTTGCAGAGCCTCGGCGGCCAGGGTGAAGCTGCCGGTCTCCGCGATGGCGGCGAGCGCGCGCAGCTGCTGCAGCGAAACGACCTCGAGGCCCTGCTTTGCCATAAAGAATGTTCATAGTTGAATAAGCAGGATTATCTGTGTGCATGGTGTTGCGGTGCATAGCATGCTGGGCTTCTCCATCCCGTCCAGAATCCAACCCATGAATCGCACTCGATTTCTCCAAGGCATGGCGCTCGCGATCTTTATCGCTGCATCGGCCGCCAGCTTCGCGCAGCCGGGTTACCCGAACAAGCCGATACGCCTGGTCGTGCCTTTCCCCGCGGGTGGTGCGACCGACCTGTTCGCGCGCACGCTGTCGCAGAAGATGGGCGAGAAGCTCGGCAACTCGGTGGTCGTCGACAACAAGCCCGGTGCAGGCGGCGGCATCGGCTCGGACCTGGCGGCCAAGGCCCCCGCCGACGGCTACACGCTGCTGCTGGCGACCACCAGCACGCATTCGATCGGACCGGCGCTGAACGCCCGCCTGCCGTACGACACGGTGCGCGACTTCACGCCGATCGACCACGTCGGCAATGCGCCCAGCATCATGCTGGTGCCGAACAACTCGCCTGCCAAGACGGTGCGCGACTGGATCGACTACGCCAGGAAGAACCCCGGCAAGCTCAACTACGCGTCGAGCGGCAACGGCACCATCGTCCAGCTCACGGCGGAGCTCTTCAAGTCGCAGGCCGGCGTGTTCGTCACGCACATCCCGTACAAGGGCACCGCGTTGGCCATTCCGGACCTGATCGCGGGCAACCTCGACGTGATGTTCGATTCGCTGCCCACCGGCATGCCGCATGTGCGCGACGGCCGTCTGCGCGCGCTCGGCGTGACCTCGCTCAAGCGCAGCCCGCTCGCGCCGGAGCTTCCACCGATCGCCGACACCTTGCCGGGCTTCGAATCGAGCACTTGGTTCGGCCTGTACGGTCCGAAGGGGCTGCCCGCCGACATCGTCGCGCGCATCAACACCGCGGCCAACCAGGCGCTGGCCGACCCGGAGGTCAAGGACAAGCTCGCGCGCCTGGGCATCGAGCCGGTCGGCAGCACGCCGCAGCAGCTCGCGAAGATGGTGGCCGAGGATGCGGCCAAGTGGAAGAAGATCGTCATCGACCGCAAGATCGTCAATGAATAAGAAGGCTCTCTCATGAATTTCGACTACGCCAACCCCTACCGTTCCACCCGCATTCCCGTCTTTGCGCGCAACGTCGTCTCGACCTCGCACCCGCTCGCCGCGCAGGCCGGCGTGCGCATCCTGCAACAGGGCGGCAATGCGGTCGATGCGGCCGTGGCCACGGCCGCGGTGATGACGCTGGTCGAGCCGGTGAGCAACGGCCTGGGCAGCGACGCCTTCTGCATCCTGTGGGACGGCAAGGAACTGCACGGCCTCAATGCCTCGGGCTGCGCGCCGCAGGCCTGGACGCCCGACTACTTCCGCCGCAAGCACGGCGACGGCGCTACCACGCCGCCGCAGCGCGGCATGGACTCGGTGACGGTGCCCGGTGCCGTCGGCGGCTGGATGGCGCTGTCGGAGCGCTTCGGCAAGCTGCCCTTCGAGGCGTTGATGGCGCCGGCCATCGAGATCGCCGAGCGCGGCTACCTGGTGCCGCCGGTGGTTCAGCAGAAGTGGGCCGCCGCGACACCGATCCTGCAGGGCCAGCCCGGCTTTGCGGAGAGCTTCCTGCCCTGGGGCCGCGCGCCGAACGTCGGCGAGCTGTTCCGCTTCCCGGCGGCGGCACGGGCGCTCAAGGCCATCGCCGCCACGCGTGGCCAGGCCTTCTACAACGGCGAGATCGCCGAGGCGCTGGAGGCCTTCTCCGACGCCAACGGCGGCAAGCTCAAGGTGCGCGACCTCGCCAACTGGAAGCCCGAGTGGGTCACGCCGACCGCGCAGGACTACCGCGGCCACACGCTGCACGAGATTCCGCCCAACGGCCAGGGCATCGCGGCGCAGATCGCGTTGGGCATCCTGCAGCACTTCGACATGGCGGGCATGGCGGTCGACAGCGTCGCGTTCCAGCATGTGCAGATCGAGGCCATGAAGCTGGCCTTCGCCGACACCTACCGCTACGTGTCGGAGCCGTCGTCGATGACGGTGACCCCCCTGCAGATGCTCGATGCCGGCTACCTCGCATCGCGTGCCAAACTCATCGACATGAAGAAGGCGCAGGATTTCAAGGCGGGCAACCCCATCAAGGGCGGCACCATCTACCTCACGGCCGCCGACGAGAGCGGCATGATGGTGAGCTTCATCCAGAGCAATTTCATGGGCTTCGGCTCGGGCTGCGTGGAGCCGAGCTTCGGCATCAGCCTGCAGAACCGCGGACACGGCTTCAGCCTGAACGCCGACAGCCCGAACGTGGTGGCACCGGGCAAGCGGCCCTTCCACACCATCATCCCGGCCTTCCTCACGAAGGACGGCCAGCCGGTGATGAGCTTCGGCGTGATGGGCGGCAACATGCAGCCGCAGGGCCACATGCAGACGCTGGTGCGCATGCTCGACCACGGCCAGAACCCGCAGGCCGCCTGCGACGCGCCCCGCTGGCGCTTCAACAAGGGGCTGGAGATCAATGCCGAAGGCAGCATGGACCCGACAACGGTGCAGGGGCTGCAGGCACTGGGCCATCAGGTCGACGTGATCGAGGATTCGTACCAGGACTTCGGCGCCGGCCAGTTCATCTGGCGCGCTGGCGACCCGGCCGCCGAGGGCTACATCGCCGCCAGCGACCCGCGCCGCGACGGCCAAGCTGCGGGGTATTAGACCCACCCCGATGCGGCGCACTTCGTGTCGCCGCTTCCCCTCAAGGGGCGATACCGGCGGCCCGGCAAAGCCGGTTCCGCGGTATCCCTGAAACAGACCTACGTGACCTCATCGATCGTTCATCCATCACCGGCGCAGAAGCCGCTCGCTGCTGGCCTGGCCCTGGCCACCTTCGGCGCCATCGCCTTCAGCGGCAAGGCGATCATCGTCAAGCTGGCCTACCGCTACGGTGTCGACGCGGTCACGCTCATCATGCTGCGCATGCTGTTCGCGCTGCCGCTCTTCGTGGCCATGGCGTGGTGGGCCGGGCGCGGCAAGCCGCCGCTGACGCGGCGCGACTGGCTCGGCGTGCTGGGCCTGGGCTTCTCGGGCTATTACCTCGCGAGCTTTCTCGACTTCGCGGGGCTGGCGTACATCACGGCCAGCCTGGAGCGGCTCATCCTGTACCTCAACCCGACGCTGGTGCTGCTGTTCGGCTGGATCGTCTACCGCCGCCGCATCACGCGCTGGCAGATGCTCGGCATGGCCATCAGCTACGCTGGCGTGTTCCTGGTGTTCGGGCACGAGGTTCAAGTGGGGCAGACCGCCGCGGCCGCGTGGGGCACGCTGCTGGTGTTCCTGAGCGCGGTGAGCTATGCGGTCTACCTGGTCGCGAGCGGCGAGTTCGTCAAGCGCCTGGGCTCGCTGCGCCTGGTCGGCCTGGCCACCAGCGTGGCGTGCCTGCTGTGCATCGCGCAATTTCTGGTGTTGCGGCCGGTGAGCGGGCTGCTCGAGCTGGCGCCGCAGGTCATCTGGCTATCGGTGCTCAATGCGACCCTCTGCACCGCGGTGCCGGTGCTCTCGGTCATGATGGCGATCGAACGCATCGGTGCGCCCATGGCCGCGCAGACCGGCATGGTCGGGCCGATGTCGACCATCCTGATGGGTGTGGTGATCCTTGGCGAACCGTTCACCGCGTGGACCGCGGCCGGCACGGTGCTGGTGATCGCCGGAATTTTTGTCTTTACACGAACAGGGCGCTAGCCCGGAGGAACTCACATGGATCTCGGAATCGCGGGCCGCACGGCCCTGGTATGCGGTGGCAGCAAGGGCCTGGGCCTGGGCTGCGCCGAAGCGCTGGTGCGCGAAGGCGTGAACGTGGTGGTGGTGGCGCGCGGCGCCGACGCCCTGAAGGCGGCGGCCCAGCGGCTCGAAGCCGCCGCGGCCGGCTCGCCCAAGCCTTTCGTGAAGACGGTCGCGGCCGACATCACGACGCCCGAAGGCCGCGCCGCCGCCTTCGCCGCGCATGCCGACTACGACATCGTCGTGACGAACGCCGGCGGCCCGCCGCCCGGCGACTTCCGCGACTGGGACCGCGAGGCGTGGATCAAGGCGGTCGACGCCAACATGCTCACGCCCATCGAACTCATCAAGGCCACGGTCGACAGCATGGCCGCGCGTGGCTATGGCCGCATCGTGAACATCACCTCGAGCTCGGTGAAGTCGCCGATCGACATCCTGGGCCTGTCCAACGGCGCGCGCAGCGGCCTCACGGGCTTCGTGGCCGGCGTGGCGCGCACGGCGATCGCAGCCAAGGGCGTGACCATCAACAACCTGCTGCCGGGTTCCTTCGACACCGACCGGCTGAAGGGCAACATGGCGGGTGCGGCGCAGAAGTCGGGCCTGGACGTTGACACCGTGCGCGCCAACCGCCAGAAGACGATTCCGGCCGGCCGCTTCGGCAACCCCGAGGAATTCGGCGCCGTCTGCGCCTTCCTGTGCAGCCTGCAGGCGGGCTACATCACCGGCCAGAACGTGCTGACCGACGGCGGCGCCTACCCCGGCACGTACTGACCCCTGCGCTGGCGCCCCGAGGCTCAGTTGATCGCGAAGGCGAGCGCCACGGCGCCGATCGCCAGGCCAGCCAGCCCGAACAGGAACAGCAGCTCGGCCCGGCGTTCATGCCGCACGCCGGGCGGCCCCGCGCGGATCGACATGAAGGACAGCACGGCGCTGGCCAGAAAGACCAGCGCGTCGATGGCCAACAGCTTGTCGACCGCCAGCCGGGCGCTCGTCGTGTGGCCCAGGTGGCCGATCGTCAGGACCGTCATGCAGGCCCCGATCATCGTGGCCGAGGTCGGCAGGATGTGTGCCGACAGTCCACGCGCGGGCGGGGTGTCCTGCATGGGCGCCGTCACGTGGGCGCGTGCGTGGCCGACCGCGCGGTCGAGCCCGTGGCCGCCATGTCGGTGTTCGCCGGCCACAGCAGCAAGGCTTTCGCGGGCGCGCCCGGCAGTACCGTCAACTCCTGCTTGAGCGTCTGCGCCGACAGGGTCGCCTCGACCTCGTAGCGGCCGGGCGCCAGGCGGGCCATCAGGAAAGGCCCGGTGGCCAGCACGTTGTCGAGCACGGCGCGCCCATTCTGGTCACGCACCGTGACGCGCACGTCGGCGGCGAAGTCGGCGCGCGTATGGTCCTTGACGGCGAACTCGAGCGTCGCCGGCCAGCGCGGCGACACGGTTTCCATGAACTGGGCCTCGTCGCTGCCGATGCCACCGCTCATGTACTCGACGCCGTGCGTCATGTGGATCGGCGGATTGTCGACCGCGTGGGCTGAAAGGGCGGCGAACAGGGCGCCGCCGCACAGAACGGCCGTCAGCGGCCGCAGCTTTCGAGAGACGTTCATGCTGGTACTCCTTGCGTGGGATGTTCCACGGGGAGCACTGTGGTCGGCGGGACTTAAGCCGGTCTTAAGAAGCCGGCGCGGCCATCAGCGCACCGACGTTCGACGCGACGACAGCACGATGCCGCCCACGATCAGCGCGAAGGCCGCGCCGTGGTACCCATGCGGCATTTCGCCCAGGAACAGGGCCGACAGCAGCGCCGCGAACAACGGCGTCAGGTTGAGGAAGAAGGCGGCCATCTTTGGGCCGGCGCGCTGCGCGCCGGCCCCCCAGCAGCGAAAGGCCAGGATCGCCGGGCCCACCGCGATGAAGACCAGTGCGGCAGCCAGCCACCAGCTCCAGTGCACATACATCGCGCCGGCCGCCCATTCGCCGGCGGCGAACAGACCCGACCACCCCAGGCCGAACACCATCTGTGCCATGAGGAAAGCCGACCAGTCCTGGCGCAGGCCCGCGGGCTCGGTGGTGCCCACGAGCATCCAGCTGTACACCGACCAGGCGAGCACGGCCAGCAGGATGTAGAGGTCGCCCGGCACCAGCCGCAGCGCGGCCAGATGGCGCCAATCGCCCTGGCTCAGCACCAGCAGCACCCCGAGCATCGAGACCACCGCGCCAGCGATCTCGAAACGTGTGGCGCGCTGGCCGAAGAAGAGCGTACCGATCAGCAGCATCCAGAACGGCGCGCTGGAGGTGACCAGCGTCACGTTCAGCGGCGTCGAGGTCTGCAGCGCCAGGTACTGGAAGGCGTTGTAGATGCCCACGCCCAGCAGGCCGAGCACGCTGTAGCGCCGCCAGTGGCGCCACATCGGATGGTCGCGCCGCAGCACCCCATGCGCCATCGGCAGCAGCACGACGAAGGCCAGCACCCAGCGGATGAAGTTCAGCGTGAGCGGCGAGGCCACGTCCTTCAGCAGGCGGCCGAGCACCGCGTTGGCGGCCCACAGCAGCGGTGGTGTGGCGAGGAGGAGGATGGTGGCGGGGGTGAGGCGGGACGGCTGCATGGACGCGAGGAGGGACGGACCGCCCGATTGTCCCCTCTGCACGCGACGAGCCCGGCCGTGGCAGGATCGCGGGCTGTCGACCCCGTCCTTTCTGCAGGAGACCTTTCCCCATGAGCAAAGCCGTTCGCATCGACCGCCCCGGCGGTCCCGAGGAACTCCAGATCGTCGATGTCGAGGTCGGCGAGCCCGGCCCCGGCGAAATCCGCATCCGCCACAAGGCCGTCGGCCTCAACTTCATCGACACCTACCAGCGCAGCGGGCTCTACCCGTTCGCGATGCCGCTGCAGTTGGGCATGGAGGCCTCGGGCGTGGTCGAGGCGGTGGGTGAGGGCGTGGTGCATCTGCAGCCCGGCGACCGTGCCGCCTATGCCAGTGGACCGCCCGGCGCCTACAGCGAAGCGCGGGTGATGCCCGCCAAGACCGTGTGCAAGCTGCCCGATGCGATCTCCTTCGAGACCGGCGCGGCCATGATGCTCAAGGGCCTGACCGTGCAATACCTGCTGAAGAAGACGCTGCCGGCCGAAGGCCTGCAGCCGGGCGACTTCATCCTGTTCCATGCCGCGGCCGGCGGCGTGGGCCTGATCGCCTGCCAGTGGGCCAAGGCGCTGGGCCTGCAGCTCATCGGCACGGCGGGCTCCGACGCCAAATGCCAGCTGGCGCTGGACCATGGCGCGGCGCATGCGATCAACTACAGCACCGAGAATTTCGCCGAGCGCGTGAAGGCGATCACCGGCGGCAGGGGCGTGAAGGTGGTGTACGACTCGGTCGGCAAGGACACCTACGAAGGCTCGATCGACTGCCTGCGCCCCTTCGGCCTGCTGGCGGTCTTCGGCAACGGCTCGGGCCCCACGCCCCCGATCAACCTCGGCCTGCTGGCCTCGAAGGGCTCGCTCTACGTGACGCGCCCGACGCTGTTCACGCACATCGCCACGCGCGAGGCCACGCAGGCCATGGCCGACGACCTGTTCGCGGTGGTGCAGAGTGGCGCGGTGAAGATCCCGATCGCGCAGCGCTACGCGCTGGAAGACGTGCAGCAGGCGCACCGCGACCTGGAAGCGCGCAAGACCACCGGCTGCACGATCCTCACGCTGTAGTCGCCGCGGTCTCGCGCACCAGCCGCCACACGCGCTGCGCCAGCGGCGACGGCGCGCGGTTGCGGCGGTGCACCAGCATCACCCGGCGCTCGATGCGCGGCACCAGCGGCAGCGACACGAGCGTGCCGAGCCCGCCGGGCGGCACGGCCAGCGCCGGCATCACGCTGATGCCGATGCCCGCCTCGACCATGCGGAACACCGTGGTCGGGTGGCCCAGCTGCTGTGCCACCTCGGCCTGCACGCCGTGGGCGGCCAGCGCATCGTCGATCAGCCGGCGGCTGCCCGACGCGTGGTCGAGCAGCACGAGCGGATGGCCCGCCAGCGCCGACCAGCGCACCGTCTTGCGCGCGGCCAGCACATGGCCCGCGGGCACCACCAGCACGAAGGGGTCGTTCAGGATCGTCTCGGCCGTGAGGTCGTCGGTCGACGAGGGCTCGATCACCACGCCGAAGTCCACCTCGCCGGTGCGCACGCTGTCGAGCGCGTCCTGCTGGATGCGGTCGAGCAGCACCAGCTGGATGTCGGGCTCCTGGCGCGCGCAGGCCGCGATGCAGGCCGGCATGAGCTGCGCCGACAGCGTCGGGCTGCTGGCCACGCGCACCTTGCCGCGCCGCGCGCTGGCCATGCCGCGTACGTCGAGCAGCGTCTGGTCGAGTTCGTCGAGCACGCGCTCGAGCCGGGCCGCGAGCGACTGGCCGGCGTCGGTCAGCACCACCTCGCGCGTGGTGCGGTCCAGCAGCTTCAGGCCAACCTGCGATTCGAGCTCGAGGATGGCGCGGCTCACCGCCGGCTGCGTGAGCGCGACCGCGTCGCCCGCGCGGCTGAAGTTGCGCTCGGCTGCGACGGCCAGGAAGACGCGGAGCTGGCGCAGCGTGACGTTCATGCGCCAGAATCATATATCTATCAGATAAATCCATTTCTCTTCTGGTGACGTCCGAGGCCCAATGCACCCATGGCCCGTTCACGCTACCTCCCAGACAACTTCACCCTCGCCCTCGTCACGACGGTGGCGCTCGCCAGCCTGCTGCCCGCCTCGGGCAGCATGGCGCACTTCTTCGAGCGTCTCACCAGCGTGGCAATCGGCCTGCTGTTCTTCCTGCATGGCGCCAAGCTCTCGCGCGAGGCGATCGTCCAGGGCGTCGGCCACTGGCGGCTGCACCTGCTGGTGCTGGCCTGCACCTTCGTGCTGTTCCCGGCGCTCGGCCTGGCGCTGCGGCCGGTGCTCGAACCCCTGGTGACGCCCGCGCTCTACACCGGCGTGCTCTACCTCTGCGTGCTGCCTGCCACCGTGCAGTCGGCCATCGCCTTCACCTCGCTGGCCCGCGGCAACGTGCCGGCCGCGATCTGCAGTGCGTCGGCCTCGACGCTCCTCGGCGTGTTCGTCACGCCGCTGCTGGTGGGCCTGATCGTGACGACCGGAACCAGCAGTTCGGCATCGCTCGACGCCATCGGCCGCATCCTGCTGCAGCTGATGGCGCCTTTCGTGGTCGGCCACCTGCTGCGGCCGTGGATCGGCGCCTGGGTCAAGCGCCACGCGTCGACGCTCACGCTGGTCGACCGGGGCTCGATCCTGCTGGTGGTCTACACGGCGTTCAGCGCGGCGGTCATCGAAGGGCTGTGGAAGCAGGTGTCGCCCACGGCGCTGGCCGGCCTGCTGGTGGTGCTGGCCGTGCTGCTGGCGATCGCGCTGAGCTCGACGACCTGGCTGGCGCGCAAGTTCGGCTTCGACAAGGCCGACGAGGTGACCATCGTGTTCTGCGGTTCCAAGAAGAGCCTCGCGAGCGGCGTGCCGATGGCACACGTGCTGTTCGCTGCCAGCACTGTGGGCACCATCGTGCTGCCCGTGATGCTCTTCCACCAGATGCAGCTGATGGTCTGCGCGGTGCTGGCGCAGCGCTATGCGCGCCGTCCGGTGGAAGACGACGCGCCGGGAGCCGTCGCCAAGCCGGCCTGAGCGACGGCGCCGCTCAGTCGTTCAAGGGTTGTCGAGCGGGTGCAGGCGCGATTCGCGCAGCCGGCTCGGCGCCAGCGCGCCGGCCGAGTCGAGGATCGGGTAGGCGATCGAGCAGATGTGCGAGTTGATGCGTTTCAAGTCGCTGATCAGGTCGATGTGCAGCGAGCTGGTTTCCATGCTCGGCGCGGTGCGGTCCATCAGCCGGCTCAGGTGGGTGCTGGCGTAGGCGCGTTCGAGGTCGCGAAAGCGCGCCTTTTCCTCCAGCAGCTTCTGCGCGTCGCGCACGTTGCCGTTGAGGAAGACGCTCATGCCCAGCCGCAGGTTGGCCACCAGCCGTTCGTGCAGCTCGACGATCTCGGCCATGCCGGCCGGCGAGAAGTTGCGCTGGGGCTTGATCTTCTTGTCCTCGATGTCGATGATCACGCGCTCGATGATGTCGCCCACCTGCTCCATGTTGATGGTGAAGCTGATGATGTCGGTCCAGCGCTTGCTCTCTTCCTCGCCCAGCGCCTCGCGCGAGATCTTCGTCAGGTAGTACTTGATGTCGGAGTAGAGCCGGTCGACCGTGTCGTCGAGCTTGCGCAGCTCGTCGGCCAGCTTCAGGTCGTTGTGGCGGATCACGTTGAGCATGCCGATGAGCATGGTCTCGACCACGTCGGCCTGGTGCAGCGCCTCGCGCGCGGCGTTCGAGATGGCGAGCGACGGCGTCGACAGGGCCGACGGGTCCAGGTGCTGCGGCCGGGCCGTCGACGAGCCCTCTTTGGGCACCGGCAGCAGGCGCTTGACCAGCTCGGCCACCCAGCCCGTGAGGAAGATGAAGCCGATGCTCACGACCACGTTGAAGGCCAGGTGGTAGAGCACGACCAGTTGCGTCGCATCCGACACGTAGGGCCGCACGTACTGCAGGTACATCCCGACGAAGGGCGCCGCCACCGCCACGCCGAGCAGCTTGAAGAGCAGGTTGCCCACGGTCACCTGCCGCACCGCGATATCCGACTTGGCGGTGGTCAGCACCGCCAGCACGCCGCTGCCGAGGTTGGCGCCTAGCACCAGGCCCAGTGCCACGTCGAGCGGCACGACCGCCGAGCTGGCCATGGCGGCCACCAGCAGCACCACCGCCAGGCTCGAATAGGCCACCACGGCCAGCGCCGCGCCGATGGTGATCTCCAGCAGCACGTCGCTGCTGATGGACACCAGCACCGCGCGCATGGCCGGCGAATCGAACAGCGGGCCGGTGGCCTGCACCACCAGCTGCAGCGCCAGCAGCATCAGGCCCAGGCCGATCAGGATGCGGCCGAAGCGGCCCGCCGCGCTGGCAGGCCGGGTGATCGAGAACACCACGCCCGTGAAGATGAAGAGCGGCGACAGCCACGACAGGTCGGTCGAGAACAGCACCGACATCAGCGCCGTGCCCACGTCGGCCCCGCGCATCACGGCCAGCGCCGCGGGCAGGGTGATGAGCCCCTGGCCGACGAAGGAGGAGGTCATCAGCGAGGTCGCGGTGCTCGACTGCACCAGCGCCGTCACACCGATGCCCGACAGGGCCGCGGTGAAGCGGTTGCGCATGCTGCGCGCCAGGAACTTGCGCAGGTTGCCGCCGAACACGCGCAGTACGCCGGTGCGGACCAGGTGGGTGCCCCAGACGAGGAGCGCGACTGCTGCCAGCAGGTTCAGCAGATGTTTCATGGGCGGCGGATGGCTTTCTCTTTTCTTGTTCGAGCCTCGATTGTCAGCACGGGTCGTGTGGCAAGGCGTCCGGAGGGACGCCGGGTTCAGTCGATCAGGGCTCCATTCTCATGGAAAGGATAGGGCCCCTCGAAATCGCCCGAGGCCGCCAGGTGCGTGACCAGCCGTTGCCCGTCCCAGGCATGCACCCGGAAGCCGGGTGGTTCGAGCATCCAGGCCGATGGCGCCGCCGGGTCCAGGTCGAGCGCCACCTGGTGGCCCGGCGCCGGCGAGGTCGACGCGATGGTGCCGCCGAAGCGCACGTCGATGGCACGGTGCAGGTGGCCGCAGATCACGCGCTCGACGTTCGGGTGGCGCGCGACCAGCGCCTCCAGTTCGGCCGCGCCTTCGAGCAGCCCGATGTCGTCCATGTGGCCGATCAGCGTGCGGAACGGCGGGTGGTGCATGGCGATGACGACCGGCTCGTGGCTGCACGCATCGAGCTGCGCCGCGAGCCAGTCGAGCCGCTCGGCATCGAGCGTGCCGTGGCTGTGGCCGGGCACGCAGGTGTCGAGCGTGAGCAGCCGGATGCCGCCGACCTTCACGCTGTACTGCACGAAGGTGCCGGCGTTGCCCAGGTACGTGTGCGTCGGGAAGCTGCGGCGCAATTGGTCGCGGTCGTCGTGGTTACCCGGCATCAGGTAGATCGGCATGGTCAGCGGCGCCAGCAGCTCGGCCATGTGCGCGTACTCGGCCGCGCGGCCGAAGTCGCTCAGGTCGCCGGTGATGACGACCGCATCGGGTGCTTGGCGCAGGCGCAGCACGCTCTGCACGGCGCGCTTCAGGTAGGGCGCGGTGTCGATGCGGCCATACGCCAGCCGGCCGGGTTCGCGGATGTGAAGGTCGGTGAGTTGAACGAGAAGGCTGTAGGTCATGCGGCGACCTCCTCCTGCGAGGTCATGAAGCGGTCGGGTTCGGCACGGATGCCGATGGTGTCGCCGGCCTGGAAGGGGGTGTCGCGCACGGCGTCGGCCAGCAGGCCGGGTTGGTCGGCGAGGCTCAGGCGCAGCTGCACGCGGTCGCCGAGGAAGGTGCGCTGTTCGACCCGGGCCGTGCCCCAGCCTGCCTGGCCCGCGGGGCCGATCCGGACGTCTTCGGGGCGCAGCAGCAGGGTCGGGTGGTTCATCCAGTCCGGTGGGCATGCAATGGCCGTGCCGCCGAAGGGCACCACGCCCTGGGCGATGGCTTCCGGCGTGCGTTCGAGCCGGTTCACCCGGCCCAGGAACTCGGCGACGAAAGGATGGCTCGGCGCGCGGTAGAGGTCTTCGCCGCGGCCGATCTGCACGATGCGGCCGGCCCGCATCACGGCCAGTCGGTCGGCGATGGCCATCGCTTCCTGCTGGTCGTGCGTGACGTGCACGGCGGTGATGTGCAGGCGGCGCAGCAGCTCGGCCAGCTCGTCGCGCAGCGACTCCTTGAGCTTGGCGTCGAGCGCGGCCAGCGGCTCGTCGAGCAGCAGCACACGCGGGCGCACGGCCACCGCGCGCGCTAGGGCCACGCGCTGGCGCTGGCCGCCGGAGAGTTCGCTGGGCCGCTTGTTCTCCAGCCCGGTGAGGCGTGTGAGGTCGACCAGTTCGCCCACCACGCGCTTCTCTTCGGACGCTGCGACGCCGCGGATGCGCAGGCCATAGCCGATGTTGGCCGCCACGCTCATCTGCGGGAACAGCGCGTAGCTCTGGAACACCATGCCCACGCCGCGCTGCTCGACCGGCTTGTGCGTGACGTCCTGGTCGCCGAAGCGGATGCGGCCGCCGTCGTCGAGCGTCTCGAGGCCGGCGATCAGGCGCAGCAGTGTGGTCTTGCCGCAGCCCGAGGGGCCGAGCAGCGCGAGCACTTCGCCCGGCTCCACGTGCAGGCTCGTCGGCTGCAGGCCGCGCGTGCCGTCGGCGTAGGTTTTGGCGACGTTGTCGATGTCGACCGGGATGCGTTCAAGTTCCATGGCGTTTCTGCAGGAGATGGGCGAGGGACTGCAAGCCCCACAGCACCGGAAGGATGACGATGAAGAAGACCAGCGTGTAGGCCGAGCCCACTTCCAGCCGCATCGAGGCATAGCTGTCGGCCAGGCCGACGGGCAGCGTGCGGGTGAGCGGCGTGTGCAGCATCCAGGTCAGGTTGAATTCGCCGACCGAGAGCGTGAAGACCATCAGGCTGCCCGCCACGATGGCGGGGAACACCGCCGGCACCAGGATGCCCATGAAGCGCTGGCGGAAGCTCGCGCCCAGGGTGCGCGCCGCTTCTTCCAGCGCGACGAGGTCGTGGCGCTGGAAGGCCGAGGCCACCGTGCGCACCATGAAGGGCAGCGTGAAGACGATGTGCCCGACGAGGATGAAGGCGAAGCTCTGGCGGAATGCGGTGATCTGCCCGTAGGCCAGGATCAGCGCTAGCGCGGTCGCCAGGCCCGGCACCGCGACCGGCAGCGTCAGCAGCTCCTCGAAGATGCGTGCGGCGCGCGAGCGGCTGCGCGCCAGCGCATAGGCGCAGGGCACGCCGAGCACGATGGTGCAAGCGACGCAGACCAGTGCCAGCGCGAGCGACCAGCCGACCGTGCCGCCGTAGACCTCCCACACCTCGCCGAACCAGCGCGTCGTCAGGCCGCTCTTCAAGCCGACGCTGTAGTTGTTGACCAGCCCGGCCATCACCGACAGCAGCATCGGCGAGATCATGAAGAAGCTGACGATCGCGGTCACCGCGAAGAGGAAAGGCGCTCGGGTGGTTGTGTGGGTTCGCATGCGTCCTCCGTTCAGCGCACCGCGGGGCTAGCGCCGAAGTGTCGAGCCAGGAACAGCACGAGCCAGGTCACCACGCCCAGCGCGATCGACAGCGACGCGGCCAGCGCGAAGTTGGCGTAGTTGGTGAACTCGTTGTAGATGGTGATCGGGATCACCTCGAACTTGCTGGCCAGCGTGAAGGCCGTGCCGAAGGCGCCCATCGAGGTCGCGAACAGGATCGCGCCGCACGCGAGCGTGGTGGGCGCCAGCTCGGGCAGCCACACGTCGCGCACCACCCGCAGCCGCGAGGCGCCGAGCGAACGCGCGGCTTCCTCCAGCTGCAGGTTCATCGATTCGGCCGCTGCCGCATAGGTCGCGATGGCGCGCGGCAGCGAGAAGTACAGGTACGCCAGGAACAGGCCCAGCAGGCCGTACGCGAAGGTGATGCGCTTGCCCACCAGCGCGTCGGACAGGTCGGCCACCAGGCCCTGACGGCCGCCCAGCAGGATCACGAAGAAGCCGACGATCACGCCGGGAAAGGACAGCGGCAGCGTCAGCAGCGACAGCAGCACGCGCTTGGCAACGAAGTCGCGCCGCGCCAGGTAGACGCCGACCGCGCCGCCGAGCACCAGCGTGGCCAGTGTCACGCCCAGCGACAGCAGCACCGTGTTGAGCATGCTCTGCAGGTAGCGGCTGTCGGTGAGCACGGCGAAGTAGGTGGACCAGCCCTTGTCCGCCGGCAGCGCCAAGAGGCGCAGCACCGGCAGCAGCCAGAACATCAGGAAGAAGGCGGCGGCCGGCGCTGCGCAGCCGAGCAGCAGCCAGCGCTGGCCGGACTTCAACGCACGTCCTTCAGGTAGCTGTCGGAGAAGGCGCGCTGCGCGGCAGCCATGCGGCCGTAGTCGACCGTCTTGGCCCGCTTGTACTCGGCGGCGGGCAGGAACTGCGCCTCGACGTCCTTGGGCATCGCGCCGGCACGCACCGGGCGCAGGTAGGCCTTGGCCCAGATCGCCTGGCCTTCATCGGACAGCACGAAGTCGAGCACCTTCTTGGCGTTGGCGGAATGCGGGGCGTTGGCCACCATGCTCATCACGTAGGGCACGACGACGGTGCCTTCGGTCGGGATCACGAAGGCGACGTTGGCCTTGTCCTTGTACTTGGCGCGGTAGGCGTTGAAGTCGTAGTCCAGCAGGATCGCGATCTCGCCCGAGAGCACGCGCGCGTACGAGGTCTGCTTGGGCACGATGGGTTCGTTCTTCTGCAGCGCCTTGAAGTAGTCGATGGCCGGGCCGAAGTTGTCGAGCGTGCCGCCGCGCGCTTCGTTGACCGCCACCGCGCCGACGTAGCCGACGAAGGCCGAGGCCGGGTCGAGGTAGCCGATCAGGCCCTTGTATTCGGGCTTGAGCAGGTCGGCCCACGACTTCGGGATCGGCTTGCCCTTGAGCGCGTCGACGTTGACCATGAAGCCGAGCGTGCCGGAGTGGATGCTGAACCAGTGACCGGCCGGGTCCTTCAGGCCATCGGGGATGTCCTTCCAGTTGGCGGGCTGGTAGGGGGCGACCACGCCGTCCTTCTGCGCCTGGATGGCGAAGGTGACGCCGAGGTAGGTCACGTCGGCCACGGGGCTGGCCTTCTCGGCCACCATCTGCGCCAGGGCCTGGCCCGAGTTCTTGTTGTCGGCCGGCACGGTGACGCCGGTCTTGGCCTTGATGGCGCGCAGCTGCGTGCCCCAGTCGGCCCATTCGGTCGGGCAGTTGTAGCAGATGGCGGTCTGCGCCATGGTGACGCTGGCGGCGGCGAGGCCGGCGGCCAGCACGCCGAGGCGGGCGATGCGTTTCAGGGTGAGGGACATGGAAAAGCTCCTGGGTTGGAAGAGATCGTCGGGGGGAAGGGAGAAATCAGGCGGGGGCCGCCGCGCACGACTCGCCTTCGCGGAAGGCATGCGGCAGCAGCAGGCTGGCGTCGGCACGCGGGACGACGCCGTCGGCCAGCGCCTTGAGCAGCAGCTCGACGCTGTGGCGGCCGATGTCGTGGTTGGGCTGCATCACGGTGCTCAGCGCCGGCGTCAGGTCCTGGCCGAGCGCGATGCCGTCGAAGCCGACCACGGCCAGGTCCTGCGGCACGCGCAGGCCGTCGAGCGACGCGGCGCGGATGCTGCGGATGGCCAGCAGGTCGTTCGAGCAGAACAGGGCGGTGGGCCGCGGCGTCTCCGCGAGGTAGTGGCGAAGTGCGTCGACCGCGGTCTCGACGAAGGGCACCTCCAGCACCGGCGGCGCACTCAGGCCGGCCGCGTCCATGCCCTGCAGGTAACCGCGGTAGCGCTGCTGCGCTCGGTCGGACGCGGCCATGGTGCCGGTCACCATCGCGATGCGCCGGTGGCCGAGCCGCACCAGCCGCGCCACCACCTCGGCCGAGGCACCTTCGCTGTCGACCGACACGCAGGGGTGCGACGCGTGCTTGTTGTAGGCCAGCACGTAGGGCACCGCGTTGGCCCGCAGGCGCTTGAGCGCCTGCGAGGTCGTCGGGTTCGACACCACCAGGATCATCCCGTCGACGTTGCCCGCGATCAGCTGGTTCACGGCGCGCTCTTCCTCGGCGAGCTGGTAGTCGGTGGTCACCGGCACGATCGCGTAGCCGCCCGCCGCGGCGGTCTGGGCGATGCCCTGCAGGCATTCGGCGAAGGTCGGGTTCAGCAGCGTGGGCAGCACAACCCCGAGCACGCGGCTGCGCTGTGTGCGCAGCGTGCGCGCGCTGGCGTTGGCGACATACCCCAGTTCGGCGGCGACACGTTCGACCAGCGCGCGGGTGGCCGGCGCCACCTTGTCGGGGAAATTGAACGCGCGCGACACCGTGGCGACGGAGACGCCGGCGTGTCGGGCAACGATCTGGATGTTCATCGAGGGCATCGGGGCGGCTTCATGTAATCGATTACATTGGACCGCGCCAGTGTGACGCCCTGATGACCCAAAAAAAACCGCGTTAACCCTGGGAGGGCAACGCGGTTGTCGGTTCGGCGGAAGGCCGGGGCGCTACTTGCCGCGCCGCACGCGCCGGAGCTCGTCGAGGATCAGGCAGATCGCCCCGATGGTGATGGCGCTGTCGGCTACGTTGAAGGCCGGGAAGTGGCTGCTGCCCAGGTGGAAGTCCAGGAAGTCGACCACGTAGCCGTGCATCATGCGGTCGACCACGTTGCCGATGGCGCCGCCCAGGATGCAGGCCATCGCGAAGCTGAACAGCTTCTGGCCCGGGTGCGACTTCAGCATCCAGACGATGAACACCGCCGCGCCCACGCCGATGCCGGTGAACAGCCAGCGCTGCCAGCCCGAGTGGTCCGCCAGGAACGAGAAGGCCGCCCCGGTGTTGTGGGCCCGCACGATGTTGAAGAAGCTCGTGATGTGGGTCACGTCGCCGAGCCGGTAGTAGCCAAGAATCAGCGTCTTGGTGAACTGGTCGAGGATGAACAGGACCAGGGCTAGGCCGAGCCAGGGCCAGATGCCGGCACTGGCGGACGACGACAGCTTGCGGGTGGTGGCGGTGCGGGCCATTACGCGACGCTCCGCGCTTCGCCCGCGCCGTAGAGGTTGCTGGTGCAGCGGCCGCAGATTGTCGGGTGGGCCGGGTCGTGGCCGACATCGGCGCGGTAGTGCCAGCAGCGTTCGCACTTGGTGTCGGTGCTGGGCGTGATCACCGTGGCGACAGCGTCGCCGGCGAGCAGCTCGATCGCCGAGGTGATGAAGACGAACTTCAGGTCGTCGCCCAGCGACGCCAGCAGCGCATGGTCTTCCGGCCGCACCGTGAGCGCGACCTTGGCCTGCAGCGATGAGCCGACCTGGCCGGTGCCGCGCACCGATTCGATCTCCTTGTTCACGCCGTCGCGGATCTCGCGGATGCGCGTCCACTTGGCCAGCAGGCCGTCGTCCGGCGTGCCGAGGTCGCTGTAGACCTGGGTGAAGATCGAGTCGCCCGGCTGGCCGGTGCCCACCAGCTTCCACGCCTCTTCGGCGGTGAAGCTGAGGAAGGGCGCCATCCAGCGCAGCATCGCCTGCGTGATGTGCCAGAGCGCGGTCTGCGCGCTGCGGCGCGCGTGCGAGCCGGGCGCGGTCGTGTAGAGCCGGTCCTTCAGCACGTCGAGGTAGAAGCCACCCAGGTCTTCCGAGCAGTAGAGCTGCAGCTTGGCGACCACCGGGTGGAACTCGTACACCTTGTAGTGCGCCAGCACCTCGGCCTGGAACTGCGCCGCGCGGCTGAGCGCGTAGCGGTCGATCTCCAGCAGCTGGTCGAGCGGCACCGCGTCCTTCGCGACGTCGAAGTCGCTGGTGTTGGCCAGCAGGAAGCGCAGCGTGTTGCGGATGCGCCGATACGCATCGACCACGCGCGCGAGGATCTTGTCGTCGCCGGCGATGTCGCCCGAGTAGTCGCTGGCGGCCACCCAGAGGCGGATGATTTCCGCGCCCAGCTTCTTGCTGATCTCCTGCGGGTCGATGCCGTTGCCGAGCGACTTGCTCATCTTGCGGCCCTGGCTGTCGACCGTGAAGCCGTGCGTCAGCAGGCCGCGGTAGGGCGCCCGGCCTTCGAGCGCCGAGGCCAGCAGCAGGGAAGAGTGGAACCAGCCGCGGTGCTGGTCGTGGCCTTCGAGGTACAGGTCGGCCTCGGGGCCGGCGTCGTGGTGCACTGTGGGGTGCGTGCCGCGCAGCACGTGCCAGAAGGTCGAGCCCGAGTCGAACCACACCTCCAGGATGTCGGTGCTCTTGGTGTAGCTCGGCGCGTCTTCGGCGCCGAGGATCTCCTCGACGGTCACGCGGCTCCAGGCCTCGATCCCGCCCTTCTCCACGATGTCGGCGGCCTGGTCGAGGATCTCCATGGTGCGCGGATGCAGCTCGCCCGAGTCCTTGTGCAGGAAGAAGGGGATCGGCACGCCCCAGCTGCGCTGGCGCGAGATGCACCAGTCGGGCCGGTTGGCGATCATGTCGTGCAGGCGTGCCTTGCCGTTCTCGGGGTAGAAGTGCGTCTTCTCGATGGCTTCGAGCGCGATCTGGCGCAGCGTCTGGGGGGCCTTGTCCTTGGTGAAGACGCCTTCGCCTTCGTCCATGCGGATGAACCACTGCGCGGCGGCACGGTAGATCACCGGTGTCTTGTGGCGCCAGCAGTGCGGGTAGCTGTGGGTGATGCCCTCGGTGGCCACCAGGCGGTTCGCGTCGCGCAGCGCGGCGATGATCTCCGGCACGGCCTTCCAGATGTGCTGCCCGCCGAACAGCGGGAAGTCGGGCGCGTAGGTGCCGTTACCCTGCACCGGGTTCAGGATGTCGTCGTAGGCCAGGCCGTGCGCGACGCAGGAGTTGAAGTCGTCCACGCCGTAGGCAGGCGACGAGTGAACCAGGCCGGTGCCGTCGGTGGCGGTCGCGTAGTCGGCCAGGTACACAGGCGCCAGGCGCTGGTAGCCGTGGACCCCGTTCTCGTCCTTCACGTCGTACAGCGGGTGCTCGAACTCGAGCCCGCCCAGCGCTTCGCCCTTGACGGTGGCCAGCACCTTGCCGTCGAGCGCGTAGCGGTTCATGCACATCTCGACCAGCGAGGTGGCCAGGATCAGCAGGCCGCGCTCGGTGTCGACCAGCGAATACTCCAGCTCCGGGTTCAGGTTGATCGCCTGGTTCGCCGGGATGGTCCAGGCGGTGGTGGTCCAGATGACCGCGAAGACATCGCCCAGCACGTCGGGGCGGCCGAAGGCGGCCAGCACCTTCTCGCGCTCGTGCGCCTTGAAGGCCACGTCGAGGGTCTGCGACTTCTTGTCGGCGTACTCGATCTCGAACTCGGCCAGCGAGGAGCCGCAGTCGAAGCACCAGTACACCGGCTTCAGGCCGCGGTAGACGAAGCCGCGCTCGATCACGCGCTTGAAGGCGCGCAGCTCGCCGGCTTCGTTGGCGAAGTCCATCGTCTTGTACGGATGGTCCCACTCGCCCAGCACGCCCAGGCGCTGGAAGTCGACCATCTGCTGGGCGATCTGCTCGGTCGCGAAGGCGCGGCTCTTGGCCTGCATGTCGTCGCGGCTCAGGTTGCGGCCGTACTTCTTCTCGATGGCGTTCTCGATCGGCAAGCCGTGGCAGTCCCAGCCCGGCACGTAGAGCGCGTCGAAGCCCTCCAGCTGCCGCGCCTTGGTGATCATGTCCTTCAGGATCTTGTTGACGGCGTGACCCATGTGGATCTGGCCGTTGGCGTAGGGCGGGCCGTCGTGCAGGATGAACTTGGGCGCGCCGACGCGCGCATCGCGCAGCCGCTTGTAGAGGCCCTGGTCGTCCCATTCCTTGACCCAGCCCGGCTCGCGCTTGGCCATGTCGCCGCGCATCGGGAACGGGGTGTCGGGCAGGTTGAGGGTGGCGCGGTAATCGGTGCCGCCGTCGGGTTTTTTGTCAGACATGGGGTTTCCGGAAGTCTGCGCTGCCCTTGCAGCGCGCGAGGAATCGAAGGGTGCGTGCGGCGCCGACGAGGGCGACGCGGGACGCGAGGAAATGGCGAAGGAGCGGGATCGGCTTCCCGCCCTAAATTCGGTCGCGCGTGGTCTGACGGTGCGTGGAAGCGAAGAACGCACGTGCGTCGCGGCCATCCTTGGCGATCCCTGCGGTGAGGGCTTCGAGGCTGGTGTAGCGCAATTCGTCGTGCAGTTTGTGCAGCAGTTCCACGCGGACGATTTTACCGTAGGCCCCCTCCGGCCCCAGTTCGGCGGGCCAATCCAGGCAGTGCGTCTCCAGCAGCACCCGGCCGGCATTGACGTCGTTGGGGTCCAGCGAGGGCCGCACGCCCAGGTTGGCCACGCCCTTGAGCGGTTGCGGCGTCAGCCCATGGACCAGGACGGCGAAGATGCCGCTGGCGGCCGGCTTCCAGTGCTTGAAGCGCAGGTTGAGGGTGCGAAAGCCGTCGTCCCTGCCGGGCGCCGAGGCGCCCAATGCGCGGCCCAGCTTCCGGCCATGCACTACGTGGCCCGAGATGGCGTACGGCCGGCCCAGCAAGGTATGGGCGTCGGCCATGCGGCCCTCGGCCAGCGCGTCGCGCACCGCCGAACTGGACACGCGCAGCCCCTTCACCTCGTAGCTGTTCATGCGGGCGACGTCGAAGCCGTGCCGGTCGCCCGCCGCATCGAGCATGGCGTAGTCGCCGGCGCGCTTGGCGCCGAAGCGGAAGTCGTCGCCCACCAGCACGTAGCGCGCGCCCAGGCCGTCGCGCAGCACGTGTTGGATGAATTCGTCGGGCGTCTGGGCGGCCAGCCGTGCGTCGAAGGGCAGCACGATGGTCTGCGCCACGCCGCAGTCGGCCAGTTCGCTGAGCTTGTCGCGCAGGGTGCCGATGCGCGCCGGCGCGAGTTCCGGCCGCTTGTTGACCGCCGCGAAGTAGTCGCGCGGGTGCGGCTCGAAGGTGAGCACGCAGCTTGGCAGGCCACGCTGGCGCGCCTCGGTGGCGAGCAGCGCCAGCATGGCCTGGTGGCCCCGGTGCACGCCGTCGAAATTGCCAATGGTCAGGGCGCAGGCCGGAGCCACGCCGGGATGCCGAAACCCGCGAAAAACCTGCATGGAACGATCTGTTTTTGATAGCGCTGCAAGCCCGTGGAATGGGCAGGACAGGGCGGTTTGTCACAAAGCCGGTATATTGTGACGCAGTGCGTCGTGGCGCACGGCCTCGAGGGTTGTCGCCACGGTCGGGTCTCTCCGTGTTTCTTCCCCATCTTGAGGAGGCGTGTGTGAAGGTCTTGAAGCTGTCGGCCCAAGGGCTGCCCCAGTCGTGGATTTCGCTGGAAGAGGCGGTGCTCCACTATGCGGCGGACGAAGTGCGCTGGGAGGTCGGCGCGCAGGTGGCGGTGTTCCGCGGCGGGCACAACGCCGTCACGGGGATGCAGTCGCAGATCGCGATCAACAGCATCATCGGCACCAAGGGCGTGCCGCGCATCAACCCCTTCACGCAGCGTCCGGGCCTCACCAACGGCAAGCTGTTCGCCCGCGATCGCAACATCTGCGCCTACTGCGGCTGCCACTTCCACGAAGACGAGCTGACCCGCGAGCACATCATTCCCTTCGCGCAGAAGGGCATCGACACGTGGATGAACGTCGTCACCGCCTGCAAGCCCTGCAACCACCGCAAGAGCAGCCGCACGCCCGAGCAGGCCGGCATGCCGCTGCTGTACACGCCCTACGTGCCCAGCCTGTGGGAAGACTTCATCCTGCGCAACCGCCGCATCCTGGCGGACCAGATGGAGTTCCTGATGGCGCATCTGCCGCAGAGCTCGCGCCTGCACGGCTGAGAACGCGTGAATGAACCTGCTGCGCACCCCGATCTCGCATTTGCGGTCCTCACCGCACGCCAGTGCGGCTCCGGTCCTCGACGCAAGCTCGGGGCGCTCGCGACGGTTCTTCACGCGTTCTAAGTCTTAATACGTCAGCTCGAGCACGCTGACATGGGCTTGCACCAGTGGCCAGCTCAGGCCGGCGAGCCGCTCGCCGTTGAATTCGGCGGTGACGCTGCGTTGCGCATCGGCCGACAACTTCAGCTTCGAACTCGAGACGCCCGCGCCGCGCGGCGGCACGCCCGGCAGGGTGCTCTGGCCATCGAATCGCATCGTGTCGCGCTGCGCATCGAAGTAGCCGCGCGGCCGCGTGAAGATCACGAGGGCCTTGGCGTCCTGGTCGGCCGCAGCAATGCGTTCGGGGCGCAGGTTGACGATGCTGCTCGACCGCGGGAACGGTGAGCGGTAGATGTGCGTCGTGGCATAGCCCGGCGCACTCACGACGAATTCGTAGCCTGTGTCCGCCTCGGCGGCGAACGGCCCCCAGCGCCCGTCGGAGCCGACGGCGCGGTCCCACCCGGCCGCGCCGCGCCGCACGCCGGTGTCGCGCGCGATGGCAAACACGGTCACGCGCGCCCCGGCGATCGGCAGGTTGTTGGCGAAGCTGCCGCTGGCAGGGGCCAGCGCATCGAGGCCCATGCCGGTCACGCGGCCCGACAGCGCGATCACCGATTCAGGCGTCGGTTGCAGCGTGCGTGGCGCTTGGCCGGTGAGAAAGCGCCACATGGCGTCGAAGGCGGCGGGCGAGAAGGCGGTCTCGCGGTGGTCGACGCGCGGCAGCACGAGGTTGGTCGCGCCCTTGAGCGCCGGGCCGTCGTGGCTGACGTTCGTCGGCTTGCCCGGCGCACCGATCCAGGTGCCCTCGGGTTGCGCGTACTTGTCGTTGCTGTCGGAGCGCAGCGTGAGCCAGTGCACGCCCGGCGTGACCTCGTCGCCGTTCGGCCCCTTGGGCGCATTGAGCTGCTTCAGGAAAGGCGACAGCGCCGAGAACTCGCTGCCCTCGTTGAAGCCGGGGATCGCGAAGATGCCGTGCGCCGGGTTGCCCCCGAGCACGACGTGGCTCACGACGCGGTCGCCGCCGCCGTTCTGCACGTAGTTGCGGATCGTGTTGCCGCCGCGCGAGCTGCCCACGAGGATCACCTTCTCGGCGCCGGTGCTCTTCAGCACGCGGTCGACCTCGGCCCGGAGGAAGGCCATCGACTCGGCGGTGGAACTGCGGCCGGGCTGCGCGACCGCGTCGTTGTCGCGCGCGAGCGGCATCGGCTGGTCGAAGGCGAAGAGGCGTTCGCGCGGCCAGCCGTTCGATTCGAAGCGCCAGATCGTCGTCTGCCAGAGCGCGGCCGAATCGCCGTTGCCGTGCACGAAGACGATCGGCGGTCGCTGGGTGGTCGTCGGCGTCACGGCACAGGCGGCGAGCAGGGTGGTGGAGAGGCCGGCGACCAGGAGGATGCGTCGAGTGGGCATTGTGCAGAAATCCTATCCATGAAAAACGCCCGCCGGCGCAAGGCGGGCGGGCGTGTCGCGCGGGGGAGGCCGTTCAGGCGAAGACGCCCGCGGTTTCCTCCATGCGCGTCGACACCTCGCCCAGATGGTGCAGGGTGTCCCCGAAGGACATCTCCATCTGCGTCAGGCGCTTGAAGTAGTGACTCACGATGTACTCGTCGGTCACGCCGATGCCGCCGTGCAGCTGCACCGCGTTCTGGCCGACGAAGCGCATCGAGACGCCCAGCTGGTACTTGGCGCGCGCCATGGCCTGGCGGCGCTCGGCGGTTGGCGCGTTGAGCTTGAGGCTGGCGTAGTAGCTCATGGAGCGTGCCAGTTCGAGCTGCATCTTCATGTCGGCGACCCGATGGCGCAGCGCCTGGAAGGTGGCGATGGTCACGCCGAACTGCTTGCGCGTGTTCATGTACTCGACGGTCACGGCCAGGGTCTTGTCCATCACGCCCACGGCTTCGGCGCAGACGGCGGCGATGCCGATGTCGACCGCGTGCTCGAGCGCCGTGAGGCCGTCGAGCGTGACCAGCGTGGCCGCCGCCTTGTCGAACACGACCTCCGCCGCGCGGCCGCCGTCCTGCGTGCCGTAGCCGCGCGCGGCGACGCCGTCGGCGCTGCGCTCGACGAGGAAGAGCGCGATCTTGCCATCGACCGTGGCGGGCACGAGGTAGGCGTCGGCCTGGTCACCGGCGGGCACCACGCCCTTGGTGCCCGAAACGGTCCAGCCGTCGCCGGCCTTCGCGGCCTGGGCCTCGCACACGTCGAGCCGGTAGCGGGCCTTGCGCTCCTGGTGGGCCAGCACGACCAGCGCCTGTCCGCCGGCGATGCGCGGCAGCCAGGCTTCCTTGAGGTCCGCGTCCGCATAGCCGCTGAGCACGCCACCGGCGATCAGCGTCTGCGCGAAGGGCTCCAACACGATGCCGCGCCCGAGTTCTTCCATCACCACCATGCCGGCCACGGGGCCCATGCCCAGGCCGCCGTCGTCTTCGGCGATGTAGAGGCCGCCCAGGCCCAGCTCGGACAGCTCGTCCCATGCCTCGCGCGAGAAGCCGCCGGCGGCTTCGATGCCGCGGCGGCGCTCGAAGTCGTAACCCTTGTCGACCCACTTGCGGACGGCGTCGCGCAGCTGTTCCTGGTCGTCGGAAAAATCGAAGTCCATGTCTTGTCTCCTCAGCCGAGCACCGTCTGGGCGACGATGTTGCGTTGCACTTCGTTGGAACCGCCGTAGATGGTGGTCTTGCGCATGTTGAAGTAGTTGGATGCGAGCGGCGCCAGGCCGACGTGTCCGCCGGGGTAGTCGCCCTGCCAGCCGGCATGCATCGCCTCGCGGATCAGTGGCAGCGAGTAGGCGCCGCCGGCGAGCATCATCAGTTCGGTGTAGCGCTGCTGGATCTCGCTGCCCTTGATCTTGAGCAGGCCGGCGATGTCCAGCGAGTTCTTGCCCGAGCTGGCGGCCGACAGCACGCGCAGCACCAGCATCTCGAGGGCGACCACGTCGACTTCGAGCTTGGCGATCTCGTCGCGGAAGCGCGTGTCGTCCCACAGGCCTTCGGTCTTGGCAATGCGCTTGAGGCGCTCGAGCTCGCGCTTGGCGCGGTTCACGTCGGCGATGTTGGTGCGTTCGTGCGAGAGCAGGTGCTTGGCGTAGGTCCAGCCCTTGTTCTCTTCGCCGATCAGGTTCTCGGCGGGCACCTCGACGTTGTCGAACCAGACCTCGTTGACCTCGACGCTGCCGTCGAGCAGCTTGATCGGGCGCACGGTGACGCCGGGTGACTTCATGTCGAGCAGCAGGAAGCTGATGCCGGTCTGCGGCTTGCCTTCGCTGCTGGTGCGCACGAGGTTGAACATCCAGTCGCCGTACTGGCCGAGCGTCGTCCAGGTCTTCTGGCCGTTGACGATGTACTTGTCGCCTTTGCGCTCGGCCTTGGTCTTCAGGGACGCCAGGTCGGAGCCCGAGCCCGGCTCGCTGTAACCCTGGCTCCACCAGACTTCGCCGCTGGCGATTCCCGGCAGGAAGCGCTTGTGCTGCTCGGGCGAACCGAAGGCCTGGATCACCGGCGCAACCATCACCGGGCCGAAGGGCACGATGCGCGGGGCGCCGGCCAGCGCGGTTTCTTCCTCGAACAGGTGGCGCTGCACGGCGGTCCAGCCGGGGCCGCCGAATTCCTTGGGCCAGCCGTAGCCCAGCCAGCCCTTCTTGCCGAGGATCTTGGCCCAGTTCTGCAGATCGTCGCGCGTCAGTTCGAGCGCGTTGTGCACCTTGTGGGAAATCTCGGTGGGGAGGTTCTCCTTGACCCAGGCGCGAATCTCTTCGCGGAACTTCTGTTCCTCGGGTGTGAAGCTCAAATCCATGCGTGCCTCGCTGTGTTGGTCCGTCGCCGCGAGGGAAGCGGCGTGTCTCCGGAGACCGACTTTTTAGCACGGTCGTGCGCTGGGGAGGTGTCTGCGCTGCGACATCGCAGCGCACGGATAATCCCGCCTCCCATGAAGAACATCGTCATCCTGATCTCCGGCGAAGGCTCCAACATGGCGGCCATCGTGCGCGCCGCGGAGGAGGGGCGTTGGACCGAGCGTTTCGGCGCGCGCGTCGCCGCCGTATTGAGCAACCGTCCCGAGGCCGCCGGCCTGGTCTTCGCGCGCGAGCACGGCATCGCCACCGCGGCCATGTCGCACAAGGACTTCGCGACCCGCGAGGCCTTCGATGCCGCGCTGGCTGCGGCCATCGAGCCGCATGCGCCGGCGCTGGTCGTGCTGGCCGGCTTCATGCGCATCCTGACGCCGGGCTTCGTGGAACGCTATGCGGGGCGTCTGATCAATATTCACCCCTCGCTGTTGCCGGCCTTTCCGGGGCTCAACACACACCAGCGGGCGATCGAGGCGGGCTGCCGCGTGGCTGGGGCGACGGTGCACCAGGTCACGGTCGAACTCGACCACGGGCCGATCCTCGACCAGGCGGTGGTGCCAGTGCTGGCCGACGACACGCCGGCCACGCTGGCCGAGCGCGTGCTGACGCAGGAGCACCGGCTCTATCCGCGCGCCATCGAGGGCTGGCTGCGACGCGGCTGAGCGAGGCGGGCCGGTTCAGACCTTGCAAAAGCGCGGCTGCACCACGCCGTCGATGGCGACCGTCTCCAGGAACATCGCCGCCGGGCGCACCCACAGGCCGCGCTGGCCGTAGAGCGCGCGGTAGAGCGTCATCGGCTCCAGCGTCTCGCTGTGCCGCACCGTGCCGACGACTTCGTACTCGCCGCCCTTGTAGTGGCGGTAGAGACCGGGTGGCGTTTCGATGAGGGGCGGCAGGTCGTCGTCGGTCATGGGAGGGGGGGATGCGCGTGGATCGCAGGGGCGGGATCGGCATTCTCGGGCAGCGCGCACCGCGGCTGAGACAATCGGGGCATGCACCCCAAAGTTTTGTTGGAGGCCTGCGCCGATCTGGTCGGCCTTGTCCTGAAGTTCGATCACCCGGCCGATCAGGTCGTTTCCCGTTTCTTTCGCGATCACCGCGAACTCGGCCCGCGCGAGCGGGCGACCCTGGCCGAGACGGTCTACACCGTGCTTCGCAAGAAGCTGCTGTTCGATCACCTGTCGCCCTCGGGCACGGGTTCGAAGGAGCGACGCATGGCGATCCTGGGCTTTTACGGCCCGCGCGATTTCCTCAAGAGTGCCCTCAACGACGTGGAAAAGCGCTGGCTCGACAACTGCGACGCCGTGCAACCGGACGAGCTGCTGGAGCGCCATCGCCACAACCTGCCCGAGTGGCTCGTGGCGCCGTTGAAAACGCAACTGGGCGATGAATTCTGGGCGCTGGCCGAGAGCCTGCAGCAGCCGGCGCCGCTGGACCTACGGGTGAACACGCTGCACGACAAGCGTGCCGACGTTCAGAAGGAACTCGCAAAGGTGTCGATCAAGGCGGTGCCGACGCCGTTTTCGCCCTGGGGGCTGCGCATCGACGGCAAGCCGGCGCTGACCAAGCTCGACGCTTTCACGCGCGGCGCTATCGAGGTGCAGGACGAAGGCTCCCAACTGCTGGCGCTGCTGCTGGACGCCAAGCGCGGCGAGATGGTGGTCGACTTCTGCGCCGGCGCGGGCGGCAAGACGCTCGCCATCGGCGCCACCATGCGCAACACCGGGCGGCTCTATGCCTTCGACACCTCGGCGCACCGGCTGGATGCGCTCAAGCCGCGTCTGGCGCGCAGCAAGCTGTCGAACGTTCACCCGGCGGCGATCGCGCACGAGCGCGACGATCGCATCAAGCGCCTGGCCGGCAAGATCGACCGCGTGCTGGTCGATGCCCCGTGCTCGGGCCTGGGCACGCTGCGGCGCAACCCCGACCTGAAATGGCGCCAATCGCCGAAGTCGGTGGAGGAACTGACCGTCAAGCAGACGGCAATCCTGCAGAGCGCGGCGCGGCTCGTGAAGAGCGGCGGCCGGCTCGTCTACGCCACCTGCAGCGTGCTGCCGGAGGAAAACGAAGCCATCGCCGAGGCTTTTTCGGCGGCGAACCCCGATTTCGAGCTGCAGGATGCAGGCCCCTTGCTGACGGGCCTGAAGGTCGAGGGCGCCGAGCGGCTGTGCGCCGGCGGGGAAGGGGCCCGCTATCTGCGTCTCTGGCCCCATCGGCACGCCACGGACGGCTTCTTTGCGGCGGTGTGGAACCGAAAGTAGGCGCGGCACTCCAAACTTAGGGAAAACGCCCGTCGTATCAAGGATTTAGCCCTCTTCCGGGAGGGCTGGCCTTAAAATTGCGGGTTACCTGAAGGCCGCACCTTTGTGCGCCATGGAGTAAAGAAATCAATGTTGCTTCCTGACTCTGCCGTCCTGAGCGCGGCCATCGACTGGCTCGGACACGGCTTGTGGGACATCGCATGGTGGAAGATCGTGCTGTACACGCTCGTCACCACGCACATCACGATCGCAGCGGTCACGATCTTCCTGCATCGCACGCAGACCCATCGGGCCATGGACCTGGGCGCGATTCCCTCGCATTTCTTCCGTTTCTGGCTGTGGCTGGGCACGGGCATGGTGACCAAGGAATGGGTCGCCATCCACCGCAAGCACCACGCCAAGTGCGAAACCGAAGAAGACCCGCACAGCCCGCAGGTCAAGGGCATCGACGAAGTCATGTGGCGCGGCGCCGAGCTGTACCGCAAGGAATCGAAGAACAAGGACACGATCGAGCGCTTCGGCCACGGCACGCCCAATGACTGGATCGAGCGCAACCTGTATTCGCGCTTCAGCTGGCAGGGCGTCGGCCTGATGCTGGTGATCAACCTGGCGCTGTTCGGCGCCGCCGGCGCGGCCGTGTGGGCGGTGCAAATGCTCTGGATCCCGTTCTGGGCGGCCGGCGTGGTCAACGGCATCGGTCACTTCTGGGGCTACCGCAACTTCGAGGCGACCGACGCCAGCACCAACCTGATCCCCTGGGGCATCATCATTGGTGGCGAAGAGCTGCACAACAACCACCACACCTACCCGACGTCGGCCAAGTTCTCGGTCAAGAAGTACGAATTCGACATCGGCTGGGTCTACATCAGCCTGATGCAGAAGATCGGCTGGGCCAAGGTCAAGAAGCTGCCGCCGAAGCTGCTGATGGGCGATGTGAAACCCGTGGCCGACGAGAAGACGCTCGAGGCACTGATCGCCAACCGCTACGAGGTGATGGCCGGCTACGCCCGCGAAATGCGTCGGACCACCCGCCATGAGTTGGACGCGCTCAAGGCCAAGGGCGCCGACCTGTCGGTGCTGAAGGCGGCCAAGCGCTGGCTGCACCGCGACGACGACAAGGTGCCTGCCGCCGCCCGCACCCACCTCGTGCAAGCGCGCGAGGCGCATCCGGTGCTCGACAAGATGGTGACGATGCGTGAAGAGCTGCGTCAGTTGTGGCTCAACACCTCGCACTCCCGCGAGCAGCTGGCGTCGGACCTGGCGGCCTGGTGCCGCCGCGCCGAGGAAAGCGGCATCGCCGGCCTGCGTGAATTCTCGACACGCCTCCGCGCAGCGCGCGCCTGACGCTTCCGGTCGGCTTCCGGTCGAATCAAAAAACCGACCCTTGGGTCGGTTTTTTTATGGCTGTCGTGCGGGCCGCTGGGCGCCAGCCGTCAATCGGCGTGGCATAAAAAAAGCCTGCTGAACCAGCAGGCTTTTTCGGGGCATCGCGCTGAATTACTTCAGCTTGATTTCCTTGTATTCGACGTGCTTGCGCGCCTTCGGGTCGAACTTCATGATCGACATCTTTTCAGGCATCGTCTTCTTGTTCTTGCTGGTCGTGTAGAAATGGCCGGTACCCGCGGTGGATTCCAGCTTGATCTTTTCGCGTCCGCCTTTGCTCGTTGCCATGATGGTGTTCCTTAAGCTTGGCCGCGTGCGCGCAGGTCTGCGAGCACGGCATCGATGCCGTTCTTGTCGATCAGGCGCAGTGCAGCGCTCGAAACACGCAGGCGAACCCAGCGGTTTTCGGTCTCGACCCAGAAACGACGGTATTGCAGGTTCGGCAGGAACCGGCGCTTGGTTTTGTTGTTGGCGTGGGAAACATTGTTCCCGACCATCGGGCCCTTGCCCGTGACGTCACATACGCGTGCCATGTGGACACTTCTTTCATAAACAGCTGGCATCCGTTGAACCCATGGGCTTTCACCCGAGGGCTTGCGCGACAGGGCGTCGCGGGATGTTCTGCAGCTTGACCTCGCCAGAAACGGGTGGCGGTACCCCGGCTGCCGGTCGGCCTCAAAGGCTGCGATTTCGGCAAAGCCTCGGATTATAGCCTCAATACCCCTCGCGCCACTGCCTGGCGGAGGAGGCGTGGTGGCCGGCCGACGGACGGCGTTATTCCTGCTCGAGGAAGCGTTGGGCGTCGAGGGCGGCCATGCAGCCGGTACCGGCGCTGGTGATGGCTTGGCGGTAGATGTTGTCCTGCACGTCGCCCGCCGCGAAAACGCCAGGGACGCTGGTCATCGTCGCGAAGCCCTGGAGCCCCGATTTCGTCACGATGTAGCCGCCCTTCATCTCCAATTGACCCTGGAAGATGTCGGTGTTCGGATGGTGTCCGATCGCGATGAAGCAGCCCTTGAGGTCGATCTGCTCGGTGGCATCGCCTTCCGTGCTCTTCAGCCGGATGCCGGTCACGCCCGAGTCGTCACCCAGCACTTCGTCCAGCACCTTGTGCGTCTTCAGCACGATCTTGCCTTCGGCCACCTTCTCGTTGAGCTTGTCCACGAGGATCGGCTCGGCCTTGAACTTGTCGCGCCGATGCACCAGCGTGACCTTGCTGGCGATGTTGGACAGGTACAGCGCTTCTTCGACGGCCGTGTTGCCGCCGCCGATCACGCAGACTTCCTGCTCGCGGTAGAAGAAGCCGTCGCAGGTGGCGCAGCCGGAGACCCCGCGGCCCATGAAATGCTGTTCGGAATCGAGCCCGAGGTACTTGGCCGAGGCGCCGGTGGCGATGATGAGCGCGTCGCAGGTGTAGGTGCCGCTGTCGCCCTTGAGCGTGAAGGGGCGTTGGCTGAAGTCGACCTCGCTGATGTGGTCGAACACGATCTGTGTCTTGAAGCGCTCGGCGTGCTCCAGAAAACGCTGCATCAGTTCCGGGCCCTGGACGCCATGCACATCGGCGGGCCAGTTGTCGACTTCGGTGGTCGTCATGAGCTGTCCCCCTTGCGCCATGCCGGTGATCAGCAGAGGCTGCAAATTCGCGCGCGCGGCATAGACTGCAGCCGTGTAACCGGCAGGGCCGGAGCCAAGAATCAGGACCTTGGCGTGTTGTATTGAGGACATAGATGGAAAACCTGTCGTTTTTCGTGTATCAGGGTGTACATTTTCAGGGGTGATTACCTCTGAGTATCACCGTTCGGGTCCGCTCCGGGAGGGGACGTTTTCAATACGTGCGATTGTATGAATCCATGAAGGATCGACTCGCGCGTTATCGGGGATTGATGAATGTCGATGCTGTCCAACCTTGAATTGCTGCGCCGAGTGCCCTTGTTCGCCGCACTGACACCCACCCAGTCTGCGAGCATTGCCGACGCAATTGTCAAAAAGCGTTTCAAGCGCGCGGAAGTCATCGTGGAGCAGGGCAAGAAGACCGATGCCCTCTACATCATCCTGACGGGCCGCGCGCGGGTGATGAGCACCGACAGCCGGGGTCGCGAGGTGATCCTTGCCACGCTCCAGCCCGGTGACTACATCGGCGAGATGAGTCTGATCGACGACGAGCCGCACTCGGCCACCGTCCGTACCGAAATCCAGACCGACGTCCTCATGCTCGACCGCGACGCGTTCTCGCGCTGCCTGCCCGAGAACTCGTCGATGTCGTACAACATCATGCGCGGCCTGGTGCAGCGCCTGCGCCACGCCGACCGCAAGATCGAATCGCTGGCGCTGATGGACGTCTACGGCCGCGTCGCACGCTCCCTCATCGAGTTCGCGGTCGACGACGGCCAGGGCAACCTGAAAATCCGCGACAAGATCTCCCGCCAGGATTTGGCCAAGATGGTCGGTGCGTCGCGCGAGATGGTCAGTCGCGTGATGAAGGACCTGGAAGAGCGCGGTTTCGTTCAGACACAACCCGATGGATCGATGCTGGTCAAGGATCGGCTCTCCTCGCTGGCCTGACGCCGCGGTGGGCATCCGGCCCCGCCGACCTTTGCGCAAACGCCACGCCCGGCGCCTGTCTGCGCCGTTTTCCGTTGTAGTCTCCATGCGCCCGCGGTCTTTTTCGGCCGTCGGGGCATTGCGCAGCCCATGACTTATTCCTTGAACACTCTCCAGTCCTCGACCGCGGGCGATCCGCCGGTGCGCGTGCGCGCCCTGCGCTTCGCGCACGAAATCACCCTCATCGCCGGCTTCGTCGCCCTGATGTTCTGGCTGATTGCGATGCTCAGCTACACACCCTCGGATGCAGCTTGGTCGACCTCGGGCACGGGCGGCGAGGTGAAGAACTGGGGCGGTCGCATCGGGGCGTGGATCGCCGATGGCAGTTACTTTCTCGGCGGTTACTCGATCTGGTGGGCGCTGGGCGCCGGCCTGCGCGTGTGGCTGTCGTCGCTTGCCGGGTGGCTGCGCGGGGGCGAGGCCGGCGGCGCGCCCGCGGCGGCGCCCCTGGGCCGCTTCAACCGAAGCCGTCTCGCCTTCTGGTTCGGCCTGGTGCTGTTGCTCTGTGCCAGTGCGATGCTCGAATGGTCCCGCCTCTATCGCCTCGAATTCCGCCTGCCTGGCCACGGTGGCGGCATCCTCGGCTATGTCGTCGGCCCGCTGAGCGTCAAGTGGATGGGCTTCACCGGCTCGGCGCTGATTGCGATCGCGGGGGGCGTCATCGGTTCGGCGCTGGTGTTCCGCTTCTCCTGGAGCCACATCGCCGAGCGCATCGGCGCCCGCGTGTACTCGCTGTTCGAATCGCGCCGTGAAAAGCGAGAGATCGCGGAGGACATCGCGCTCGGCCGACAGGCCGCGCGTGAGCGCGAAGAGGTCGTTTTCCCGGAGGCGCGCGACAGCGAGCCGATGCTGGTCGACGACACGCTGCCGCCCGAACCGCGGCCCAAGCGCCGGGCGCCGGCGCCGCCGGTGCAGATCGAGCCGGCGCTGGCCGAGGTGCCCAAGAGCGACCGCGTCGCCAAGGAGCGCCAGAAGCCGCTGTTCCGCGAGCTGCCCGACAGCAAGCTGCCGCAGGTCGACCTGCTCGATGCGGCGCAGCTGCGCCAGGAAACCGTCTCGAGCGATACGCTGGAGATGACCTCGCGCATGATCGAGAAGAAGCTGAAGGACTTCGGCGTGCAGGTGCGCGTGGTGCTGGCATCGCCCGGCCCGGTGATCACCCGCTACGAGATCGAGCCCGCCACCGGCGTGAAGGGCTCGCAGATCGTCGGCCTGGCCAAGGACTTGGCTCGCTCGCTGTCGCTGGTGTCGATCCGCGTGGTGGAGACGATCCCCGGCAAGAACTTCATGGCGCTCGAACTGCCCAATGCCAAGCGGCAGTCGATCAAGCTCAGCGAAATCCTGGGCTCGCAGGTCTACAACGAAGGCAAGTCCTTCCTCACGATGGGCCTGGGCAAGGACATCATCGGCAACCCGGTGGTGGCCGACCTCGCCAAGATGCCGCACGTGCTGGTGGCCGGTACCACGGGCTCGGGCAAGTCGGTCGGCATCAACGCGATGATCCTGAGCCTGCTCTACAAGGCCGAGGCGCGCGACGTGCGCCTGCTCATGATCGACCCGAAGATGCTGGAAATGTCGGTGTACGAGGGCATCCCGCACCTGCTGGCGCCGGTGGTCACCGACATGCGCCAGGCGGCGCACGGCCTGAACTGGTGCGTGGCCGAGATGGAGCGCCGCTACAAGCTCATGAGCAAGCTGGGCGTGCGCAACCTGGCCGGCTACAACACCAAGATCGACGAGGCCAAGGCGCGCGAGGAGTTCATCTACAACCCCTTCAGCCTGACGCCGGACGACCCCGAGCCGCTGCGCCGCGAGCCGCACATCGTGGTGGTCATCGACGAGCTGGCCGACCTCATGATGGTCGTCGGCAAGAAAATCGAAGAGCTCATCGCCCGCCTGGCGCAGAAGGCACGCGCGGCCGGCATCCACCTGATCCTGGCCACGCAGCGGCCGAGCGTCGACGTGATCACCGGCCTGATCAAGGCCAACATCCCGACCCGCATCGCCTTCCAGGTGTCCAGCAAGATCGACTCGCGGACCATCCTCGACCAGATGGGCGCCGAGGCCCTGCTGGGCATGGGTGACATGCTTTACATGCCGAGTGGTACGGGCTTGCCGATTCGCGTGCATGGTGCGTTCGTGAGCGACGAGGAAGTGCACCGCGTGGTGGCCTACCTCAAGAGCCAGGGCGAGCCGGACTACATCGAGGGGGTGCTGGAAGGCGGAACCGTCGACGGCGACGGCGATCTACTGGGAGACGGTGGCGGCGACGCCGAGAAGGACCCGATGTACGACCAGGCGGTCGAAGTCGTGCTCAAGAACCGCAAGGCCAGCATCTCGCTGGTGCAGCGCCACCTGAAGATCGGCTACAACCGCGCGGCGCGGCTGGTCGAGGACATGGAAAAAGCGGGGCTGGTCAGCGCCATGAGCGGCGCGGGCCAGCGCGAGATCCTGGTGCCTGCGCGCACCGAATGAACGGAACAGGATGCAATCGTTGAAGAAATCGTTGGTCGGTCTTTGCATGGCAGGCGCCGCGATGAGCGTCTGGGCGACGGGCATGGAAAGCCTCGAGGCCTTCGTGAAGAACGTGAAGTCCGGCCGCGCCGAGTTCACGCAGACGGTGACGGCCCCGGCCAAGGAAGGCCAGCCCGCGCGCGCCAAGGTGTCGACCGGCACCTTCGAATTCCAGCGCCCGGGCCAGTTCAAGTTCGACTACAAGAAGCCCTTCGCGCAGACCATCGTGGCCGACGGCAAGACCTTGTGGCTCTACGACGCCGACCTGAACCAGGTCACGCAGCGCGCGCAGGCGCAGGCCCTGGGCTCGACACCCGCGGCCCTGATCGCCGCCGCGCCCGACCTGCGCGCGCTGCAGGCCGACTTCACGCTGGAGTCGGCACCGGAACGCGATGGCCTGCAGTGGGTCAAGGCCACACCGAAGGCCAAGGACGGACAGCTGCAGGGCATCCAGGTCGGTTTCCAGGGCGAAGCGCTCGCGGCGCTGGAGATCCAGGACAGCTTCGGCCAGCGTTCGGTGCTCAAGTTCAGCAAGGTCGAGGTCAACCCCGCGCTGGGCGCCGGTGCCTTCGCCTTCAAGGCGCCCGCCGGCGCAGACGTGCTCAAGCAATAGCCGTCACATACCGGCCACCAGCCGCGTGCCAGGCCTGAACGGGCCGCGGCGAGAATGGCCCTCGCTCATGGCCATTTCCACCCTGCCTCCCCTCGCCGAACGCCTTCGTCCGAAAACCCTGGGCGAGGTGATCGGCCAGCAGCACCTCCTCGGCCCCGGCATGCCCCTGCGCATCGCCTTCGAATCCGGCCAGCCGCACTCCTGCATCCTCTGGGGCCCGCCCGGCACCGGCAAGACCACCATCGCCCGGCTGATGGCCGATGCCTTCGACGCACAGTTCCTGAGCATCAGCGCCGTCCTCGGCGGCGTGAAGGACATCCGTGACGCCGTCGAGCGCGCCACCGTGGCGCGCGATGGCCTGGAGCAGCGACGCACCATCGTCTTCGTCGACGAGGTGCATCGTTTCAACAAGAGCCAGCAGGACGCCTTCCTGCCGCATGTCGAATCGGGCCTGTTCACCTTCATCGGCGCGACCACCGAGAACCCGTCCTTCGAGGTCAACTCGGCACTGTTGTCGCGCGCGGCGGTCTATGTGCTGCAGCCGCTCACCGAAGCCGACCTCCAGCAGATCGTCGCCAAGGCGCAGGCGATCGACGCGGTGCCCACGATCGACGATGCGGCGGTCGACCGGCTGGTGGCCTACGCCGATGGCGACGCGCGCCGGCTGCTCAACACGCTCGAGACGCTGGCCGTGGCCGCGCGCGCCGAGAAGCTGGACCACATCGCCGACGACTGGCTGCTGCGCGTGCTGGGCGAGCGCATGCGCCGCTACGACAAGGGCGGCGAGCAGTTCTACGACACCATCAGCGCGCTGCACAAATCGGTGCGCGGCAGCGACCCCGACGCCGCGCTCTACTGGTTCGTGCGCATGCTCGATGGTGGCGCCGACCCGCGCTACATGGCGCGCCGGCTGGTGCGCATGGCCAGCGAGGACATTGGCCTGGCCGACCCGCGCGCGCTGCGGCTGGCCCTGGACGCCGCCGAGGTCTACGAGCGCCTGGGCACGCCCGAAGGCGAACTGGCGCTGGCCGAATGCGTGGTCTACCTGGCCATCGCGCCCAAGTCCAACGCGGTCTACAAGGCCTACAACGAGGTCAAGGCCTTCATCAAGAAGGACGGCACACGCCCCGTCCCCATGCACCTGCGCAATGCCCCGACGAAGCTCATGAAGGAGCTCGACTACGGCAAGGGTTACCGCTATGCGCACGACGAAGAGGGCGGGTTCGCGGCCGGCGAAAGCTATCTGCCCGACGGGATGGCCGCCCCGGGCTTCTACCAGCCGGTCGAGCGCGGCCTGGAAATTCGCATTGCCGAGAAGATGCGCGAACTGCAGCGCCGCAACGGCGACGCCAAGTAAGGCAAGGGGCACTGCCCGAGCCGGCATCGAAGCGGCCCGGCGTCAAGGGGTAAATCCCCCGGCTGGACTGCACCATGACGGCGCATGCTCCTGACTACAATCCCGCCCACAAATCCGCCATGCGCCACATGCTGGCGGGTTTTTTGCTAGATGGGCTCTGCAGCGTCAACCCGGCGTCGCAGGGGAGCGAAAGCACCTCGCAAAGGTGCCATCACATTAGGGACTCTTTATGGAAATCTTGCTGCAGCAGATCATCAACGGTCTGGTTCTCGGCAGCATGTACGCCTTGATAGCCTTGGGCTACACCATGGTGTACGGCATCATCAACCTCATCAATTTCGCGCACGGCGAAGTCCTGATGGTCGGCGCGCTGACCAGCTGGACGGTCATCGGCCTGATGCGCGACGCCATGCCCGGTGCGCCTGGTTGGCTGATCCTGCTGCTGGCCCTGATCATCGCGTGCGTGGTGGCGGCCACGCTCAACTTCGTGATCGAGAAGGTGGCCTACCGGCCGCTGCGCAACAGCCCCAAGCTGGCGCCGCTCATCACCGCCATCGGCATGTCGATCCTGCTGCAGACGCTGGCGATGATCATCTGGCGACCGACCAACAAGGCGTACCCCACGCTGCTGCCGAGCGAATCGATCGTGGTCGGCGGCGCCTCAATCTCGCCCACGCAGATCATGATCCTGGTGGTCACGGCGATCTCGCTGGCCATCCTGACCTGGCTGGTCAACTACACCAAGCTCGGCCGCGCGATGCGCGCCACTGCCGAGAACCCGCGGGTCGCCTCGCTCATGGGCATCCGGCCCGACATGGTGATTTCCGCCACCTTCATCATCGGTGCGGTGCTGGCGGCCATCGCCGGCGTGATGTACGCGTCGAACTACGGCATCGCACAGCACGCCATGGGTTTCGGCCCGGGCCTCAAGGCCTTCACGGCGGCCGTGTTCGGGGGCATCGGCAACCTGGCCGGTGCGGTGGTCGGCGGCATCCTGCTCGGCCTCATCGAAGCCATCGGCGCGGGCTACCTGGGCGCGGTCACCGGCGGTGTCCTGGGCAGCCAGCACAGCGACATCTTCGCTTTCGTCATCCTGATCCTGACGCTGACCGTGCGGCCTTCCGGCCTGCTGGGCGAGCGTGTGGCAGACCGAGCCTGAAGGAAGAGACGCCATGAAAAGCAAGAACCTCATCGTCTTCCTGATCGCCGCCGTCGCGCTGCTGGCGCTGCCGCTGCTGCTGCAGACCCAGGGCAATGCCTGGGTGCGCATCGTCGACATCGCGCTGCTCTACGTGCTGCTGGCCCTGGGCCTGAACATCGTGGTTGGCTACGCCGGCCTGCTCGACCTGGGCTACGTGGCCTTCTTCGCCATCGGTGCGTATCTCTATGCGTTGCTGGGCTCGCCCCATCTCACCGACACCTTCCCGGCCATCAAGGCCATGTTCCCGAACGGACTGCATGCACCGCTCTTGATCGTGATTCCACTGGCGCTGGTGCTGGCGGGCATGTTCGGCGTGCTGCTGGGCGCGCCCACGCTGCGCCTGCGTGGCGACTACCTGGCGATCGTGACGCTGGGCTTCGGCGAGATCATCCGCGTGTTCCTGAACACGCTCGACCATCCGTACAACGTGACCAACGGTCCCAAGGGCCTGGACGCCATCGATCCGGTGCACTTCTGGGGCCTCAACCTCGGCAGGCCGTTCAAGTTCGGCGACTACACGATCTCGTCGGTGTCGCTCTACTACTACCTGTTCCTGGCGCTGGTGATCGTCACCGTGATCATTTCGCACCGGCTGCAGCTGTCGCGCGTCGGCCGGGCCTGGATGGCCATCCGCGAAGACGAGATCGCCGCCAAGGCGATGGGCATCAACACCCGCAACATGAAGCTGCTGGCCTTCGGCATGGGCGCCAGTTTCGGCGGCGTGTCGGGCGCGATGTTCGCTGCCTTCCAGAGCTTCGTGTCGCCCGAATCCTTCAGCCTGATGGAGTCGGTGATGATCGTCGCGATGGTGGTGCTGGGCGGCATCGGCCACCTGCCGGGCGTGATCCTGGGCGCGGTGCTGCTGGCGGCGCTGCCCGAGGTGCTGCGCTACATCGCCGGCCCGCTGCAGTCGATGACCGACGGCCGGCTCGACGCGTCGATCCTGCGGCAACTGTTCATCGCCTTGGCCATGATCGTGATCATGCTGGTGCGTCCGCGCGGCCTGTGGCCGTCGCCGGAGCATGGCAAGTCGCTCAAGCGCAGGAGTGGCGACGCCACCCCCATCGAAGCCACGGGCGTCGACAGCCCGGCCGACGAAGTGCCGCATGCACCCGCGCGCCCCATGTCGATCAACCCTTGAGACGGATGGAACCCCAGACCATGACTGACACCATCCTCGAAGTCCGCGGCATCTCCAAGCGTTTCGGCGGGCTGCAAGCCCTGTCGGACGTCGGCATCAAGATCCAGCGCGGCCAGGTCTACGGCCTGATCGGCCCCAACGGTGCCGGCAAGACCACCTTCTTCAACGTGATCACCGGGCTCTACACGCCCGACAGCGGCAGCTTCGAGCTGGCCGGCAAGCCCTACCAGCCGACGGCCGTGCACGAAGTGGCCAAGGCCGGCATCGCACGCACCTTCCAGAACATCCGGCTCTTCGCGGACATGACCGCGCTGGAGAACGTGATGGTCGGGCGCCATGTGCGCACCCATTCCGGCGTGATCGGCGCCATCCTGCGCACCGGCAGCTTCAAGGCCGAAGAGGCCGCGATCGCCGACCGCGCGCACGAACTGCTCGACTACGTCGGCATCGGCAAGTTCGCCGACTACAAGGCCCGCACGCTGAGCTACGGCGACCAGCGCCGCCTCGAGATCGCGCGCGCCCTGGCGACCGACCCGCAGCTCATCGCGCTCGACGAGCCGGCGGCCGGCATGAACGCGACCGAGAAGGTCATGCTGCGCGAGCTCATCAGCCAGATCCGCAAGGACAACCGCACCATCCTGCTGATCGAACACGACGTGAAGCTGGTGATGGGCCTGTGCGACCGCCTCACGGTGCTCGACTACGGCAAGCAGATCGCCGAGGGCACGCCCGCGGAAGTGCAGAAGAACGAAAAGGTGATCGAGGCCTACCTCGGCACCGGAGGACACTGAGATGAGCGAAACGATCACTGCCACGGCACCTGCCTCCACCGGCGCGACCGGCAAGACCCTGCTGAAGGTCAGCGGCCTGAAGGTCGCCTATGGCGGCATCCAGGCCGTGAAGGGCGTGGACTTCGAGGTGCGGGAAGGCGAACTGGTGTCGCTCATCGGCTCCAACGGCGCCGGCAAGACGACCACGATGAAGGCCATCACCGGCACGCTGCCCTTCGTCGACGGCGACATCCAGTTCCTCGGCCGCAGCATCAAGGGCCGCGGCGCCTGGGACCTGGTGGGCGAAGGCCTGGTGATGGTGCCCGAGGGACGCGGCGTCTTCACGCGCATGACCATCACCGAGAACCTGCAGATCGGCGCCTACATCCGCAACGACAAGGGCGGTATCGCGGCGGACATCGAGCGCATGTTCGCGATCTTCCCGCGACTGAAGGAACGCAAGGACCAGCTGGCCGGCACCATGTCGGGCGGCGAGCAGCAGATGCTCGCCATGGGCCGCGCGCTGATGGCGCAGCCCAAGGTGCTGCTGCTCGACGAACCCTCGATGGGCCTGTCGCCGATCATGGTCGACAAGATCTTCGAGGTGGTGAAGAACGTCTACGACCAGGGCGTGACCGTGCTGCTGGTCGAGCAGAACGCCAGCCGCGCGTTGCAGATCGCCGACCGCGGCTACGTCATGGAGTCGGGGCTGATCACCATGGCGGGTGACGCGAAGGTCATGCTCAACGACCCGAAGGTCCGAGCCGCCTATCTGGGCGAATAGAGAAGCCGCCCTCGCAGGCATCGTCCGCCGTGCCGTTCTGATGGACGCCCAGACCTCCGTCGATCCGGCGGTCTTTTCCCACATTCGTGTGGTGCTCAGCATGGTGGTGAGTCTGGGGATCGCACGGCTGCTGTCCGGTGTGGCGCGGTTCGTCCAGCATCCTGGGCGCAAGCGTGCCTACGGTGTTCATTTGCTGTGGGCGCTGTCCCTGCTGCTGTCGATGATGCACTTCTGGTGGTGGGAGTTCTCCCTCTCGCACCTACAGGTGTGGCGCTTCGAGACCTATGTCTTCGTCGTCGGCTATGCCGCGCTCTACTACTTTCTTTGTGCCATTCTCTTCCCCGACGACCTGGCGGAATACGCGGGCTACCGCGACTACTTCATGTCCCGTCGGCGATGGTTTTTCGGGCTGCTGGCCACGACATACGCCGTCGACGTTGCAGATACCTGGATCAAGGGTCCAGAACACCTGGCGGCGCAGGGCTACGAATACCCGATCCGGATTGTCGTCTACGTGGTGCTATGTGTGACGGCCGCTCTGACTGCCAATGCGCGCTTCCATGGCGCCTTTGCCGTGGTCAGCCTGACCTACCAAGTCTCATGGATCCTGCGCCTGTACGACGTGATAGGCGATTGATCTCGCCAGCTGTCATACCGTGCGCTCAAGATGGGGCTCCATCAACCCCGAGAACCATTCGATGAAGGCGACAAGACGCCGCGAGCGCTGGCGCCGGTGCGGATACAGGAGCGAGACCGGCATCGATGCTGCACGATGCGCCGGCATGACCTCGACCAGCTCGCCGCGGTCCAGCAGATGCTGGACATCGAAGCGGGGGATTTGAATCAGCCCGGTGCCTGCGCGGCAGCCGGCGATGTAGCTCTCGGCATTGTTCACGATGACACGGCTGGGCAGCGCTGCGTTCTGCGTCCGGCCCGAGGCGTCCAGATGCTCCCAGGGAAGCGCCCGCCCGCTGGTCGGTGATGCGTAGCCGACCGCCCAGTGCCCCTTCAGCAGGTCCTCCGGTTTTTCCGGTACGCCGTATTCACGCAAGTAGGCCGGACTCGCACAGTTGATCAGCGCGATATGCCCCAGCGGGCGGACCACCAGACTGCTGTCATGCAGGGTTCCGATGCGCACCGCGCAATCCACGCCTTCCTGCAGGAGATCGATGGCGCGGTCGGTGGAGCCGAGCACCAGTTGCAGCCGCGGGTAGCGACGCAGCAGGCCGGGGAGCGCTGGCGCAATGAGCCGTCGCGCAATGCGGCTGGGCACGTCGATCCGGAGCTGGCCGGCGACTTGACGCTGACTGGTCTGGAACAGCTGCTCGACATCGTCGGCATCGGCCAGCAGCAGGCGCACGCGCTCGAGCAACTGCACGCCATCCGTCGTCAGGTGAACCTGGCGCGTGGTGCGGTTCAGCAGGCGGGCACCGATCTTTTCCTCGAGTTGCTGAACGGCAGCAGAGACCGTGGCGCGCGGTAACTCCAGTGCATGGGCTGCCTTGATGAAGCTGCCCATCTCGGCCACCTGCACGAAGACGCGGTATTGATCGAGCTTGTCCATGCCGCATTTAACCTTGAGCGCTGTGCCCGATCGGACGGATGGATGCTCACCCGCCGAAGAGCGGCTCAACCAAGACGGCGGCACCCAATAAGGTCACGACCTTGGACAGTCGCGGGCACTGCCTTCGACCGACATGTCAGTGGCGCCCGGCCGCCCGTAGGCACTGGCCGGCCGCGAACGCGGGCACCGCGAAGACGAGCAGCAGGATCGGAAATTCTTCGCGCACGTTGTAGCCCGCGTGGGCGACGCCCACCCACATGTTGGCAGCCGCGATCAGCAGCCATGCGGGCAAGAAGACCTTGGCCGCCAGTGCCATGCCTGCCGCATTCGCACCCCAGAGCCAGCCGAACAAGACGAAAACGCCCAGGAGGACCAGGCCGCCAGCCATGACCATCAGCACATGCATGTCGAAGCTCCCGCTTTTCCCGTCTTTCCCGGGCCGGAGCGTCCTACTTGGTGGTGTAGCCGCCGTTGATGAGGATCGTCTGCCCGGTGATCCACCAGCCGTCGCTGACCAGATGCCGGATGAACGGGACGACGTCCTCGATGTCGGTCAGTCCGGTCTTGCTGAACGGCGAGAGCGCCGCGGCGGTCTTGTGATAAGCCACGGCATCGGCTCCTTCGGCCGGGTAGAAGAACGGCGTGTCCATCGGGCCGGGGCCGACCGCGGTCACCGAGATGCCGCGGGCGCCGAACTCCTTGGCGGCCGCACGCGTGTAGTGCTCGACCGGGGCCTTGGTGCCGGCATAGGCGGCGTAGAACGGGGTGAACGCGCCCAGCAGCGAAGTGACCACGGTGCAGATCTTGCCGTGGTCGTTCAGGTTCTTGCCGGCTTCCTTGAGGAAGAAGAAGGCGGTCTTGGCGTTGACCGCCGTCATCTCGTCGTACTCGGCCTCGCTGACATCGGCCATGGGCTTCTTGAGCACCTTGCCGACGGTGTTGATGGCGATGTCCGGCTTGCCGACCGCGGCGATGGCGTCGGCAAAGAGCTTCTCGACGGCGCCGGCCGTCGTCAGGTCGGCCTGGATCGCAACGGCCTGCGCGCCTGCCGCCTTGACCGCAGCCACGGTGGCATCGGCATCGGCCTTGCTGCCCGCGCTGTTGTAGTGAATGACCACGGCCTTGGCGCCCTGCCTGGCCAGGTCGAGCGCGATCAGTCCGCCGAGGTTCTTGGCGCCGCCGGCGATGAGGGCGGTCTTGCCCTGGATGGAATGGTCTGCCATGGCGATCTCCTGAGTGCGTGTAGCGAAGCCGCGAGTCTAGGCAGCCGCATACCAAAGATCAGCGATGCCAGGCTGGATGGATTGTCCAGAAAACGCGGCCAATCGGCGCTCCGACCGCACCGCACCGACCCTCGGCCAACGCCGTCGACTCAGTCGACCTTGGCGCCGGTGGCCTTCACCACCTTCTCGTACTTCGCCAGTTCGCTCTTCATGAATGCGCCGAACTGCTCGGGTGTGTTCGACACCGGCTCCGCCAGCAGGGTGGCGAAGCGCGTCTTCGTCTCCGGCGCATTCAGGGCCGCGACGAAGGCCTGGTTCAGCTTGGCGACCACGTCGTGCGGCGTGCCGGCCGGCGCGACCAGGCCCCACCAGGTGTCGATCGCGAAGCCTTTGAGCGTCGCGGACACGGCCGGCACGCCGGGCAGGGCACTGCTGGGCTGCGCCGTCGTCACGGCGATGGCCTTGAGCTTGCCCGAGCGGATGTTCGGCGCCGCGGTGGCGAGGTTGTCGAAGTTGAAGTCGACCTGGCCCGACAGCAGCGCGAGCTGGGCCGGGTTGCCGCCGTTGTAGGGGATGTGCACCGCGAAGATGCCGGCCTGCTGCTTGAACATCTCGCCGGCCAGGTGCCCGGCGCTGCCGTTGCCGCCGCTGCCGTAATTCAGCTTGCCGGGGTTGGCCTTGGCGTAGGCGATGAGTTCGGGCAGCGTGTTGATCTTCAGGCGCTGCGCGGCCTCGGCGTTCATCACCAGCACGTTCGGCACGCGGACCATCTGCGTGATGGGCGCGAAGTCGGTGGCCGCGTTGAAGGGCATCTTGCTGTAGAGCCACGGGTTGACCGCGTTCGTGGCCGTGGCCGCGATGCCGATGGTCAGCCCGTCCGGTGCGGCCTTGGCCACGGCGTCGGCGCCGATGTTGCCGCCGGCGCCCGGCTTGTTGTCGATGATCACGGTGCCCAGCGAATCCTTGACCCGCTCGGCCACGATGCGCGCCGTGACGTCGATCGGGCCGCCCGCGGCGTAAGGCACGATCAGGCGGATCGGGCGATGCTGTGCCTGTGCCGGGACCACGGCGATCAGGGCGGTGGCGGCCAGGGCGCCCAGAAGGAAGTGTCTCGTCTTCATTGTTCGTTGTCGTCCGTCGTTCAGAAAGAGGGGGATGTCAGGGAAGGGCCTTGTCGGCTTCCGTCGTGAAGGCGTCCGCGTAGAACTCGTCCGCGGGGAGGCCGGCCTCGGCCACGTAGTCGCGCTTGGCCGAGTCGACCACGATCGGCGCACCGCAGGCATACACCTGGTGGCCCGACAGGTCGGCGACGTCCTCGAGCACGGCGCGGTGGACGAAGCCGGTGCGGCCGGTCCAGTTGTCGTCGGGCACGGCGTTCGACACCACCGGCACATAGCGCAGGTTCGGCATCTCGGCCATCTGCGCGCGCAGCCAGTCGTCCATGTACAGATCCTCCGGCCGGCGGCCGCCCCAGTACACGGTGGCGGGCCGGTCGATGGCCTTGAACTTCATGTGCTCGATCAGCGCCTTGATCGGCGCGAAGCCGGTGCCCGAGGCGAGCATGACGATCGGCTTGTCGGAGTCCTCGCGCAGGAAGAAGCTGCCGTAGGGCCCCTCGATGCGCAGGATTTCCTTCTCCTTCATCGCGCCGAACACATGGTCGGTGAACTTGCCGCCGGGCAGGTGGCGGATGTGCAGCTCGATGCCGGTGCCCGGTTCGCTCAGCGTGTGCGGTGCATTGGCCATCGAATAGCTGCGGCGCGCGCCATCGCGCAGGAGGAACTCGACGTACTGCCCGGCATGGAACTGCAGCGGCTCGCCGGCCGGTAGCTGCAGCCGCACCATCATCACGTCGTGCGAGAGCTTGGACATCGCCAGCACGCGCGAGGGCATCTTGCGGATCGGGAAGGCGCCCAGCTCGGTCACCTGGCGCGATTCGAGCATCACGTCGCTGGTGGCGGTGGCGCAGCAGGTCAGCACGAAGCCGGCGAGTTCCTCCTCGGCGCTCAGCGCCTTGCTCTGGTGCGGGCCATGGGTGACTTCGCCCGAGAGCTTGCGGCACTTGCAGGAGCCGCAGGCGCCGTCCTTGCAGCCGTAGGGCAGGCCGATGCCCTGGCGGATGCCGGCAGCGAGGATGGTTTCGTCGCCCTGGGCGGTGAACTGTCGTCCACTGGGCTCGACGGTGATCTGGAAGCCGGCCTCGTGCGGGGGTGCGCTCGTCATGGGTATTCTTCGGGTTCGTCTCAGCGGGAAGTCCTCGATTTTGCCCTCAATCCACAACCCTTCCGGCGCGCTGCCCGCGCGCTTCCGACGGCAACGCGTGCTGATCGTCGGCTGCGGCGACATCGGCCTGCGTGCGGCGTCGCTCCTGCGGGGCCGGGTGCAGGTGCTCGCGCTGACCTCGTCGCCCGAGCGCGTGAGCGCCCTGCGCGCGGCCGGCGTGCGCCCGCTGGTGGCCGATCTCGATGCGCCTGCGAGCCTGCGCCGGCTGGCTGGCCTGGCCGACCGTGTGCTGCATCTGGCACCGCCGGCCAATGTCGAGGGCCCGCGCTGGTGGCGCGACGCGCGCACCACGGCGCTGGTGCGCGCCTTGCACCAGCGCTCGCTGCCCGCCGCGCTGGTCTACGGTTCGACCAGTGGCGTCTACGGCGACTGCGGCGGTGCGCGCATCGACGAGACGCGCGCCGTCCGTCCGCACACGCCACGGGCGCACCGGCGCGTCGACGCCGAGCGCGCCGTGCGCTGGCTGGGGCGGGCCGGCGTGGCGACGCGCATCCTGCGCATTCCCGGCATCTACGCACCCGATCGCACGGGCGGCACGCCGCGCGAGCGCCTGCGCAAGGGCACGCCGGTGCTGCGCAGCGAGGACGATGTCTACACCAACCACATCCATGCCGACGACCTGGCGCGCATCTGCGTGGCGGCGCTCTGGCGCGGCGGCACGCAGCGCGTCTTCCATGCCAGCGACGACACCGAACTGAAGATGGGCGACTACATCGACCTGGCCGCCGATCTGTACGGTGTGCCACGGCCGCCGCGCATCGCGCGCGACGCCGCACAGGCGCAGCTGCCCGTGTCGCTGCTGAGCTTCATGGGCGAATCGCGGCGGCTGGACAACGGGCGGCTCAAACGGGAGTTGCGCGTGCGTCTGCGCCATCCCACCGTCGCGACCGGGTTGCGGCCCGTTTCTTGAATGCGGCGACGGACATAATCCCTCTCGGACGTTTGTGAACGAATGTCAAAGATTTCTCCGCCCACCGTATGCCCACGACGCAACTTTCCGTCTACTTCTTCCTGCAGATCGCCGTGATCATCACGGTCTGCCAGGTCGTCGGCCGCCTGGCGCAGGCGCTCGGGCAGCCGCAGGTGGTGGGCGAGATGATTGCCGGCGTGGCGCTGGGCCCGTCGCTGCTGGGCTGGGCCTTCCCGGAACTCCAGCGCGCGCTGTTCCCGAAGGAGACGCTGGGCATGCTCTACGTCGGTGGGCAGCTGGGCGTGGGCATGTACATGTTCCTCGTGGGCACCGAGTTCCGCGCCGATCACTTCAAGAGCCGTTTCCGCAGCGCGGTCTCGGTGTCGGCCGCCGGCATCTTCGTGCCCTTCGTACTGGCCTTCGCGCTGATCCCCTGGCTGCTCACCGTTCCCGGCCTGTTCTCCGCCCAGGCCAAGCCGCTCGAAGCGGCGCTGTTTCTGGGCGCGGCCATTGCCATCACGGCCTTCCCGATGCTGGCGCGCATCATCCACGAGCGCGGCCTGGCCGGCACCTCGCTGGGCACGCTGGCGCTCACGGCCGGCGCGGTCGACGACGCGGCCGCCTGGTGCATCCTGGCCATCGTGCTGGCGAGCTTCGGCGGCCAGTGGGGCGGTGCCTATGCCGCGATCGGCGGCGGCATCGTCTATGCGCTCTTCATGATCTTCATCGGTTCGCGGTTGCTCAAGCGGCTGGCCGCCTATGTGCGGCCCGATGCGCCCTTGAGTTCCACCCTGCTGGCGACCGCGCTGGTGCTGTTCGCGCTGAGCGCCTTCGCCATGGACGCCATCGGCATCCACGCCGTGTTCGGCGGCTTCCTGCTCGGTGCGGTGCTGCCGCGCGGCGCGCTCACCGAGAAGCTGCGCGCGCAGCTGCAGCCCTTCGTGGTGGTCTTCCTGCTGCCGATGTTCTTCACCTATTCCGGCCTCAACACCCGCCTGGGGGTGCTGCTGGACCCGGGCATCCTGCTGGCGGCGGTCGCGATCCTGGCGGCCTCGTTCTGTGGCAAGGGCATCGCCTGCTGGGCCGCGGCACGCGCGTCCGGCGAGAGCAACCGCGACGCGATGGCCATCGGTTCGCTGATGAACGCCCGCGGGTTGATGGAGCTGATCATCATCAACATCGGCCTGCAGGCCGGTGTGATCGAGCCGGGGCTGTTCTCGATCCTGGTCCTCATGGCGATCCTGACCACGCTGATGGCCACGCCGTTGTTCAACTGGGTGACGCGTGCGCCCAAGGCCCCCGCTGTGCGGGCGCCTGTCTGAGCCGAAGAAAAGCAACCATGTCCCAGCTGACCGATTTCGAGTCCATGTTCGACCTGGCGCCGGTGTCGCTGTGGGTGGAAGACTTCAGTGCAGTGCGACGGATCTTCGAGCGCTGGCGTGCCGAAGGCGTCGAAGACCTGATCGCCCATCTGCGGGCCGACCCGGCGCGCGTGGGCGAGTGCATGTCGTCGATCCAGGTGCTCAAGGTCAACCAGACCACGCTCGACCTCTTCGGCGCGGCCGACCACGCCGCGCTGGTCGCCGGCCTCGGCCAGATCTTCAGCGGCGACATGGCCGAGCTGATGACCCATGAGCTCGACCAGCTCTGGCGGGGCAAGCTGCTCTACGAGAACACCACGGTCAACTACACGCTCGACGGTCGCCGGCTCGACGTGCAGCTGCGCGTGCGCATCCTGCCGGGCCACGAGACCACGTGGGACCGCGTGCTGGTGTCGCTCGACGACATCACGGCGCGCATGAAGGCCGTGCGCGAACGCGAGGCCAGCGCGCAGTACGCGCAAGGCCTCTTCGAGCATTCGCCGGTGTCGCTGTGGGTGGAAGACTTCAGCGCGGTCAAGAAGCTGCTGGACGACATCCGCAAGCGCGGCATCACCGACTTCAACACCTTCCTCAAGGTGCATCCGGAATTCGTCACCCGCTGCATCGAGGAGATCCGGGTGATCGACGTCAACCGCGAGACCCTGCGCATGTTCGCGGCCGACGACCGCCGCATGCTGCTCGAGAACATCCCGCGCATCTTCCGCGACGAGATGCGCGACTCCTTCGCCGAACAGCTGCAGGACCTGTGGGTCGGCAAGACGCTGCAGCACCGCGAGGTGATCAACTACTCGCTCAGCGGCGAGCTGGTCAACATCCACATGCAGTTCGCGGTGCTCGAGGCGCATCTGCACGACTGGAGCATGGTGCTGGTCTCGCTGATGGACATCACGGCGCGCAAGAAGGCCGAGGCCTACCTCGAATACCTGGGCAAGCACGACGTCCTGACGCAGCTGCGCAACCGCACCTTCTACACCGAGGAGCTCAACCGCCTGAACCGCAAGGGGCCGTGGCCGGTGTCGGTGCTGCTGATCGACCTCAACGGCTTGAAGCAGGTGAACGACGAGGACGGCCATGCGGCCGGCGATGCGCTGCTGCGCCGTGTCGGCGAGGTGCTCGGCCAGGCGGCCGAGAGCCCGGCCTGGCCGGCACGCGTCGGCGGCGACGAATTCGCTGTGCTGATGCCCGCCACCGACGAGCGTGGCGCCGAGACGCTGCGCGAGCGCATCCTGTCGATGGTCGACCTCAACAACCAGTTCTACGCCGGCCGCAGCGGCCACGTGCTGAGCCTGGCCGTCGGC